>CAZJIF010000112.1:0-5534 GCA_964546045.1 uncultured Klebsiella sp. | reverse complement strand
CCGAAGCCGTGATGGACGCTGCGATCGCCCAGGTGCGCGCCGCCGGCCTGCAGGCGTCCCAGCAGGCGGTTGAGCACGCTTCGCCCCATTTGGCGATCGTCACCGCCGCCCGCGAACTGGGCTGCGATCTGATTGTGATGGCCTCGCACGGGCGCCGCGGCCTCGAAGGCCTGCTGCTGGGCAGCGAAACCCAGAAGGTGCTGGCCACCAGCCCTTGCCCGGTGCTGGTGGTGCGCTGAGCAGGGCGCCCTCAGCCGTCGCGGCGGTCCACCTGGGCCAGCAGCAGGCTGCCGAGCACCTGGCCGTTGGCCTGCAGGGGCAGTTGCTCGAGCTCAAGTCCGGCGCTGCCGGCGCTGGCTTCCAGCTGCTCGAGGCTGCGGCTGAGCAGGCTCGCCGGCGGGCTGCCCAGGGCAGCCGCCAGGGTTGGGCTTGCCGCCACACAGCAGAGCCTGTGATCGAGCAGGGCCACGGCGGCGCTGCCGTGGGCAATCAGGGTCTCAAAGCCCTGGGCGAGCAGACGGGAGTGCTGCTCGAGGCGGTGCTGCTCGGTCACGTCGGTCAGGGTGCCGACGATCGAATGGTCGTGGCCGTCGTTGAGCACGGTGGCCGTTTCCTGCAGGGTGGATAGCTGGCCATCCCGCCGGTGCAAGCGGTAGGTGACGCTCCAGCCCGCGCCCGGGACGTGGCGGGCGGCGGCGACCCGCGCCCGGTCGTCGGCATGAATGGCGTTATCGAACAGCTGGGGGTCGTGGCACAGCTCGGCCGCGCTCCAGCCGGTGAGCCGCTCGATGCGGCGGCTCATGTACAGGATCCGTTCCATCGTGTGGTCCCGTTTCCACACCGCCTGCTCGAGGGCGTCGGCCAGGCTGGCGAATTCGCGCAGGGCGGCCTCGGCCGAGCGCCGCAGGGCCACCATCTCGGACACGTCGGTGAGCGTGATGATCGCGCCCAGGCGGGTGCCTTCCCGGTCGCGGTAGGGCATCACCTGGGCCAGATAGGCCACCTCTTCGCTGGTCGCCTCGATGCTGCGGCGCTCTTCGCCGTGCACCACCGCCAGCAGGGCATCGCGCAGCTCGGGCAGGGGCACGGTGGTGGGCACGCCAATCAGCGGCTGGCCGATGTCGCTGTCCACCAGGCCGAACACGCGCACAGCCAGGGGTGAGAAGCGCGTGATGCGCAGCTGCCGGTCGACGATGACCATCCCCTGGCTCAACGAGCTCTGGATGTTCTCCAGGTCGGTGTTGAGCCGTTCCAGTTCGTCGCTGCGAATGCGCAGCTGCTGGTTCAGGGTTCCCAGCTCCTCGTTGGTGGCCTGAAGTTCCTCGTTGGAGGCCTCCAGTTCTTCATTCGACGATTGCAGCTCCTCAGAGGAGGCCTGCAGTTCCTCGGAGGAGGCTTCGAGCTCTTCGTTGGCCTGCTCCAGATCGGCCATCGATCGGCGCAGGGTGTCCTGGCTGGACAGCAGCTCGCGCTCCAGGCGCTCGATCTCGCGGGCAAAGGCGGCATCGCGGTCGCTGCTGGCCAACCCGGGCACCGCTTCGGACGGAGCCTCGCGCTGCTCGATGAACGACAGCACGGTCAGGGCCCGCTCGCCCACTTGCAGGGGGGCGGCTTCGAGCCGCAGCGCCAGCTCCCGGTCCGGCAGATGCAGCAGGCCGCTACTGGCGGCTCTGCGGTCGGCGCGCACCAACAGAAACAGGGTGCGTGCCTCGGGTTGCAGCTCGGCCCGCAGCAGGGCGCCCGCCGCCGCGGTCAGCCGACCTTCGGGGATGCGGCAGTAGGCCGACACATCGCCGACCACCTCGACCAGATCGTGGTTTTCGTCCAGCACCAGGCAGGGGTGGGCCAGGGTGCGGACCAGGGCTTCGATCAGGTTGATGTGCTGCTCGGGAACCGATTCCCGCGGCATGTTGAGGTCGTTGGAGGCGCGCTGGATCGGGGCGAGCCGTTGCAGCGGCATCGCCAGGGTCAGGCGGCTGCGCGGCCGTCCGGGTCCCTGGCTGCGCGCATAGATGCGGTGCACGGGATTCAGCACGCTGAACCCCAGGGCCGCGCGTCCCAGGGATTCGGACCCCCCCAGAAACAGCAGGCTTCCAGGCGCCAGCGCAAAGCTGAACAGATCCACCACCCGTTCCTGTAGCGGCTGCGTGAAATAGATCAGCGTGTTGCGGCAGGAGATCAGATCGATGTTTGGAAAGGGCGGGTCTTCGCTGATGTTGTGCCGCGCAAAGACCAGGCAGTTGCGCAATTGCTTGCTAACCTCAATCGTGTCGTCCTTTTTGCTGATAAAGCGCTCCACATAGCGTTCGGGGATCGCATTCACCGCTGCCAGCGGGTAGGTGGCGCGGCGGCCGACATTGAGGCTCTGCTCATCGAGATCGGTGGCAAAGATCTTGAGCTGCTGGCCCAGATCGGCGGGGTGATGCAGGGCCTCGCTGAGGATCATCGCCAGCGTGTAGGCCTCCTCGCCTGTCGCACAGCCTGGAACCCACACCCGCAGTTTGTCGCTGCCGCGGCGCCGGTCGATCAGGGGCTGCAGATGTTTGGCCAGGGCGGTAAAGGCCTCAGGATCGCGAAAGAACGCCGTGACATTGACCAGCAGGTTCTGGGCCAGGGCCTGGGCTTCGGCCGGTTCGGCGGCCAGCAGGGGCAAATAGTCCTCCAGTTGGCTCAGACCGCGAATCGCCATGCGCCGCTGCAACTGACGCCGCAGGCTTGATTCCTTGTATTGGGAAAAGTCAATGCCGGTGCACTGCTGCAGCTGCGCTGCCGCACTGCTCAGCAGCAGGGGGGCGTGACTCAGGTTGCTCTCCAGGGGCCTGATCTGGCCCTGGCCCAGCCATGCCGCCAGCTGGTCGCCCAGTTCGGCCGGATCGGCGACCAGGTCGGCGTTGCCCAGGCTCAGGGCAGCCCGTGGCATGCCATCAAAGCGGGCGCTTTCGGGGCTCTGCACCAGGGTGATGCCACCGGCAGCGCCCACCACCCGCAGCCCACAGGCCCCGTCGGAGCCCGTGCCTGACAGCACCACCGCCAGGCTGCGCTCGCCGCAGTCCTGGGCCAGCGATTCGAACAGACGGTCGATCGACGGGCTGGGCCCAAAGCGGGGCAACGGATCGCTGAGCCGCAGTTGGCCGTTGGCCACCGTGGCGTCCCGGTTGGGCGGGATCACCACGATCTGTCCCGGCTGCAGCGGCGTTGGATCCTGGGCCACCTGCACCGGCAGCGGGGTGACGCGGCCCAGCAGCTCCGCCAGTTGGCTGGTGTGGTCGGGGGCCTGATGCTGGGCGATCACAAACGCTGCCCGGGCGCCTGCGGGCAGTCGGGCCAACAGCTCGCGCAGGGCCTCGAGGCCGCCGGCAGAAGCTCCGATCGCCACCACGGGGCCGGCATCGGGGGCAGAGGAGTGCATTGCTGTCTCGCGCGCCTGCGGTAACGGCAGGCCGATCACGAAAAGGCTAATGAGTGGAAGACCGACTGCCTTCTGTCAGAAATGTGCAGATTTTCAAGGGATGTGCACTCTTGGTTTGCGACAGGGTTGTAGGCCTTGGTTCTGTTGTGTGGAGCTGCTTGACTGTGGTTTGTATCGACTTCGAATTCCGTTCGAAGGTTCTCCTTGAGGGGGTTTCATGATCAGTCAAGAACCATCGTCTTCGCTTCTGTTTCGCAAACCGGTCAGAATCTCGATCACGCTTGCCAATGTTGCCTACCGTGAGCTGGAAAGGTGCAGTAGTGAACAGGGCAGATCCCTGTCCAACCTGGCTGCTTACCTGCTAGAAATGTCTTTGGTCAAAGCCAAGGAGCGGTCCCTTTTGTAATCTAAGGGTGACCCAATGGAGGCATGGAGCAACACCTTGATCCATGCCAATCCGTTTGAAAAGCACTTGTTGCCCTGGCCTGATTGTTCCCTGCCTGCTGTGGCTTTCGAGGCGCCGTTGCCTCTGGCCTGTTGGCGTAACGCGGCGGTTTCGGCTGATTGTGGAGATCGCGCATTCCACCGCAATCTCAATCAAGTGCAGGTGTTGGCCCATGCCGGCACGGCGACCACCATGGACCTGCCTGGTCGCGACTGGGTCTCCCTGCTGTTCGTCGCCGCCGGTGAGCTGCAGTTGCAGCAGGGCCACAAGGTCTCGCTAGCTGTGGCCGGCGATTGGCTGCTGGTGCCACCGCCGCCGGTTCAGTGGCAGAGCACGAGCTTCAACGTGCTCTGCCTGATGGCGCCACTGCAGCAGCTTGAGGGCGTACAGCCGCTGCTCCTGCAACGGATGCACGCCAGCCATGGAGCGGTGCAGGCCAGCCTGCTTGACATGCTGTCGGTCAGCCTGCGCGGCTTTGCAGCCCTGACGGATGCGAATGCCGCCGTGCTGGGCACCTTGGCGCTGGACCAGCACCTGTTGGGTCTGATCGCCGTGCTTGCGGTGGCCGATGGCTCCCAGGAGTCTGGCGGTGATTCACCCCTGCGTCCCCATGGCAGTGCCCGGGATGCGGTTGACGACCTGATCAGTTACATCAAGGCCAATCTGGATCAGCCGCTCAATCTGACTGTGCTGCAGAACCGCAGCCACTATTCGCGCCGCGCCCTGCAATACGCCTTTCGTGAGCGCCTGGGTTGCACGGTCACCCAGTGGATCAGGGCCCAGCGTTTGGATCTGGCCCGCAGGCTGCTGCTGGCGGCGGCCCCCGGGGACAGCGTCAGCAGCATTGCCCAGGCCTGTGGCTATCACGCGATGGGCCTGTTCAGCATCGACTTTCAGCAGCGCTTTCACGTCAAGCCCTCGGCGCTGCTGCGGGAGGCCCGTGCAGCGGCAGAGGCGGGCACCGGCCCAGATCAACCGACTGGTTCGACATGATCGCCGTGCCGCTGCCCTGTGAACAGAACCACAGGCTCAGATTCGGAACTGGATCTGTTCGAGAATAGTGCTGCAGCCGGTGACGATGAATTGAATCCCAATTGCCAGGGTGAATAGACCCATCACTTTGATCAGCACCGTCATCCCCACATGACCCAGCAGCAAGGTGAGCCGGGCGGCGAACACGAACATCAGCGCAATGATCAGGGCCATCACCAGGATCGCTGCCAACAGTTCAGCGCGGTGATTGAAGCTGGTGGCGCTGTTGGCGTAGACCGTGATCGTCGACATTGTGCCGGCACCGGTGGTGAGCGGCAGCGAGATCGGCACAATCGCCGATGACGTCATCTGCCCCATATCCACGCGGCTGTTATCGTAATTCTTCTCGTGCGAATCGCCCGGATCCTTGGCGTTGAGCATGCTGAGCCCGCTTGCCCCGAGCAACAGTCCGCCGGCGATCTGAAACGCGCTGACACCGATGCCGAAGAACTGCAGCACCGCCGTGCCCAGAACGTAGGAGCCCAGCATGATCAGCATGCTGGAGATGCTCGCCAGCGCGATCACGCGGCGCACCTGACGTTTCGGTAAACCCTGGCTCAGGCTGAGAAAGGGGCCGATGGCCGGGAAATTGTTCGCCACGGCGAACAGCCCCAGCAGGTAGTGCTGAAAGGTATTGGGCAGCAGCAG
>CAZJIF010000111.1:0-5541 GCA_964546045.1 uncultured Klebsiella sp. | reverse complement strand
AGGCCAACACCGGCATCCCGGTGCTGGGGGTGATGCCCTGGCTCGATGAACTGTTTCCGCCTGAGGATTCCCTCGATCTGCTCGAGCGCCGCGGCCGCAAACGGGGGGCCGAGCTCGAGATCGCCGTGCTCAAACTGCCCTCCCTGAGCAACTTTTCCGATCTCGACCCGCTCGAGGCCGAACCCAGCGTGCAGCTGCGCTGGGTGGCGCCGGGCGAGGAGCTGGGCGCACCCGACGCGGTGGTGGTGCCAGGCAGCAAGCAGACCCTGCGCGACCTGGAGGCGCTGCAGCGCACGACGCTGGGGGCGGCGCTGCAGCGTTACGCCGGCGCCGGCGGGCCTGTGTTCGGCCTCTGTGGCGGCCTGCAGCTGCTGGGACGCGAATTGCGCGATCCCGAGGGGCTTGAGGGGGGCCGTGGCGGCTGCGTTGCCGGACTGGATCTGCTGCCGCTGCGCACGGTGTTCGGCGGCAGCAAGGCCCTGCGCCAACGCAGCAGCCCGGCGCTGTGGCCCCCGTCGCCGGCCACAACACCCCAGGGGGGCTGCAGTGTTGTGATCGAGGGGTTTGAACTGCACCGCGGCACGACCAGCGCCCTCGAGCCCTGCCAACCCCTGTGCCATGAGCAAGGCCTGGGCTGGGTTTCGGGCGCTGTGGCGGGCACCTACCTGCATGGGGTGTTCGAGAGCGGCCCCTGGCGCCGCCGCTGGCTCAACACCCTGCGGGCGCGCCAGGGGTTGCCGTTGCTGAGCGAACAGCAACCACACCATCGCCGTCAGCGGGAGGCCCTGCTCGATCGGCTCGCCGATGCGTTCGAGCAGCACGTCAACCTGGAGCCCTTGCTGCGCGCACCATGAAACAGGTGCAGATCCACTGGCCGGGGGGGCACACCACAGAGGTGCCGGTCGGATGCGACTGGCTGGCCGCGGCCCGCGACGCCGGATTCGCCATTCCCACCGGCTGCCTGGGGGGCAGCTGCGGCGCCTGCGAGATCGACGTCAACGGCACCACCGTGCGCGCCTGCATCGCCACCGTGCCCCACAGCCGCAGCGGTGCGCTGACGGTGGAGCTGGCGAGCGATCCCTACTGGTGATGGCCCTCAGCCTGGATCAAACCACCCCCCAGCACCATGTCTTGGTCGTAAAACACGGCCGCCTGACCAGGGGTGATTGAAAACTGCTCCTCGGCAAACTGGAGCCGGCAGCGATGGGGCCGACCCGCGGCCGCATCGGCGGCCGTGGCCGGCAATGGCGTCAGCAGAGCCTGGACCGGACCGCTGCGGTAGCGGACCTGCACTGCCACGTCGATCGGCTGCTCGACCGGAGGAATCGAGACCCAGTTGACCGCCCCGACCACGGCCTCGCCGCGGGCGGCCTCGCTGCGGGGTGCCACCACCACCCGGTTCATGGCGGCATCGAGCCGTACGACGTGCAACGGCTCACGCCAGGCCACGCCCAGACCTTTGCGCTGGCCGATGGTGAAGTGTTCGATGCCGTCGTGGCTGCCCACCACCGTGCCATCGCTGAGCACGATTTGGCCGGCGCGGGGCGGCAGGTAGGCATCAAGAAAAGCCTTCATGGAGCCGTGGTGATCGGCCAGGCAGAGGTCCTGGCTTTCGGGTTTGTGGGCCGTGCGCAGACCATGACGCTCGGCCTCGAGGCGGGTGTCGGGCTTGGTCAGCTCTCCCAGGGGAAACACCAGCTGGCCCAGGGCCTCCTGGGGCAGGTCGTAGAGGAAATAGCTCTGGTCCTTGCGCTCATCGAGACCGCGCAACAACTGATGGCGCCCATTGCTGCTCTGCTCGCCGTGGCGCACGCGGGCGTAGTGGCCTGTGGCAATGCGTGCGATGCCGCGCTGGTCACGGGCCCACTGCAGCATCGGACCAAACTTGACCTCGCGGTTGCAGCGCGAACAGGGCAGCGGTGTGGTGCCAGCGGCGTAGCCCTCGACCAGGAAGTCGACGATCTGAGCCTGAAAGTGCTCGCGGAAGTCGACCACATGGTGGGGCACGCCGAGCTGCTCACAGATGGCGGCCGCATCGACCAGCCCCTCGGCGCAGCAGGCGCCCTTACCGCTCATCAGCCACAGGGTCAGGCCTTCGACGTTCCACCCCGCTTCGACCAGCAGCGCCGCCGTCAGCGAGCTGTCCACCCCACCCGACAGCCCCACGGCCACCCGGTGCTCGCCCGGCCAGGCGCGCAGACGCTCGAGCACGCGGGCGCCGGCGGCGGTGGCCGGCGGGGAGACCGCAGGGGTGGCAGGAACAGACGACAAGGCCAACAGGGCGTAGGCGGCACAGCAAGGCCGTTGCTACCAGCATGGCCATGGCGTCCATCATGAAACCGAGCGATCCCCCCTGTTGTGCCTGAACCCGTGTTGCGTGGGCGCGGCTGGCCCGCCCGCGACGACGCCCACCTGCTGGTCACGGGCGAGCAGATGGCCGCGATCGAGCAGCAGCTGTTTGCCAGCGGCCTGCCGGTCGAGGCGCTGATGGAGAAGGCGGCGCTGGCGGTGTGCCGCGCGATCCAGGCCGACTGGGGCCCACGGCTGCAGCGCCATGGTGCGGTGGTGCTGGTAGGACCCGGCCACAACGGCGGCGATGGTCTGGTGATTGCCCGCGAACTGCACCTGGCGGGCATCAGCACGGTCATCTGGAGCCCGTTTGAGCGGCACAAACCTCTGACAGCCGCCCATCTGCGCCACGCGCTGTGGCTGGGGATCGCCCGGATGCAACAGGCACCCGATCCGGCCAGTGGGGCCCTGTGGGTCGATGCGCTGTTCGGCATCGGCCAGCGGCGCCCCCTGGATGCTGCAATCGAGACCCTGCTGCGGCAACGCCAGCAGCAGCAGCCATCAACCCTGGTGGCGATCGACATTCCCAGCGGCCTGGATGACCGCACTGGCAGGCCCCTGGGGCAGGCCTGCGCCCAGGCCGCCGCGACCTACAGCATCGGGCTGATCAAACAGGGGCTGGTGCAGGACCCGGCCCTGGCGACGGTCGGACGGTTGCAGCGGATCGCGCTGGGCCTGCCGCAGGCGCTGCTGGACACGCTGGCCGCTGGCACGCCCCTGGGGCTGACGGCCGCCGATGGGGCACGGGCCCCCTGGCCCAGCCCCGACCCTGCCGCCGGCAAATATGCCCGCGGCAGGCTGCTGGTGATCGCCGGCAGCGAGGCCTACCGCGGTGCGGCCCATCTGGCCCTGCTGGGGGCCAGCGCCAGCGGCGCCGGCAGCCTGCGGGCGGCCATGGCGGGCGCCCAGGCCGATGCCCTGTGGCAACTGTTGCCCCATGTGGTGCTGCAGCGGCGCCTGGGTTGCGACCCGGGCGGGTCGCTGCTGCTGGCGCAGCTCACGGCCACGGACCTGGAGCGCCTCGATGCGGTGCTGCTGGGGCCGGGGCTGGGGCCATTGCAGCCGGCACCCCCCGCCGAACAGGGCGCCTGGGCGCTGCTGCAGGGCTACAGCGGCCTGCTGGTGCTGGATGCCGATGGGCTCAACCGCACCGACGTGGCCTGGCTGCAGGGGCGCCGCGGGCCCACCTGGATCACCCCGCACCGGGGCGAACTGCGCCGGCTCTGGCCGCACCTGGCAGACCTGCCCGCGCCCGAAGCCGCCGAGCGCGCCGCGGCCGACAGCGGTGCCGTGGTGCTGCTCAAGGGAGCCCACAGCGTCATCGCTGCCCCTGACGGCCGCCTGTGGCAGCTGTTGGCGTCAGCCCCCGCCAGCGCTCGCGCCGGCCTGGGGGATGTGCTGGCGGGCTATGCCGCAGGGCGAGGAGCGCTGGCCCTCGCCGGCAGCGGCGGCGGCCAGGCCGATGGCGCCTGGTTGGCGGCCGCGGCCCTGGACCATGCCCTGGCCGGCCTGGAGGCTGTGACGCTGTCGGGCCCAGGCGGCGCCAGCCCACCCCGGGTGGCCCAGGCCCTGGCCGCACGCCGCTGGAGCCGCGGGCCAGACCCGGGCGACGCAACAATCGAGACTGCCGAGACCTGCAAATGCTGACAGTTCGCTAAGCCGAAAACAACAGAGTGGAAAGCAAGACATTTACGGTAAACACCCTGCGCTGCAGTCGTTTTCAAAAACAAAACACCGTGTTTCGCCGGCAATATTGTGTTGTTTTGCAAGCCAATGCTGAAGGGTTGCTGAAATCACTGCAACCAACCCACTTTCGGCGGGATAGTCATCGTCCAAAGACTGTCTGGCGATGGCCGCCTCAACGTTGCACGAAAGCGACGGCACACGCCGACGCAGCAGTGATCCGATCAGCTGGTACCTCGGAACCATCGGCCGTGAGCCGCTGCTGACCCCAGCCGAAGAGATCGAGCTGGGCAACCAGGTTCAGGCCATGATGCAGCTGCTGGAGCGGGGCGAAACCAGCTACACCGACAAGGAACAGCAGATGCTGCGCATCGGCCGCCGTTCCAAGCAACGGATGATGCGGGCCAACCTGCGTCTCGTGGTCAGCGTGGCCAAGAAGTACCAGGGCAAGGGTCTGGAGCTGCTCGACCTGATCCAGGAGGGATCCCTGGGGCTCGAGCGGGCTGTTGAAAAGTTCGACCCCACCCGTGGCTACAAGTTTTCGACCTATGCCTTCTGGTGGATCCGTCAGAGCATGACCCGGGCGATCGCCTGCCAATCGCGCACGATCCGCCTGCCGGTGCACCTGGGCGAGCGGCTCAGCATCATTCGCAAGGTGAGCCTGGATCTGGCCCACAAGCTGGGGGCGATGCCGAGCCGCCGCGAGATCGCCGAGGCGATGAACATCCCCCTGGAGGAACTCGACAGCGTGCTGCGCCAGGCCCTGACCACCTCAAGCCTCGACGCGCCAGTCAATGGGGAGGAAGGCCGCAGCTTCCTGGGTGATCTGATTGCCGACAACCCGGACGAGGAACCCCTCGATCGGGTTGAGCGGGGCATCCATCAGGAACAGTTGGGCCGTTGGCTCAGTCACCTGAGCGATCAGGAGCGGCAGGTCCTCGGACTGCGCTTTGGCCTCGACGGGCAGGAACGTCACACCCTGGCCGAGATTGGCCGGCAGCTCGAGGTGTCGCGCGAACGGGTGCGTCAGGTCGAGCTCAAGGCTCTGCGCAAACTGCGCAACCTCACCCGCCGCATGCCCAGCAGCCTCTGAGGCTTAGTCCTCAGCCCAGATGTAGCGGGTGAGCTCTTCGGGCTTGGGCTCGGGGGCCGCCAGGGCGAACTCGACACAGTCGGCGATGTGGGCGTCGATCTCCTTGTCGATCGCCGCAAGCTCATCGGCCGAGGCCAACGACTGGTCGATCAGCTGGGCGGCCAACCGCTTAATCGGGTCCCTCTTGGCCCAGAACTCCTTCTCTTCGGCGGCCCGCAGCTCGTCGGGGTCAGCCAGGGAATGGCCGCGGTAGCGGTAGGTGAGGCACTCGAGCAGGGTCGGGCCTTCGCCGGCACGCGCCCGTTCGATGGCGCGCTGGGCTGCGGCTCGCACCGCCAGCACATCCATGCCGTCGACCTCTTCACCAGCCATGCCAAAGGCAGCTGCCTTGCGCCAGATCTCCGGATCACTGGTGG
>CAZJIF010000110.1:0-5566 GCA_964546045.1 uncultured Klebsiella sp. | reverse complement strand
ACTACCGCGGCATCCTGGGCTTCCCCCAGGTGGTGTACACCGGCACCGCCAAGGCTTACCCCGAGCGCGCCCGCGCCCGCCGTGGTGGCTTCCCCGAGGATTACCTGCCCTGGGTGCGCACCCTGCCTGCCATGCGCTCCAGTGCTGGTGCCTCTGGCAACACGGCGATGGATTACCTCTCCAAGGTTCCTTACCGCAGCATCGGCCGCTGAGGCCCTCGGTCAAGCCCAATCAAAAGGGCGCCTGCGGGCGCCCTTTTTTGTGCCTGCTTCTCGCCGATCAACCGCCTAGCAGTCAGTGGTTCCTGACCACACACCCCAGCGGCGGTCCGGGGATGGGAAAGTCTCCAGACTGATCCCAAACGAAATCAGGAACGTGACCCAGACCCTCACCTCACTGGCCAGGCTGACCCTCAGGCAACTGCGCCAGGTTGCCAGTGATCTTGGGGTCACCCTGTACAGCCGCAAATCCAAGGAAGAGCTGCTCGAGGCGATCAATTCCAAGCAGGGCAGCGAGCCCGACCTCAGCAGCATCGAAGCGGAGCTCGAACCGGCACCGCGCCCCGAGGCCGACACCCATGTGGTGTTTCTGCCCCGCGACCCCCAGTGGGCTTATGTGTTCTGGGAGATCTCCCAGGACGATCGGGAAAGCGCCCAGGCTGCCGGTGCCACCCAGTTGTGCCTGCGGGTGGCCGATGTCACCGGACTCACCCCGGGTTCGTCCCATCCCCACACCCTGCAGGAAGTGGTGGTCGACAGCCATGCCACCGAGTGGTACTTGCCGGTCCCCCTCAGCGACCGTGACTACCGCGTTGAGCTGGGTTACCGCAAAGGGGGGTCCGGCGGCTGGATCTCCCTGGCCTTCTCATCGGTGGCCAGGGTTCCTGCCCTGCATCCGAGCGAACAGATCCTCGACCAGTTCGTACCGTTTTCACTGGAGACGACTCCGGCCGATCTGAGCACCAACCTGTTCGAGCCCTCTGACACGGCCCTGCACGAGCGGCTCTACCAGACGGCAACCTCCCGCTGGCGCCGTCTGGGCCGGGGCTCCGAAGCCTTCCATGAACTGGAGGACGACCTGCTTGCCGGTTCGGGGCTCAATGCCTCGGGTGCCGGCCTCTGGGCCAGTGGCCGCAACGAGTCCGGAGCCGGACTGGTGGCCCGCCAGCGCTCGTTCTGGTTGGTGGCCGATGCCGAACTGATCGTCTATGGCGCGACCGATCCGTCGGCACGTCTGACCATCGGTGGCGAGGAGGTGCCCCTGTCAGCCGACGGCACCTTCCGCATCCAAGTGCCTTTCCGCGACGGCGAACAGCTCTACCCGATCGAAGCGGTGGCAGCCGATGGTGAGCAGAAGCGCAACATCACCCTGGCCTTTAGCCGCACCACGCCCGAGGACAACAGCAATCCTGCTGACCAGGCCAAAAGCGAATGGTTCTGAAACGCGCCCTGGTCGCCTTCACCCCGCTCGCCGGGGCACTGGCTTTCCCGCTGCTGGTGCCCCTGCTGATGACCCGGGTCAGCATCCCGGTCAGTCTGCTGGCGGCGGTGTTGGTGGCGACGGTCTGGTTTGTGCTGATGCTGCGCACCGCCGAAATGCCAGGCCACCATTGAGCCGGCGTGGGAATGATTCCAGGGCCTGAGCGGCCCTGCCATGCCCGCACGTTTGCATCCCCTCCAAACCCTGTTGGCAGCGATTCTGCTGGCGGGCTGTTCCGCCCAGGCCCGCCTGGAGGGCAGACCTCCCCAGGCGCTTCCCCTGCCGGAGGGGATCACGGTCGCGTTCAACCACAACCCGGCCAGCCGCTACCGCAGCCCGATCACCGGGGCCTGGCGCCAGGGCGATGACCTGGAGGCCCTGGTGCTGCAGAGCATTGAAGGGGCTGAACGGCAGATTCTGGTCGCGGTTCAGGAACTGTCCCTGCCCAGGGTGGCCGCTGCACTGGTGCGCAAACACCAACAGGGCCTCGACGTGCGGGTGGTGCTGGAAAACACCTACAGCACCCCCTGGAGCCTGCAACATGACGCCGGCCTGAGTCCACACCTCAGACACCGCAATCAGCAGTTGCGGCAACTGGGCTGGGGTGACGCCGTGCTGCTGCTGCAGCGCGGCGGGGTGCCGCTGTTGGATGACACCGCCGACGGCAGCGCCGGAAGCGGCCTGATGCACCACAAGTTCATGGTGGTCGACGGCCGCACCGTGGTCACAGGCTCGGCCAACTTCACCCCCTCGTGCATCCACGGCGACCCCGGCGATGGGCGCACCCGGGGCAATGTCAACCACCTGCTGCGCCTGCAGAGCACCGAACTGGCAGCGCTCTTCAATGCCGAGTTCGCCAAGCTCTGGGGTGACGGCCCAGGCGGTGCGCCCGATAGCCGCTTTGGCCTCGCCAAGGACAGCAGCGCACCGCAACAGGCCATGGTGGCTGGCACGCCGGTGCAGGTGCTGTTTGCCCCACACCGCCGCAGCGATGCCCACCACGGACTGACCTGGCTGGCCCAACTGCTCAGCCAGAGCCAGACCAGCCTGGACATGGGCCTGTTTGTGTTTTCCGCCCAAAACCTGGCAGATGGTCTCGCTGCGCTGCAGGCCAGGCATGTGCGCATCCGCCTGCTGGCCGACCCAGGCTTTGCCAACCGCAGCTTCAGCGAAACCCTGGACCTGCTGGGGGTCAGCCAGAGCGATCGACGCTGCCGCCTGGAGGCTGGCAACAAACCCTGGCTACGAGCCCTGCCAGGGGTCGGCAGCCCCCGGCTGCGCCCCGGCGACAAGCTGCATCACAAGGTGGCCGTGATCGACGCTCAGCGGGTGATCACCGGCTCCTTCAACTGGAGCCCGTCGGCGGCCCACCAAAACGATGAGACCCTGCTGGTGATCGATTCAGCGCTGCTGGCCCGGCACTTCACAGCCGAGATCGACCAGCTCTGGCGCGGAGCCGAGCTGGGGGTCAGCCCCCGGCTGGCCCGCAAACTGGAGCGCCAACGGCAACGCTGCGGCAGCGGCGAAGCTATGGCAGATTGAGGGCCACGACCCCAAGGCCAGACTGACGCCAGTGGATTCTCAATCGGCAGCCCGGGTTCACAGCGCCACGTTGGACGCGATACAGCTGATGCTGCGCGACCTGCACACCCGCCACGACGAGATCCGCCACCGTGCCGCTTTCCGGGGCTGCACCAAGGAGCTGCTGGAAGTCCAACAAGAACTCGTCGATTACCTGCTGAGCAAGAAACACCAATTGCTCGGCACCGCACCCGAGCAGCCCAGCGACAACGTTCGCAACTACAACTCCTTTCTCTGAGTGGGGCGAACGGAACCATGGCAAACCAACTAGACCGCGCTGCACGGCCGTTGCTGGGGGCCCTGCTGGGCCTCTGCAGCCTGGTGCCAGCTGTCGCGATCGCCCAGACCAGCGGCCGGATTGACCCGACCCGGTTTCCACCGACCGAGCTGTTTCGCCAGCTGCAGCTGAACACCGTGGCCTGCGGGCGCGACAACAGCCCCGAGCCCTGTCAACAGGCCAGGGCAACGGCTGATCCGCTGATGGACCACCCACGCTTGCCGGCTTCGTGCAAGGACACCCTCTGGGACATTCGCGAGCGGGCGGTGGTGGTCAGCAAAAACAGCTACGAGCGCCGCGAAGCGCTGAACCGCGACGCCACCGATCTACTGGTGCTCTGCAAACCGGCCACCAAACCGGTCGGCAGCGGCAGCCAACCGGCGAGCCCCGAACCGAAGAAGCAAGGCGGGCTGGGCGGTTTCCTGAGGGGGCTGGGCATGGGCGGCGGCGGCCAGTGACCACGGCAGCGGTGTGAAGCTGATCACCGGGCAGGGCTGAGGTTCAGGGTTAATTTGGTGCCCCCTACGGGCCCCCAGCTCCGTGTCGATGGCAAGCAGCACCCTGACCGTGACAACCGTGGATCTGGCCCAGCCGTTCAGCGACCAGAAGCCCGGCACATCGGGATTGCGCAAAAGCACGCGTCAATTTGAGACCCCCCACTACCTCGAAAGCTTCATCGAAGCGGTGCTGCAGGTGGTTCCCGGCGTGCAGGGGGGCACCCTGGTGGTGGGCGGTGACGGCCGCTACGGCAACCGGCAGGCGATCGCTGTGATCGTGCGGATGGCGGCGGCCCATGGCATCGCCCGGGTGATTACCTGCACCGATGGCATTCTGTCGACCCCGGCCGCGTCGCACCTGATCCGCAGCCGCGGAGCCATCGGCGGGATCATTCTCTCGGCCAGCCATAACCCTGGGGGTCCCGAAGGGGACTTCGGCGTCAAGGTCAACGGTGCCAACGGCGGCCCAGCGCCAGAATCGATCACCGATGCGATCTACCAGGCCACCCTCGGATTGCAGGGCTACCGCATCGCCCAGCCCCCCGAACCATGGGCGCTTGATCTAAGCGAACCTGGACATGGCCAGTTGGGCGACCTGGCGATCGAGGTGATCGACGGCACCCATGACTATGTCGCGCTGATGCAGCGCCTGTTCGATTTCGAGGCCATCCGTGAACTGCTGAGCAGCGAGTTCAACCTGGCCTTCGATGCCATGCACGCGGTCACCGGCCCCTATGCGCAGGTGATCTTCGAGACCTTACTGGGTGCACCGGCAGGAACGGTCCGCAATGGCATCCCCAAAGACGATTTCGGCGGCGGGCATCCCGACCCGAATCTCACCTACGCCCACGAGCTGGCGACCCTGCTGCTCGATGGTGATGCCCATGACTTCGGCGCGGCCTGCGATGGCGATGGCGACCGCAACATGATTCTGGGCCGGCGCTGCTTTGTGAACCCCAGCGACAGCCTGGCGGTCCTGACCGCCAACGCCACGGTGGTGCCCGGCTATGCCGGCGGTCTGCGTGGGGTGGCCCGTTCGATGCCCACCAGTGCCGCTGTTGATGTGGTGGCCAAGGAACTGGACATTCCCTGCTTTGAGACACCGACCGGTTGGAAGTTCTTCGGCAACCTGCTCGATGCGGGTCAGATCACCCTTTGCGGCGAAGAAAGCTTCGGCACCGGCAGCGACCACATTCGCGAAAAGGACGGCCTCTGGGCGGTGCTGTTCTGGCTCAACATCCTGGCCAGTCGCCGTGAACCCGTGAGCCAGATCATGGCGGCCCACTGGAGCCGGTTTGGCCGGCACTATTACTCACGTCACGACTACGAGGCGATCGCCAGTGAGGCAGCCCATGGCCTCTATGACCGCGTCAAGGCGATGCAACCCGAACTGGTGGGCCAGAGCTTTGCCGGACGTCGCATCGAGGTCGCCGATGACTTTGCCTACACCGACCCCATTGATGGCTCCCTAACCAGCGGCCAGGGGCTGCGGCTGTTGCTCGATGACGGCAGCCGGGTCGTGCTGCGCCTGTCGGGCACCGGCACCCAGGGCGCCACGCTGCGCGTGTATCTCGAAAGCTACGTTGCCCCAGGTGGTGACCTGGATCAGGATCCGCAGGTCGCGCTGGCGGATCTGATCACCGCCATTGACGACCTTGCCGAGATCAAGACCCGCACGGGCATGGCGCGCCCGACCGTGATCACCTGAGCCTTGCCCCGATGCGCCCAGCCA
>CAZJIF010000109.1:0-5635 GCA_964546045.1 uncultured Klebsiella sp. | reverse complement strand
CTGCAACGAGGTCTACAACGTCGGCGGCGGAGAACTGCAGGAGCTGATTGCCGAGTTGGCCCCAGAAGCTGCCTGAATCGTTCTATCAAGACTGTGCGGCAACAGTCGAGGAGGCCCATTTTGGCTTGAGATCGCTATCATCAATTCAAAGGCACACGCAGCAGGCTTGATTGCGTGGTCTCGCCTTTCAACAGCACCACCCACCTTCGCTGTCTTCCGATGACACCAGAACAGATTCAGTCCATGGTTGAGGCCGTTAAAAGCAAGCCAGAACTGCAAAGCAGACTGCAATCAATTACTACGTTTGAAGAAGCGGCTGCTCTCGCCGAACAAGCTGGTTTCAGCATCAGCCCGGAGCAACTGAAGCAATCCATTGAAAACGGTAGCGTCGAATTGTCCGATTCGGAGCTTGAAACTGTTGCTGGAGGCGGCTGGGGCAAACTGATTAAATCCATTGCCGATGGCGGCGAAAGCTGCGGTCACGCCATTCAGAAACTGACCTGCAACATTATCGAAACAAAAGAGAAGCTTATGTGAGCAGGCCTTGCCTAGAGCAAGCTATCTTCATTGTGCATCGATGGGTCAAGATTGATCCACGTAAACGATAAATAGCTTTTCAACTTCCATGAAGCGTCTGGCAGCAAACTGAGTTTGTAATGACTCAGTTTCGCTGCCCGTGCGACGCTCAAAGGCAGCGCTGGCAACAGACGTTGCAACGCCATTCCGCTGGCACCCGATCTGCTGCCACAGGGCAGACGCCCAAGCTTCCTACGCGCATCAGCAACAGCACTCGCATTGAGATTGAAAGGGGAGGCGAGCCGATCCAAAGCCTGCCAATTCTGGGTTTCGGCGGTCACAGAGGCCGGGTAGTACTCAAACGCAAGCGCTGGAAGAAGCCGCTGCCTTCCCAGGTCCAGATCAAGGCTGACCCGCAGTTCATCCCCAGGATCTCGCACACAACCTGTCAACGCCTCGAGATACTTCCTGGCTTCATCGTCCAGCCCTTTGCCGACAAAAAAGGTGTGCAGGCGCTCCCCCATCTGAGCGTCATAACGGAATCCCAGCTTCAGCAGGTCTCCGCGACCACACATGAAGCCTGCCCACAAAGGCCACCCAAGCAGTGAGCGCACCTGCTCCAGTAAGCCCACGCACCATGCAGACGATTGCCCCACCGCGCCACCAAGGGGTAACCGATCCCAGGTTTGGGACCAGACCTCAGGATCAGGCACGAGACAACGTCCGACCTGTGTTGGGGGGTAAATCCACTGAAACACCCCGGCCAGGCGTGAACCTTGCTTGTTGTAATCAAACTCGAGCGAGTGGGCATCGGGCAATACAACCGAACATGTTTGTTGGTCTGATTTAGTTTTGCCCAGCTGCCCGATGAGATTCTCAGCAAACAGGCCTCCCTGGAGAGCGTAATCACGATCGATTGGATCACACATGGCCAGCAGATGCTCCCACCAGGAGGGCATCAAAAGCCCGTTAAATGAGCAGAAATTGGACAGGCATGCCAGGAAGAAGTCGAAACGATCACTGCCATCGTGGTGGCATTCAAGACCACACACGTGCTGTCTGACGTCAGGGCTCTGCTGGACGGCCTGAGCCATCGTTCTGTGCCCCGCTTGTATGGCGGCAGCAGCATCTGGACAGACTTCAGCCGCAACCCAATCCAGCAGGCGGCTGTAAGGCGTTTCGCTGCTCAAGCGATCAGGAGCGCCCCAAGGATCAGCAACAGCAGCGCCGGCAAGCTCTGCACCTGCAATGCCGTCAAGGGCAGCCCCAGGGGGAGCACGGGCGACAGGGCACCCGTCAGCAGACCGCCCAGCACCAATCCCAGCACCAGCAGGCCAAAGGCCCACCCAACAGCAGGCCAGAAGCGGCGATTGCGACGCTGCAGCTGGGCGATGGTCGCCAGGGTTCCGAGCGACAGCAGCAGTTCGGGGCTGGCGGCGGGCACCAGCACCAGCAAACCCAGCAGGACGGCGCCGCCGGCTAGCGCCACAGCCGCCTCACGCCCCTGCAGCGGACTCAGGGCGGGCAGACGGACCTGAGGCAAGCGAGCGGCGGCAGGCAGAGAGGCAAAGGCCGGCAACTTGGGCAGGGCAGGCAAGGTAGGGCCGCCAACCGTCTTGGTGGCAGCCGTTTGCTGCTCGCGCACCGAAGCGCTGCGGGCGGCGGTGCTGACCTTGCCCTGCTGCCGCTCCTTGAGCCGCTCCATCAGCACGGCGTCATAGGCGGCCTCGATGCGGGCGCGGGCCAGGGGGTCATCAGCCACTTCGGCCAGGCGCTCCTGCTTGGCGGACTGCACCTGTTCAAAACTGGCATCGGCCTCCACCCCCAGCAGCGCATAGGGGCCGGAAGCGTCCGCTTCCGGCTGGGGCAGGTCTGGAGTGGACGTCATGGCCGAAGCGGCAGGCCGGTTCTGATTCGAGCGTATCGAGGAGCGCTCAAAACAGGGGCTCGCTGAAGCGATACCCGTCGTTCTGTTGCAGCTGCTGGCGGCAGCGCTCGGCCTCCTCGCGGGGCAGATGGTGACGCCGCTTCAGCAGAGGCATCTGCGGCGGCAGGTGGCTGCCCTCGCGCATCTCGACGGTGGCACCGGCTGCGGCTGCAGGGCCGGGGACAAAGTTGACGTAGTCGCAGCCCCCGTCGGGGCGGGGCCGCACCAGCCAGAGAGGCTGAGGCATGGCTGTGATCCTTCGTTACAAGGATTCTGGCGCGGCTCCGGTGGTCACTGTGACTTCAACGTCCACCCGATCAGAGGCTGATCGGTTCCACACCGCTCACCACCGGGGCCACGGCGCTGAGCTCGAGCTCAGGGTGATCCTCGGCCAGCTGACCCAGGTTCCAGTCGTTCTTGAACAGCAGCACCGGTCGGTTCCAGGCATCCCGCACGGTTTTGCAGTTGAAGATGCGCCCCACCGCCTCGAGCGCCGGCCAGCCGCCCACCACCCAGCGGGCCACCGAAAAGCCCAGGGGTTCCAGCCGTGTCTGGACGCCGTACTCGTTTTCGAGGCGGTACTGGACCACCTCGAGCTGCAGCTGGCCTACGGCCGCCAGGATCGGGTCGCGCTTGCTCTCGTCGGTGTCATAGAGGATCTGCACCGCCCCCTCCTCGCGCAGTTCATTGACCCCCTTGCGGAAGCTCTTGAACGCCGACGGGTTGGGGTTGCGCAGCCAGGCAAAGATCTCGGGGCTGAAGCAGGGAATGCCCTCGTATTCCAGCTTCGGCCCGACATAGATGGTGTCGCCGATGGCGAACACTCCCGGGTTGTTGAGGCCGATCACATCACCGGGATAGGCGTCCTCGACCACCTCGCGGTCCTGGCCGAACAGCTTCTGGGGACGTGACAGCCGGATCGACCTGCCACTGCGGGCGTGCTGCACGGTCATGTCCTTCTCGAACTGACCGCTGCAGACCCGCACAAACGCAATCCGGTCGCGGTGGCGGGGGTCCATGTTGGCCTGCAACTTGAACACAAAACCACTGAAGCCCGGTGCCACCGGATCGATCAGCCCAGCGCTGCTGGCCCGTGGGATCGGCTTCTGGGCCAGTTCCAGAAAGGCATCCAGAAAGGGCCGCACACCGAAGTTGGTCATCGCCGAGCCAAAGAAGACCGGGCTGAGCTGCCCCCCGTGCACCAGCTCCAGATCCAGGTCGGCACCAGCCCCGTCAAGCAGCTCCAGTTCCTCAAGCGCCTGTGCCAGGAGGTCCGGTTCCACCACTCCCGCGTCGCGGGCCTCGGCAACCGTCATCACCTTCTCTTCGCTCTGGCGTCCCCGTTCGGCCCGCTCAAACAGGATCACCTGCTGACTGCGCCGATCGATCACCCCGCGAAAACGCTCGCCGCTGCCGATCGGCCAGTTCACCGGCCAGCAGGCCAGACCCAGCTCCTGCTCGATCTCATCGAGCAGTTCGAGCGGTTCGCGCCCGGGCCGGTCCATCTTGTTGATGAAGGTGAAAATCGGGATCTGGCGCATGCGGCAGACCTCGAACAATTTGCGGGTCTGCGGTTCGAGGCCCTTGGCGGCGTCCTCGAGCATCACCGCGTTGTCGGCGGCGGCCAGGGTGCGGTAGGTGTCCTCTGAAAAATCCTGGTGGCCCGGGGTGTCGAGCAGGTTGATCGTGCTGCCGGCGTAATCGAACTGGAGCACCGTCGAGGTGATCGAGATGCCGCGCTGCTTCTCCAGCTCCATCCAGTCGGAGGTCACCTTGCGCTGCTCGCCCTTGGCCTTGACCGCACCGGCCTGCTGGATCGCACCCCCATAAAGCAAGAGCTTTTCGGTGAGGGTCGTCTTGCCTGCGTCAGGGTGAGAAATAATCGCAAAATTGCGGCGCTTGGCCACGGCCTCGGCCAGGGCCTGCAATTCGGGCGTCAGGGTGGGGCTGGTCATGGGCTCAGCCTGCCAGGCAGCCCCACACCTCGAGGTAGCGGTCGTCCAGCTCGGCCACCTGCAGCTGATCGGCCAGTCCGGCGACGACCAGCTGCTGCCGCACCTCATCGACGCTGAACGCCGCATGCAGCGAAGCCACATAGTCGCGCTGCAGCACCGGCGGGGCATCGGCCAGGTGCTGCCGCAGCAGGGCCTGCACCGCCTCAGGGCTGGCCGGCCGGCGCAGATCGCGGACCAGCACAGCCGCCCCCGGGGCCGCCAACGGCGGCAGGGCGTCCCACAGCACCCCCGGCTCGTGCAGGTGGTGCAACAGGCTGTTGCTGATCAGGCCCATGAACCGGTCCGGCGGGCGCGGCGCAAGCCCTGCCGGTCCCAGCAGCCCGTGGGAAAAGGCCAACGCAGGCCAGCGCCCTGGGGCTCGATCGAGGCGTGCCCTGGCGATCTGCAGCATCGCTGCGGCACCGTCGACCCCCAGCACCCTGACCTGGGGAAACTGCTCGGCCAGGCAGAAGCTGATATTGCCCGGACCACAACCCAGATCGAGCAGGGCATCACCCGGCCGCGGTGTGCTGAGGGCGGCAAACCGCTCCACCACCGCCCGATCGCCGGCGCTGAAGTCGGCCGCCGCATAGGCCAGCGCCTGGGCCTGATCGTCCATCAGCTCAGGTTCACAGATGCGGTCCACAGCGGCTCGATGACGCGATCCCAGGGACACTGTGGCTGGTGGTTCGCCCGGCTTGCACACCCCACCGGTGGCGTTAAGGTTCCGTCACTGACCGATGCGCCAAGCCTGTGACCGCTTCAGCCACCCGCCCTGTTGCCGACCAGAGCTCCGCTGAAATGTCCAGCAGCGCTGCGGCTGAAGCCACCGGCGCATCGCAGGACTTTCCGACCACGGCACCGGCCGCCAACCCGGTCTTTTACCGGACCTACAGCCGCAAGACTGCTCAGGGGCGCGAAAGCTGGCACCAGGTCGCAGAGCGCAACCTGGGCGGACTGCGCCGGCTGGGTCACCTCAATGACGACGAAGTTGGTCTGCTGCGCCGGATGCAGCAACAGCAGAAGGCCCTGCCCTCGGGCCGTTGGCTGTGGATCGGCGGCACCGATTGGATCGAGCAGAGCGAGAACTTCTCAGGCGCCTACAACTGCACCTCCACCAACCTGGTGGACTGGGACGCCTTCGGTCTGATGATGGACCTGGCGATGATGGGCTGCGGCACCGGCGCCATCATCGAGC
>CAZJIF010000108.1:0-5852 GCA_964546045.1 uncultured Klebsiella sp. | reverse complement strand
TTTGCCCTGGACCGGGCCGATCTGGTGGCCCGTTGCAAGGACATGCGCCAGCGGCTGGGGCTGCACCATGCCGATCGCTACAAGCTGGCGCGTCACACCGCCAGCGATCCGGCCGCCGGCATGGCCCATCCGGCCCAGCTGCAGCGGCTTGATCCCGCTCAGGTGATCGGTGCCAATGCCTCGCGGGTGGCCGAGGCGCTGCGGGTGCTGGAAGAGTTCGGCCGCGCCGACAACCCCGCCCTGGCCGCCGAGGCCGCGGCGCTTCGCTACCGGCTCTATGACCTCGAGGTCGAGCTGCTGCAGGCCGTCGATCTGTCCGGGGACGCTGGCGATGGGCGGCGGCGCCTGCTGGCCCGCTGCCATCTGTATCTCGTCAGTTCGCCGGTCAATGGCCTGGAGGCGGTGGTCGAGGCCGCCCTGCAGGGGGGGGTGCGCCTGCTGCAGTACCGCGCCAAGGCCGACGCCTGCGACGCTGACGGCACCCCGCTCGATGATCAGGCCCGCCTGCGGCAGGCCCGTGCCCTGCGCGCGCTGACCGCGCGCTACGGCGCGTTGTTCCTGGTCAACGACCGCATCGATCTGGCCCTGGCGGTCGAAGCCGACGGGGTGCATCTGGGTCAGGGGGATCTGCCCCCGGCCCTGGCGCGGCGCCTGCTGGGCCCCCAGCGCCTGATCGGCCGCAGCACCCACTGCCTGTCGCAGCTGCAGCAGGCCATCGCCGATGGCTGCGACTACGTCGGCGTGGGCCCCGTGCATGCCACCCCCACCAAGCCGGGGCGCGAGCCGGTGGGGCTGGACTATGTGCGCCAGGCCGCCAGCGCCAGTGCGATTCCGTTCTTTGCGATCGGTGGGATCGAGCCGGCCAACCTGGCAGCGGTACGCGCGGCCGGCGCCACCCGGGTGGCCGTGGTGCGGGCGATCACCGAGGCTGCCGACCCCTGCCGTGCCGCAACCGACCTGTTGGCCGCGCTGCAGACTGACTGTTGATGAGCGAGCAGCCCACGATTGCGATCACGGTCAACGGTGAACCCCGCCGTTGCCCCGCCGGTCAGATGCTGCCGGCGGTGTTGGAGGCCCTGGGTTACCGGCCCCAGCTGGTGGTGGTCGAGTTCAACGGCGCGATCCTGGCGCGCGCCGCCTGGTCACAACAACCTGTGGTGGAAACCGATGTGCTGGAGGTCGTCACCATTGTGGGGGGCGGTTCCTAGATTTCAGCCTTGATGCAGCACCCGATCTTGGGCTCAACGCTCGTTGGTGCGCCGAAGCGGCGTTCCTGGTTCCGGAACCTGGCTTCGGCGCTCGCACTGCCGCTGGTGCTGGTGCTGGTGTTGACCGCCGCGCCGGGCCAGTCCATGGCGGCCAGCGGTGGTCGCATCGGTGGCGGCAGCTTCCGCTCGGCCCCCTCGATGCCCCGCAACTACGGCGGTGGCGGCGGGTACCGCGGCGGCTATGGGGGCGGCTATGGCGGTGGCGGCATCGGCTTTCCGTTCCTGATTCCGTTGTTCGGCTTTGGCGGCGGCGGTCTGTTTGGTTTCCTGATCCTGATGGCGGTGGTCGGTGTCATCGCCAACGCCCTGCGGGGTGGTGGCGGTGGTGGTCAGGCCCTGCCCGCGGGCATGCGCGGTGGCGACCTGGCCTATGGGCCTCCGGCCGACGGTCCGGTCACCATTGCCCAGCTGCAGGTGGGTCTGCTGGCGTCGGCGCGTGAGCTGCAGGGCGATCTGCGGCGCCTGGCCGCTTCGGCCGACACCGGCAGCAGCAGCGGTCTGCAGCAGGTGCTGCAGGACACCACCCTGGCCCTGCTGCGTCACCCGGACCTGTGGGTCTATGCCGGCAGCGAAGAGGGCGAAGTCCCCTTCGCCAGTGCCGAATCGACGTTCAACCGCCTGTCGATGGGCGAGCGCAGCAAGCTGGAGCGTGAGCTCACCACCAATGTGGCCGGCACACGCCGCAACGACACCGCCATCACCGCCGGTGACAGCGACGCCACCAGCGACTTCATCGCCATCACCCTGCTGGTGGCCAGCCGTCGCCGGCTCAGGCTGCCGCCGGCCGGCAGCAGTGATCAACTGCGGCAGGGGCTGCAACAGCTGGGGGCCATCGCTGCTGCTGACCTGCTGGCGCTTGAGGTGATCTGGCAGCCCGATGGGGCTGGCGAAGTGCTCAGCACCGCCGAGCTGCTGACCGCCTACCCGCAGCTTCAGCATCTCTGAAGCAGGCCCCCTTGCCGCCAGCCTGAGCTGTTTTCAGACTGGCGTGCACCACCGCACCGCGCCGATGGCCACCCGCCCGCTCAGCTGGGTCAACACGCCGGTGCTGCTGCAGGCAATCGACCGTTATGAGCGCGGCCTGTTGCCGCGGTCCATGGAATTGTGGCTGCAGCAGCTGCTGGAGATCGAGACGCCGGTCAAAGGGCCCCTGCGGCCCCGCTGTTGAGGATCCGCAGGGCGGCCATGGCGGCGCCGTAGCCGTTGTCGATGTTGACCACACTGAGCCCGGGGGCGCAGCTGGCCAGCATGCCCATCAAGGCCGCCTGGCCACCGGCGCTGACCCCATAGCCAACCGAGACCGGCACGCCGATCACCGGTTGGGGCAGCAGGCCGGCCAGGATGGTGGGCAGCGACCCTTCCATGCCAGCGCAGGCAATCAGCACCCGGGCGCTGCGCAGCTGCGTGAGCCGGCCCAGCAGCCGCTGCAGGCCAGCCACGCCCACATCGAGCACCAGCTCGGCCTGGACCCGGTGGCTGAGCAGGCTCAGCCTGGCTTCGGCGGCCACGGTCAGATCGCTGCTGCCGCCGCCCAGGATCGCCACCGTCCCCAGGGAGCGGTCGGGGTCCGGCAGCGCGGCGCTGACCAGGCAGCGCGCTTCGGCGTCGTAACGCACGCAGGCAGCGCGCATCGAGCCCACGCGCAACAGGGTCAGCACGGCCCTGGCCTTGTCGGCATCGATGCGTGTGGCAAGGATCAGCTCGCCAGCTCGCTGGTGCGCGTCGATGATCCGCGCGATCTGGTCGGCGCTTTTGTGTTCGCCCCAAATGGCTTCGACCATGCCAAGCCGGCTGCGGCGTTCCAGATCCAGCTGGTGGTCGCCGTTCATTGCGGCAGCAGCTGGCCTTCGAACACCAGCGGGAAGGGGTTGCCCTGGTCGGTGCCGGTGGCCTGGCGGGCCAGCTGCTCAAAGCGCTGCTGCACCCGTTCGATTTCGGCCTCGGGGATGGCCTTCCAGTCGTCACCGCTGCGCCAGTGAATCAACAGCGTGCCCTCTTCGCGCTCGGGATCCCAGAGCAGCTGACGATCAAGAAAGCCGCTCTGGCGCTCGAGCCAGGGCTCCCAGCTGCCACGTTCGGCCTGACGCCAGGCTTCGACCGCATCAGCGGGCACCTTGACCCGCAGATGCTCGACCACCACCACGCCGTAGTCGTTGCCGGCGGCCAGGACCTCTGCTCCAGCCACCAGTGGGGCGATCAGCAGGGTGATCGCCAGCAGCAGGGGGGTGATCAACGCCGCGAGCCAGCCCATGACGGCCTCAGGTTTGCTGCAGCAGCGCCACGGCGTGGCAGCTGATGCCTTCTTCGCGGCCTTCGGGGCCCAGCTGTTCGTTGGTGGTGGCCTTGACGCCCACCTGATCGGGCTCTACCCCCAGCCGCGCGGCGATCGCGGCACGCATGGCCCCGATGTGGGGCTTGAGCTTGGGCCGCTCGGCCACGATCACACTGTCGATGTTGACCACGCTCCAGCCCCGCTCGCGCACCAGCGCATTCACCTGTTCGAGCAGCACCAGGCTGTCTGCACCTTTCCAGCGGGGGTCATCGGGTGGAAAGTATTTGCCGATATCGCCCAGGCTCAGGGCCCCCAGCAGGGCATCCATGATCGCGTGCACCAGCACGTCGGCATCGCTGTGGCCGTCGAGCCCCAAGCCGGCGGGGTGCTCGAGCCGCTGGCCACCCAGGATCAACGGGCGCCCTACCACCAGCCGGTGGATGTCGTAGCCGTTGCCGATGCGCAGTTGCATGAAGAAGTCTGCTGCCTTTGTTGTCTCAATCTGGGTTGAGACTAACAGGCATGGCACCAATGGTGTGCAGCGTGATAGGAGCCATTGGCCAATGCTTGTTGTGATCGCAATGGGCATCAAACAGATGTCTTGAATGCACCGATTTGATCAGTCACTGCTGCTGGGCATGCACTGGCGCGGCAGGATTGGGGGTGGTAAATCAGCTAATGTTGGGGCGTGGCAACGATTTACATCATTGGAGCGGGTCCTGTTGGCCTGCTTACGGCTGCTCTTCTGCAACGCACATCGCCGTGCGAAATCGTGCTGTTTGAGAAGCGGCCCTCCTATACGCGTACGCGCATGGTGACGCTGAGCTCCTCGTTGCTTGCCTGTGAGCTTTTTGGTCATCGGATAGAGCATGAAGATGGCGATGACATGCGGGCCTTGTTTACGCCCCGTGATCTTGTCGATCTGTTCACCTCCAAGCGCGTTCTCCCGCAGGAGATTCGAGATTTTTTAAGCCAGATTGGGACCGACTTTGTTCCGTTAAATGTTCTTGAGACCTCCCTTGTTGGGCTGCTCGAGAGCGGTCGTCGCATCGATCGCCGCGAGCAATCAGTCGCAATGAATCACCTCGGCTCCTTGCTGCAGCCCGGTGACACCTTGATCGACTGCAGTGGATTCAAATCCTTGACACGCGAACGCTTGTATGGCGCGGGCAACACGCTCGAGTTCGTTCTGGAGCATGCTCTTGTAGCTTCCTTTGCACTCAATGGTCATCACTGTTGTGATGCCACCTGCAAGCGCTCAGGCAGTATTGGTAATCAGATTTATGACTTCATTCCTTCCGTCAGTCGCAGCCATCGGGTTGATGGTCGGAATCACGTGGTTGGGATCGTTGAAATCACCCAAGATGATTATGCAAGGTTGCCGCGTAGTCTTGATCAAAGCTGGATTGTATCGGGTGATCCGGTCGCCCAAGGCATCAAGCGGTTTCTCGATTATCACGTCATCACGCTAGGCGAGACTCCTCCATCTGAGGTCTCAATTATGACGCTACCTCTCAATCTTTATCGGGCTCATCACTTTGCAAATGCTGCGGATCTGCGCTTTGGAGATGTGCCTGATGTTGCCGCTTTTTTGCTTGGTGATGCGGCCATTGGATCGCCCTATTTTCAATCCATTTCATTGGGATTTGAGTCGGCCATCTTTTTGGCTTGGTTGCTGCAGTCGCAGGGTTGTCATCGGGAGATCGTCTCGCGGCGCTTTCAGCATTTCATGGATCGACAGTGGTTGCGGGTTTATATGCGCTCCAAGTTGATCAAGACCCACAAGGACATCCTCTCGTTGGTCGATGACATGCCCAATCTGCTGGAGCGGCTCAACGTCTACTGAGAATTTGCAAGTTGGTGCCGTCGCGACCCATCAGAGTGACCTTTGACCTGGCTTCAGGGGCTCTGAGGTCTCAAGGTCGACGGCGGCCCAGCTTTGCTTCTGCCAGCGCACCAGGACCCGGGGCTGGTGTTGGAAGCCGCTGATCGCGATGGCCAGTCGGCAGCACTGTTGAGCGGCAAGGCCCGCTGGCGCTGATGCCTGGACCACTGCTGCAGCTCCCCCAGCAGCAACCCGGTGACCACCACAAACACGATGGGTTGGATGGCCTTGCTCAGCGGCACCAGGGTCAGCTGCAGCCAGATCAATTGCGCCATGGCGCCCTCCTTGATCGGCCAGATCCAGCCATCCTGCCTGGCTCGAGGACAGGCTGCCTCATTAGCAATGGAGGGGTTGCTGGGACTGTCTGCCCTCATCTTGATGGCCCTGTTGGGCATCAACGGCCACAAGATCACCAGCGGCGGCCAGT
>CAZJIF010000107.1:0-5951 GCA_964546045.1 uncultured Klebsiella sp. | reverse complement strand
ATCATCTCCACCTGACACGGGCTGCGGTTCGTGGCCAGCAGCTGGGCGCGCACCAGCCCACGGCCGGCAAACCGCAACCGTGCCAGGGGATAGGCCGCCAGCGAGCAGAACAACAGGTTGCAGGCCACCGCCAGGCCGCTGACGATGGCGCTGTTGAGCAGGTAGGTGCCCATCGGGCTGCCGGCAAACAGCCGTCCATAGGCCTCAAGGCTGGGCTGGGCCGGCAGCAGGGCCGGCGGGCTGGCGAAGATGTTCTCGCCAGGCCCCTTGAGTGAGGTGCTCACCAGCCACAGCAGTGGCAGCAGCATCGCCAGGGCCAGCAGCAACAGCAGGGTCAGCTGCAGGGCCGAGGCGGCCAGTGAACGACGTCCGGCTGAATCAGAAGCCGCCATCAGACCCGCGGCCGCCCGGCCAGGGGAAGATCTCCCACGACCGGCAGGGGCCCTTTCTGGGGATGCAGGGGCTGGGTGCGGCCGCCGGCGATCAGCCGGTTGAGCGCATTCACAAAGGCCTGAGCCGCGGCCACAACGATGTCGGTGTCGGCGGCATGGCCCGAGTACAGCACCCCATCGGCGCGCAAGCGAATCGTCACATCCCCCATGGCATCGATCCCTTCGGTGACCGACTTCACGCTGAACTCCACCAGCTCGTTGGGCACCTGGGCCAGGCGGTTGAGGGCCTGGCACACCGCATCGACCGGGCCGGTGCCGATCGCCGCTTCGGTCAGTTCGGCGCCATCGGAATTGACCAGGGTGATCGTGGCCGTGGGCTGGAGCCCGGTGCCGCAGCTCACCTGCACGCTCTTGAGGCTGAAGCGGGTCTCATTGGTCTGCTGCACCTGCTCGCTGACGATCGCCTCGAGGTCGCGGTCGCTGATCTCGCGTTTGCGATCGGCCAGCTCCTTGAAGCGGGCAAAGGCGTCATCGAGATCCTCGCGCTCCAGCTGGTAGCCCAGCTCCTCGAGCCGTGCGCGAAAGGCGCTGCGGCCGCTCAGCTTGCCCAACGAGATGCGGTTGTCGCTGAGCCCGACCGTGCGGGCGTCAATGATCTCGTAGGTCAGGCGGTTCTTGAGCACTCCGTCCTGATGGATGCCGCTTTCGTGGGCAAAGGCGTTCGCCCCCACGATCGCCTTGTTGGGCTGCACCGCCATGCCGGTGAGGTTGCTGACCAGGCGCGAGGTCTTGGTGATCTCCTCGGTGCGCACCCCGGTCAGGGGCTCGCTGCTGTCGGCCGGTCGTCCCAGGAACGGATTGAAGTAGCTGCGGCGCACATACAGGGCCATCACCAGTTCCTCGAGCGAGGCGTTGCCGGCCCGCTCGCCGATCCCGTTGATCGTGCACTCGAGCTGCCGGGCGCCGTTCTTGACCGCCTCGAGGAAATTGGCCACCGCCAGTCCCAGGTCGTTGTGACCGTGGACCGAGATCACGGCCCGGTCGATGTTGGGCACGTGGGCATTGATGCCGGCGATCAGGGCGCCGAATTCGGCCGGTGTGGCATAGCCCACGGTGTCGGGAATGTTGACCGTGGTGGCGCCGGCGGTGATCGCTGCCTCGATCACCTCATACATGAATTCAGGATCGCTGCGGCCGGCGTCTTCGCAGCTGAACTCGACGTCGTCCACCAGCGAACGGGCGTAGGCGACCATCTCAGCGGTGATCGCCAGCACCTCGGCGCGTGTTTTGCGCAGCTTGTGCTCGAGGTGAATGTCGCTGGTGGCGATGAAGGTGTGGATGCGGCGGTTGGCGGCGGGTGCGACCGCATCGGCGCAGGCCTTGATGTCGCCGGCGGCGGCCCGGGCCAGGCCGCAGATGGTCGGCCCCTCGGGCGTGCCGACGCTGTCGGCGATGCGCTGCACCGCGTTGAAGTCACCGGGGCTGGCAAAGGGGAAGCCGGCCTCGATGATGTCGACCCCCAGGCGCGCCAGCTGCTGGGCGATGGCCAGCTTCTCCTCCAGGTTGAGGCTGGCCCCCGGCGACTGCTCACCATCGCGCAGGGTGGTGTCGAAGATCAGAACGCGGCCGGGGTCACGGGCCATGGCTGGATTCGGGCGCCCTTATGCGGAGCAAGTATGAGTTGGCTCCATTCTATGGCTGCACTGGTTTGCTGTCGTGGGGAGGCTCGAGCATTGCCCTTACACTGATCAGACCGCGCGAAGCCCATGGCCGCTGGTGATCTGGCCCTGGTGCTTCATGCCCACCTCCCCTACGTGCGCTCGAGCGAGCCGGGCTCCCTGGAAGAGGACTGGTATTTCCAGGCGCTACAGGAGTGCTACCTCCCCCTGCTGGCGGTCCTGGAAGCAGCAGCGGCAGACCCTGACCAGGCCCCCAGGCTGACCCTGGGTCTCTCGCCCACGCTGCTGTCCCTGCTCAGCGACCAGGCGCTCAATCGCCGTTTTGTTCCCTGGCTTGACGTTCGGATTGCCTTGGTTGATCAGGCGCCGCCAGGTCAGCGACAGGCTGCGAACGCCTTGGCCAGCCAACTTCATGCCATCAAGGCCCAGTGGCGCCAGCTTGACGGCGATTTGATCGCACGCTTCAGGCGACTGCAGCAACTGGGGGTCCTCGATCTGATCACCTGCTGCGCCACCCACGGCTACCTCCCCCTGCTGCGCCACACCCCCGAGGCGGTGCGGGCCCAGTTGCTGACGGCTGTGCGCGAGCACGAGCGCTTGCTTGGCGAGCGCCCCATGGGGATCTGGTTGCCCGAATGCGCCTATTTCGAGGGGTTGGATCAGCAGTTGTTGAACTGCGGGCTTCGTTACTCGATCCTCGATGGCCATGGCCTGCTGCATGCCTTGCCCAGGCCCCGCTATGGCGTCTATGCACCGATCTGCTCGACAGCTGGGGTGGCCTTTTTTGGTCGCGACAGCACCTCCACCCTGCCGGTCTGGAGCGCGCGCGATGGCTATCCAGGCCATGGTTCCTACCGGGAGTTTCATCGTGATCTGGGCTGGGACCTTCCAGAAGAGCTGCTCGCTGAAGCCGGGATCACCAGCCGACGTCCCCTGGGTCTCAAGCTGCACAGGGTCACCAGTCAGGCCGCATCCCTGGATCAAAAGCAGCCCTATGACCCGGCCGCTGCCCAGGCCAGTGTGGTTGCTGATGCTCAGCACTACCTGCAGGGGCGTTCGGCCGAGCTGGAGGGCCTGAGCGCCGTGATGGAGCGTCCGCCGCTGCTTGTGGCGCCCTTCGATGCCGAATTGTTCGGACACTGGTGGTTCGAGGGGCCATCGTTTTTGGCTGAGCTCTTCCGCCAGGGGCCAACAGAGGGCGTTCGCTTCACCCATCTGCGGGCTGTTCTGGCCGAAGACCAGCCGCTGCAGGTGTGCCGCCCCTCCCCCAGCAGCTGGGGTCAGGGCGGCTACCACGACTATTGGCTCAACGACACCAACGCCTGGGTGGTGATCGAGTGGCAACGGGCTTCGGCTGCCATGGTCCGTCGCGTCAACCGCGGCGTGGGAAGCAGTGAGCAGCGTCATCTCCTCACCCAGGCAGGGCGCGAATTGCTGCTGGCCCAGAGCTCCGACTGGAGTTTCATCCTGCGGGCCGGCACCACCACCGATCTGGCGCGGGAGCGGATCGAGCGCCATCTCGATCGGTTCTGGCGCCTGATGGATGCGATCAACAACAACACGCCCTTGCCCGAAGGCTGGCTGCAGGCGATTCAGCGCGATGACGGTCTCTTCCCCGCCCTCAATGCAGCCGATTGGGTGACGCGACCCTGAAGCGTCCATCGCGCCGTGGTGTTGACGCGGCCCTCAGCCCTTCAGCAGGATCCAGTGGTTGAAGAGTTGATCAATGCCTCCCTGGGCCTGTTCGCGGGTCAGGAACCCATTGATGTAACGCCGCAGGCTGGCATCCTGACCGCCGATCAACAGCACGAGTTCACTGTTGAGGTCGTCGCTGAATGGGGTGATCAGCGAGGTGCGCGGATAGATCACCGCCCAGGACGCCCCTGATTCGGCCGAGGTCAGCAGGCCGTCAAACCTGGTCTGGCCTGTGGGTGAAAAAAAGCTCTCCTTGTTGGGGATGTGCTCAATCACCACCCGCACCGGAGGTCCGCCCTGGCTCAGGTAGCGGCTGATCTGCTGTTCGATCCCCGGGCTGATCAGTTCTTCATCGCGCACCGCCAGCAGGATCGGGGTTGAACGCTGAACTCTGCTGCCCGGCTGCAACAGCCTCAGCTTGTCATCGGGAACCACCAGGGCCAGGTGGACCTGCAGGTAGCTACGGCTCAGCTCGTTCTGAATCGCCCGGCTGGGGCTGCTCTGGATGCCACCGGCCACCAGGTCCACGCGGTTCTGGGCGAGCCAGCGCTCCAGCTGGGGCATGGGAGCTTCCTGGATCTGCAGGCTCACCTCCAGGTTGGTAGCCAGCTTGCGCAACAGGTCGACGTCGAAACCCACCAGCTGGCCCTTGTTGTTGCGGTAAACCCAGGGAAGACCATCGCTGCGCAGGCCAACCCGCAACACGCCGCGTGCCTTGATCGCTTTGAGACTCACCGGCTGCGCCTGTTGCGCCCCCTGCACTTCGCCAGGCTGGGGACCGGCCTGGGTTGTGCTGAGGCTCAGCAGCCGTTCGTCGTTGCGGTAGGTGTCGCGCAGGGCATGGGCCAACGCCGTGCGGGTTGACCAGCCCAGGCCGGTGGTGAGGCCCACCAGCAGGGTCAGGCCGACCAGCGCCCGCCCAGGTCTGAAACGCCAGGCGCCCACCGCACTGGCATAGACCAGGACCGCCAGGACCACCAGCCCCTCCAGTGAGAGCACCTTCTCGAAGCGGTACAGCCACTCGCCATTGACGTACACCAGCTGCAGCAGGTCGATTGGCAGTCCCAGCTGCAGCAACTCCTGCCGCATCACCGCCTTGATGCCCGATACCGAGGCCGGAATGGCACTCAACAGCATCTGGGCCGTGGTCCCCGGGTCGAGGCTGCGGTCCACGAACCAACCGGCAAAGGGGATGAAGAGCAAGGAGGCGACCTGGCCCAGCGTGGGCAGGGCATACCCCAGGGACACCAGCGGTGCCAGCTCGTCGCCGGCTTCGCTGACGGCCTGTGGGTCAACGCGCCGTTGGGAGCCGTCCAGCAGTTCAGCGGGCAGCTGCTCCTGCAGATTGCTGACCAGCATCGGCAGGGCAATCAGCAGGTTGGCGCTGCTGGCGGTCAGGGCCAGCGGCCCCTTGATCAGCCGCCAGATCGCTCCCAGGCTGAGGGGTGTCAGCGTCAGCAGGCAGAGCACACTGGCCAGGCTGAGCAGCAGGAAAGCCGTGGCGCACAGGGCGATGAACCCCTGCATGCGAATCAGCTGATCGCCATTGAGGCGCGCGACATTGATGGCGATCAGGGCAAAGATCCCGTACGGAATCAGCTTCACGACCAACTTGTTCAGTCGGCTGAACAGCTGGCGGATCACCGCCAGCGGCGCCAGCAGTTGATCGCGCTCGTCAATGCTCTGCAACAGGATGCCCAGCAGACAGCTGAACAGCACCACTGCCGGAAAGTTGTCGCCCGCGAGAGCACCGAAGATGTTGTCCGGCAGGTAAGTGGTGAGCAGATTGGCCGGTTCGGTGCGTTCAAACAGCCCTGCATGGAAGAACTCAGAGGTGACCAGCGGGGGCAGGGACAGCGGCAATCCGATCACCAGCAGCGACCCTGCCAACCACAGCCCAACCAGGACTAGTCCGCCGCGTCGGGCCAGAACAGCCAGAGAGCCTGGCCTCAGCCGCCCGAAGCCCACGATCAGTTCGCAGATGAGGTACGGCATCACCACGATCTGGGAGGCCTGCAGAAACACCGTCGCCAGGGGTTGCAGCGCGGGTGTCTGGTCTGGGGCAAGCCAACCGAACAGGGTGCCGGCCACCAGCATCACCAGGCATTGGTTGCCGATCTGACGCGGCCAGAGTCTCAGTAGGCGTTTGATGCCGTTCACAGACGAACCATCACCGGCTCACGGT
>CAZJIF010000106.1:0-5963 GCA_964546045.1 uncultured Klebsiella sp. | reverse complement strand
GGCGCTTCAAGATCCGCGCCGCCGATCAGAACAACCTGCAGATCCTGCCCCACATTCTCAAGGGGGCCAAGGTGGCCGACATCATGGCGATTCTCGGCTCGATCGACGTGATCATGGGTTCGGTGGACCGCTGAGGCGCGGCCCCTGAACCGCTTCCTGCGACGGATCAGCCAGGCGGGCGTTCTGGTGCCCGCCGCACTCACGGGCTACCTCTGGCTCAAGGGACTGCATCCGGCCTTGCCCGGCTGGCCATGTCCCCTGCGCGCCCTGACGGGCATTCCCTGCCCCACCTGCTTTCTGACTCGGGCCACCAGTGCAGCATTGTGTGGCGATGTGGCCGGGTCCCTGCGCCTGCATGCCTTTGGGCCCATCACCGCCGCCGTCCTGGTGTGGTGGTCGCTCACCGCCCTGCACCAGCGGCGGCTGGTGCCAAGGCAGCTGCGCACCTGGCCGCTGGCGGCTGGGGCACTGGGCCTGGTGACCTACTGGCTATTGCGGTTGGGGCTCACCTTTGGGCTGGGTGTCCAAGGCTTCCCGGGATTTCCCCCGAGCTGAACAGCGCCATCGCCGCACCGCTGCAGGGGCTGGCTCAACGGATCAGGCCCTTGTGATAGGCCACGTTCTGCAGGTAAAAGCTGCTCACGGGGACAGCCAACAGAGCACCGAGGCCACAGGTGCACACCGACACAACCACAACCAGCACCCAGGCCAGGATTTCAATCCCCAGAAAATCAGGGCCGTGGGGCGAGCGATACACCGCCTGAAACGAGCCGGCAAAGGCATCCGTAATCGATTGATCGGTGAGAAAGATGCGGTTCACATAGATCGGCATCACCAGGGCCACAACGATGCCTGGCACGATGCAGAGCACAAAGCCAATGGTCATCACCAGCGAAAAGACAATGCCCGCCAACAGGTAGCGCCAAGGCCGCCGCAGCAGTTCAGCAAAAGCAGCCTGAACCGTGATCGTCTCTCCGTTGGCGTAATGCATCGCCGGCACCGCCACGAACAGCACCCCCACCAGGCTGGAGAGCATCGAAAAAGGCACCTGGGCCAGCTGCCCCAGAGCCGAGGCTGCCGAAACGGCCAAGTCACCGGAGCCGCTGCCAGCAGACAGCCCGACGCCGAACAGCACAAACAACCAGGCGACAGCAAGCCCAAGGCCCGCCAGCACCGCGGTGGCAATCCAGATCAGCAGCATCGTCGGCACATGGGCCACGAAGGCCTCCCAGGCCTTGTTGATCGTGGGCTGTTCATAGGCCAATGGGGCGGCCATGGCGTCGGACGCAGAGTGGGTGGCATCGTCGCAGCAAGGCCGCTGCCGTTCACCGATGCACCCTGACGACTGGCTGCTGCTGTGCCGCACTGTGCGCTTCGGCGACACTGACGCGGCCGGTGTGATGCATTTCGCTCGCTTGCTGAGCTGGTGCCACGAGGCCTACGAAGAAAGCCTCGAGCGCTTCGGCCTTGCCGCAACCGAGATTTTTCCCACACCAATGCCGGCTCTGGATCAGCCCAGCGCCTTGCCGCTGACGGTCGCCCTGCCGATCGTGCACTGCAGCGCCGACTTCCGCAGGCCACTGGTATGCGGCGACCCGCTGACGATCGCCCTGACGCCGCGGCGCCTCGATCCAGGCAGCTTTGAGGTGAGCTACCGCTTCAACACAGGGGACCAACCCGCCGCCACCGGCTTGACCCGCCACCTGGCGATCGACAGCCGCAGCCGGCAGCGCTGCCCCCTGCCCGCGCCCATCCACCGCTGGCTGGAAGCCTCCAGCCTGGGAGGCGGCGTGCAACCACTCTGATCCGAGGCCACGGCTTGCGGGCTGCAGCCTCCGCCTGGCACCATCCGCGGCCCCTTGGCATTGATTGCATGTAACCACTGCCAAGGGGGATGGACATTCCTGGAGAGTGGGAGCCCAAGACAAGAGAAAAGCCCTGGCGGGAGAGAGAGCCCTGGGGGGAGAGAGAGAAGCCCTGAGAGAGAGATATAGAGAGCCCTGGGGGAGAGGAGAGATCTCGGGAAAGTGGGCAGATCTCGGGAAGAGTGGGAACCCTGAAGCGGCGTCGCGCTCCCCACACCCCGATGGTGAATCCTGACCCTCGAACCCGCTGGAACCCCTGCAGCAACTCGATCACTCGCATGGAGTCGGGGGTTGGCTCGGCCTCTGTCACGGCCGTGGACGACAGGGTGCTGGCCGCGGTTGAAGTGGCAGCGCGGGAAGCCGGCAACAATGCCCGTCGCAGGGACGTGCGCCGCAATGTGCGCAGCCATCGGCAGCGTCTGCGGGCCAGGGGTCTGCGGCCTGTGCAGATCTGGCTGCCGGACCTGCGCCAGGCAGCGGCGCAGGAACAGGCGAGATGCCAGTCGCGCGCTGTCGCCTGGAGCCGGCAAACACCACCGTGGACGCCCCCAGACCCGATGGAGGCAATCGAACGCGGTGAGCTTCGGGTGCTGCACACCGACGAGACGCCGCCCCCAGTCGTGCCCGAACAGCAACTGCAGGTCGTGGCGATCCTGCTTGACAACGCCTTTGACGAGCTGACCACGACGCTGGTGTGCCCGCTGACCACCAGGCTCTGCCGAGCACCGCTGCTGCGGGTTGCCGTCAATCCGTCCGCACGAAACGGCCTGCAGCGGAGCCATCAACTGATGCTCGACGCACTCACCACCGTGCCGCGCCGTCAACTGGGGGCCTGCATCGGCCGGCTTGGCGATGACGATCTAAAGCAGCTGTGCCAAGCCCTGATGGTGGTCTCAGGGCTGGCCCGCTAACGCCGGTCATCAAGCCATTGCTGCCAGCGCTGGCGCTGCCATTTGCCGGTGGCCGTGGGTTCCAGGGTGGGACACAGCAACCAGCGCCCCGGGCGCTCAGCCGGGGGCAGCTGGCGCGCCAACCGGGCCAAAGCCGCCAGCACCGAAGGCCCATCGGCAGCGCCCTGCAAACGCACCAGCGCGACCAACCGCTGACCCCAGCGGGCATCGCTCTCGCCCAGCAGCAGCAATGCCGCCACCGGCAGGGCCTGCGCCTCGATCAAGGCCCCGAGCCGCTGTTCGATCTGCTCGGGAAACACCGTCTCACCGCCACTGTGGATCGCGCCGTCAAGGCGGCCCAGGATCTCCAGGCCCTCGGGGCCGAGCCGGGCGGCATCACCACTGCGCCACCAGCCATCAGCGCTGCGGGGCATTGGCACCAGCTGGCCCTGCTGCAACCAGCCTGGACTGAGACGGTCTGTGGCGACCTCCAGGGGCGCCTGGGCAGCGCAGGCGGCATCGGCCCCGCCTGGGGCTGCCAGCCGCAGCTGGACATCAGCCAAAGGCTGACCGCAACCGGTCTCGCCCGCCAGAAAGCGCTCGGGCGGCAGGGCGCAGACCATGGCGGCGGTCTCGGTCGCGCCGTAACAGGGGGCCAGCCGCAGCCCCAGCTGCCGGGCCCTTTGGGCCAGTGCAGGCGTGAGCGGAGCACCCCCCACCCAGATCAGGTCCAGCTGCTGCAGCCAGGCGATGCCCACAGGATCGTCCAGCAGGCGCAGCAGCTGGGTGGGCACCAGGGAGAGCAGCACCGTTCCCTGGGCAGCCAGGGCGGCGGGCGGCAGGGCGGTCGCCAGGGCCAGGGGGGCGCGCATCAGGGCAGGGTCCAGGGCATGGTGCCGCGCACCCCACTGGCGGCAGCGCACCCACGGCATCAGGCCACTGACGTGATGCAACGGCAACGGATTGAGGTGCAGGCAGGCGGCTGGATCCAGGCCGAGCGTCCCCAGCCAGGCGCCGGTCGCCGCCGCCGAGGCCTGCAGATGGGCCAAGGGCTGCAGGCACCAGCGGCGCCCCCCCAACGAGCCGCCGCTGCCCACGATCACCCCGGGGCCATAGCGCTGCGCCAAGGCCACAGGCACCAGCGGTGGACTTTCGGCAGGGCCCGCCAGAGGCACCAGCCGCCCTGCTGCCCAGGCCTGCTCGAGCTGCTCGGGGTTCATGCGGCCGCCTCCCAGACCTGCCATGGATCGGTGGCCAGCAGCGGGCCGCTCGGCTGCCAGCCGGGGGCCAGACCGGGGGCTGCGGGCGTCGGCCCCAGCGCCTGCAGGGCCGCCAGATGATGCAACCAGCGGCGGCCGATGCCGGTTTCAAAGGCGGTGCTCAACATCAGCCGCGGCCGTCCGGCACGCAGCGCAGCCAGCAGCGGCCGCGGGTCCCCCTCCTGGCTCGGGCGCCGCACCTGCCAGCCCGACCAGCTGCGACGCAGGTCAGTGCGGTGGATCAGGGATTCGTCGAGGGCGACGGGCAGGCGCTGGGCCAGAGCCTCCAGCCCGGCCAGATCGGTCGGCGCCAGGGGTTGCTCGAGCCATTGCAGCCGGGATTCGGCAGCCAGGCGATCGGCCCAGGCCTCCGCGGTCGCCCGCTGCCAGTGGCCATTGGCATCCAACCGCAGCCGGGCGTGGGCAGGCAGGCGCACCAGCAGCTGCTCGAGCACGGCCCGCTCGTCGGCATCGCGCTCGACCGCCACCTTCCACTTGAAACTGGCGCCAGCGGAGGCTTCGCCTTGCTGCAGGGCCGCTTCGAGACTGGCCACCGCCGCCGCACCGGCGGGCAGCAGCTGGGCCGAGGGGGGCGGCGGCAACCAGCCTGCATCCAGCAGGCCATCGGCTTCGGCCAGGGCACCACCCAGGGCAAAGGCCAGGGGGCCCGGCAACGCACAGGCGGCCAGAGCATCCTCGAGCTCAGCGCGGCCAGGGAACGGTCCCAGCGCGGTGATCGCCGCAGCCAGCTCTGGGCTGGCCCCGGTGTCCAGATCAAGCGGGGCGGCCTCACCCCAGCCCAGCTGGCCAGCACCGGTGCGCAACTGCAGCAACCAGCCCCGCTTGTGGGTCAGGGTGCCGCGGGCCGTGCGCAACGGCCGCGGCAGCGCCAACACAAACGGACGCCAGTGCAGCTGCAGGGCAGGCGCCACCATTCAGAGCCACTGTCCGAGCGCCAATCCCGCGGCCAGACCCAGGCCATTGAAGGTCTGAAATTTCAGCGCCAGAAACTTGCTGCCAGCAATGCGCTCGGGTTCGTTGTGGTGCCGCTGCAGCAGGCGCACCAGGGCCAGGCCGGGCGGCAGGCCGAGCCAGGCCAGCAGCGCTGTGGCGGGCCAGAGACCCAGCAACACCGGCAGCAGCTCAAGGACCAGGGTCAGGGCCACAAACCAGGGGATCAAACCGGCGGCAGCCCCGGTGCCCAACCGCACCACCGGCGACCGCTTGCCGTGGGCGGCGTCGTCGTCCACCTGGTGAAAGTGGGAGCAAAACAGCACCAGGGTGGTTGCCAGGGCGGGGCCGCTGCCCAGTTCGAGCGCCGCTGCCCAGGGCACGGCCACCGGCGCCGGGCTGAGTGCCAACAAGGCAGCGGCGGTGGCCACTGGGCCAAAGGCCAACCAGCACAGGGGCTCGCCGAGGCCGTAGTACCCCAGCCGGAACGGCGGCCCCTGGTAGACGTAGCCAAGACCGCAGCACAGCAACACCAGCGCCAGCACCGCCGGACTGCTGAGCCAGGCGACCGCCGCCATCAACGCCAGACCCACCAGCAGCGCTGCATTGGCCCAACCCGCCACGCGGCTGCGCCGCCCGGTCAGCTGCACCACCGAGTGGGGCTTGCCGGCGGCATCGATGCCGGTGTCGTGATCAAACACATCGTTGCTGAGGTTTTCCCAGGCCAGCAGCAGCACAGCCGCCAGGACGAAGCCCAGCCAGGCCCCCCAGCGGAACTGGCCGCTGCGGTTCAGCCACCAGCCGCCGGCCAGCAGCACCGGCATCACCGCCACCGAATACATCGGCCACTTGATCGCAGCCTTCCACAACTGTCGGCGCTGGACGGCGTAACGGCTTGCGACGACCTCGGGCTCGTGCATGGCTAGGGCGGACAGCAACCGCACTGGGGCCCATACATTTGAGCAGCTCTGTTGCCAGGTCAGGTCCGGCGTGAAGCC
>CAZJIF010000105.1:0-6008 GCA_964546045.1 uncultured Klebsiella sp. | reverse complement strand
GGCTCCCGCCTCAAGGTGGGCACCACCGGCAGCCTCGTAAAGATCCTGCGCGGTCCGGCTTCCCTCGATGACGGGACCCAGAATCTGCTGGGCTGCATCAAGACCTCGATGGGGACCCTCGGGGCCCGCAACCTGGCCGAGATGCAGCAGGTCGAGGTGGTGGTGGCCCCATCCCTGCTCACCGAGGGCAAGGTGTACCAGAAGGCCCAGCAGCTCGGCATGGGCAAATGACGGAACGGCCGCCCACACGAGCCCTATTCTGAAGGTGTGGGGGCTACGGCTCGCACACTCCTCACACCCCCGGCCCGGCGCGTTCGGGCCTTTTGTCTTCTGGTGTCATGCCCGTTGCCTGCAACGGGATGTTGCCCCTGTTGGTCACCGGGTCAAACGTTGCTAGATTCCCGGAACCGTGATTCCATCAAGGATGTCCAGCGCCGCCGCTGTCACCGACGCTTCCTTCGAGCAAGACGTGCTCAAGAGTGATGTGCCCGTGCTGGTTGATTTCTGGGCCCCCTGGTGCGGTCCCTGCCGCATGGTGGCTCCGATTGTCGATGAGATTGCCAAGGAGTTTGACGGCAAGATCAAGGTGTTCAAGCTGAACACCGACGAGAACCCCAACGTTGCCAGCCAGTACGGCATCCGCAGCATTCCCACCCTGATGATCTTCAAGGGAGGTCAGAAGGTGGATACCGTTGTCGGCGCTGTGCCCAAGACCACCCTGTCCAGCACCCTCTCCAAGTACCTCTGATCGGCAACGGCATCGCAACACGGCCTCGCTGTTGTGGCTGAACCGCGCAGGCCAACGATCGGCCTGATCGATTACGGCATGGGCAATCTGCATTCTGTGCAGCGTGCCTTTGCCCGGTTGGGGGCTGGGGTGCTTCCGGTCACCTCGGCTGCGGCCATGGAGTCCTGTGAGGCCCTGGTGCTGCCAGGTGTCGGCGCTTTCGATCCGGCCATGGCGCAGTTGCACCAGGCCGCCCTGGTGGAGCCCCTGCGTCAGTGGTGTGCTGGTGGTTCTCCCCTGCTCGGCATCTGTCTGGGACTGCAACTGCTGTTCGAGGGCAGCGACGAAGGCTCCAGTTCGGGTCTGGGCATCCTGGCCGGACACGTCAGGGCCCTGCCCAGGCGCCCGGGGCATCCCATCCCCCACATGGGCTGGGAGCCCCTGCTGCCTGACGAGCCCAGTCCCCTGCTGCCTGCTGCTGCCCCCGAGGCCTGGATGTATTTCGTGCACTCCTATGCGGCCCAGCCCACCGACCCCCGCTGCACGACGGCAAGGGTCAGCTTCGCTGGCGACAGCCTGACCGCCGCGGTCTGGCAGGGACAGGTGGGAGCCTGTCAGTTCCACCCCGAGAAGTCGGGTCCTAGTGGGGAGGCGATGTTGCGCCGTTGGCTGGCTTGGCTGCAGGAGGTCGGGGCGCGATGAGTCTGCGGCTCAGCGGCGGCAGGCGTCTGCAGAGCCCGCCCGGAGACCGTGCCCGCCCCACCGCAGCCCGCGTGCGTCAGGCGGTGCTCAACATGCTGGCCCTCCGCTTGGCGGACAGCCGCTGGCTCGATCTGTGCTGCGGCAGCGGCGTCATGGCCTGTGAGGCGTTGCAGCGCGGCGCTGCCCTGGTGGTGGCCGTCGAGCAGGACCGGCGCATCGCTCAGGTGGCACGCCAAAATCTCGCTGCCGTGGCTGCAGGCCTGGATTCTGCTGCTGCAGCTTGGCAGCTCCATTGTCAGGAGGTGCTGGGCTGGTTGCAGCGCCCCATGACACAGGACCGAGGCGAGGGTCGTGCGTTTGATCTGATCTATTGCGACCCCCCCTACCGGTCAGGTCTGTATGCCGCGATGGCTCACGCCATTGCGGCAGGGGGTTGGCTCGCCCCCGAGGGACTGCTGTTGTGGGAATGTGCCACAGCCCAAGTGCCTGATCTGCCGCAGGGTTGGCTGCTGCAGGATCAACGCCGGTACGGCACGACCACCCTGTTGGTGCTCAGCTGTCGAGCAGGCTGCCGCGGCGATACTGATTCCAGGCCGCGATGAACAGACCCAGCAGTGTCACAGGAATCAGACCGAGCACGATGCCGCAGAGCAGGGGTTCGATCATGGTCGCGCTGATGGTGGATCCAAGGCACGATTGTTTCACGCCCAGGGCTGACACTGCGAGCCCCTCTGCAATTTTGTGACCAGTCCCCCCGCCCCTGCCCTGAGCACCCTCAACCGCCGCCCGCTTGTGGCGGCGCTGGTGGTGGCCTTTGCCACAGCCTGCATCGTGGTGGTGCTGCTGGTACTGCCCGGTGCCCGCACTGATCCGTACACCCGCACCACCCTCGAACGCAGTGGATCGGCCGAGACCGGTGGACGCCTGTTCCTGCTCAATTGCGCGGGCTGCCATGGCATCGCCGGCCAGGGTCTGGTGGGCCCCAACCTGCACGGCGTCGCCCAACGCAAGAACGACCGTCAGCTGATCCAGCAGGTGGTCAGCGGCCGTACGCCGCCCATGCCCCGCTTTCAACCCGAACCCCAGGCGATGGCTGATCTGCTGGCCTACCTCCACAGCCTGGTGTGAGCGTTGAACCCCTGGCCGTGGCTGTGGTGCTCGTGGAGCCGGCGGGTCCGCTGAATGTGGGCAGTGTGGCTCGCCTGTGCGCCAACTTCAGGGGACCGCTGCTGAGCCTGGACCTGCGCCTGGTGGCGCCGCGCTGCGATCACCTGGGTCCCGAGGCCCTGCAGATGGCCGTTCATGGTCGGCCCGTTCTTGAAGCCGCGCGGCTCTATGCCGATCTGGCCGCGGCGGTGGCCGACTGCCCCGTCGTTGTGGCCACCACTGGGCGCGGTGAGGGGGAACCGCTGCCGCCGTTGTCCCTTGAGGGTGCGCTCGGGTGGCTGGTGCGGCACGGCAGCTCCGCTGGCAGCCGCCAGGGCGGCCAGCAGGTCGCCATTGTTTTTGGCCGCGAAGATCGTGGTCTGAGCGCCGATGAGCTGCTCCAGGCCGGCGCCCTGCTGCAGATCAGCACCGGTCCTGGCTATCGCTCCCTCAACCTGTCCCATGCGGTGGCGTTGGTGCTCCATCACCTGCATGGCCTGTGTGCAGGTGAGCGGCCCGCCAGCAGCACAAGTCCGGCGCTTGCCCGTCGCGACGTGGTGGAGGCGATGCTGGCGGATGCCGAAGCCCTGCTGCTTGACGTTGGTTTTCTGTATCCCCACACAGCAGCGGCCCGCATGGCCCGGCTGCGGGGGGTGTTGCAGCGGGCCGGGCTGACACCCGAAGACACCGCCCTGTTGCGGGGCATGGTGCGTCAGTGCCGCTGGGCGGCTGGACGTGGCGGCCAGACCCCCTAGCGTCGGGGTCCTTGCACAGGTCCAGTGCCACCAGGCCGCTCGTCACGCCCCGCCCGACGTCCGTGGATGGCCCCGCTGCTGCTGGTGCTGCGGTTGCTGGTGATGGGGGCGGGACTGGGGGTGATCGCCGGCACCAGCCTGCGCCTGCTGGCACCGCGGCTGGCTCTGGGAGCATCGAGCCAGGCGCCCCGGTCCGAGCCGGCCCCCGGGTTCGGAGCGACAACGGCAGGCCCGTCAGCCGCCGCACAGCTGGGTCGGTTTGAGCCCCGAACCGAGCTGGTGGCGTTGTCAAAGCGCTGGCAGCAGCTGGCGGCAGTGCACAAGGACCTCACCGCTTCTGGCTTTTTGCTGGTCCTCGACGACGGCCGTTTTGCCCAGTTGCAGAGCGATCTGCCCCTGCCCGCCGCCAGTTCGATCAAGACACCGATTTTGCTGCTGGCGCTGGAGGCCCTCGATGCCGGCCAGCTCCGCTGGGGTGAACCGCTGGCGATGACCAAGGAGGTGGTCGGGGGTGGGGCCGGTTGGATGGCCAGCCGGCCTGTGGGCACCCGTTTCCCCGTCTTCGAGGCGGCCACCGAGATGATCCGCGTCAGCGACAACACCGCCACCAACCTGCTGATCAAGCGGCTTGGTGGCGAACAGGCGGTCAATCAGCGCTTTGCCGCCCAGGGCCTTGCGGCCACGGTGATCAACAACTGGCTGCCTGACCTCGAGGGCACCAACACCACCAGTGCCAGGGACCTGGCCCGGTCCATCGCCCTGGTCGACATCGGTGACAAGCTCAGCCCCCGGGGGCGTGATCTGTTTCGCGAAATCCTTGGGACGTCGCGCACCAACACCTTGATCCCCCTGGGCCTGCTGCAGGGGCTGGGCCGGGATGGGGCCGATCCCGATGCCGAACTGCGCAGCTTCGGCATCACCGCTTACAACAAGACCGGAGACATCGGCATCGCCTACGCCGACGGTGCCCTGGTGCAGTTGCCCACCGGTCAGCGGGCCGTGCTGGCTTTCATGGTCAAGGGACCCTTCAATGACCCTCGCTCCACCGATCTGATTCGGGCGATGGCGGCTGAAGTCTCCAAAACCCTCGTCGGACGTCGCTGATGGCTCGCGATTGTGCCCCCGTGGTCACCCGACCAGCCCGGCTGGTACGGCGGCTGATCAGTGCCATGACCCTGGCTCCGTTTGCCGTTGCCGTTGCCGGTGTCGGTGCTGCGGCGCTGGCACAGCCTGTGATGCTGCGGCAGCAGCGGGTTGCGCCCCTGCCCGGTGGTCTCGACGGCGTTCTGGTTGTCAATGACAACAATCCAGAGCTGATCACCGCCGCCGGGGTTCTGTTGTCGACCTTTGCCGGCCAGGGCCGGGGCGTCCCCGATGCCCATCTCGATACCCCGCTGGACGGCCGCTTTGACCTGTTCAGCCATCACGTCTATGCCGGCAAGCCGGACAGCCTGGATTCGACCCTCTGGTTGGCGGTGGTGGCCCAGCCCCGGGGCAGCGCACCGGTGACCCTGCGGCTGTTGGCGGGATCGACGGCCTTGTCCCAGTCCCTTGATCCCAGCCAGCCAGGAGCACCCTTTTTGCCCTTGCCAGCGCTGCTGCCCCAGGGGCTTGAACCGGTGTATGCCGGCCCGGGCAGCCGGGTGGCCACCGAGTTGCTGGGCCGCCAGCGCTCCCCGCTGCTGCCGGCCCAGTGGACTCTGGCGCCGGGCCAGCTCAGCACCCTGGTGGTGCTGCCGTTGCCTGTTCGCGGGCTGGACCCCCTGCTCAATGGCCGCAACCTGCAGCTGCGGCTGCAGAGCAGCGGGCCTGTCGATCTGGCAACCCTGGCCGCCTTTGGCACCCTGGATCAGCCACCGCCGCCGCAGACCTGGGCAGCGCTGCTGGATGGACCCCTCAGCCCCCGGGAGCACCGGGCCAGTCCCAAGGGGGCCCCGGGCCCCATGATTTATTCGCGGGTCAGTGGCGTGCAGCTGGGAAGCATCTGGACGGCCCGGATCACCGATCCCGGCAAGCCCTATCTGGCCCTGCCCCGCAGTCCGATTGCCTGGCCGATCGCCTCCCTAGAGCGGGGCACCCTGGGCACCGGCCAGGTTCAGACCGCTGCGCTCAAGACCTTCTACCCAGGAACGGCCTGGGCGGCCCATGGCAACTACGGCGTCGAATACGACCTGACCCTGCCGCTGCGCAACACCGGCAGCACGGCGGCGGCAGTTCAGCTGGCCTTTGAGTCGCCGCTCAAGGGAGATCAGGCCCAAGGGGGGCTGCGGTTCAACACCACCCCGGCCAAAGCGGTGATGTTCAGGGGCACGGTCGAGGTCAGCGGTCTGGATGGCCCCGGCCCGCGGCCGGCTGGTCGCCAGGGCTTTCATCTGGTGCTGCGCAACGGACAGCAGGGGCCACCCCTGGGCACCATCACCCTGGCCCCAGGTGCCAGCCGCAATGTCCGGGTGCGCCTGATCTATCCAGCCGATGCCACCCCACCCCAGGTGCTGAGCCTGCTGCCCGTGCCCCTGGCCGATCCGGCCGGTGTGCCTGTGAAACAATCGCCTCCTCCCCCTGCTTCAAGCCAGCCGTGACGCAAGCCCGCAAGCGCCGGGTCTTTCCCTTCACCGCCATCGTCGGCCAGGAGGAGATGAAGCTGGCCCTGCTGCTCAACGTGATCGATCCCCGCATCG
>CAZJIF010000104.1:0-6058 GCA_964546045.1 uncultured Klebsiella sp. | reverse complement strand
CGGCCAGGGTGCCGGGCGAGCCGATGCCGGCGCACATCAGCAGCAGGGCGGGCCAAGGTCCCATCGGCGTCTGCAGGCCGCTGTATAGCCCCAATTGCTGGTGCAACGCCGCGCTGGCCTCGACCTGCAGACACTCGCGCGGCAGGCCGGTGTAGGTGCAGAAGCGTTCGGCGCCCGCCGCGTCACCCAGAGCGATCGCCAGCAGGCCGATGCCTGCTGCCTCCAGCTGTGGCAGCGCCGCCACCAGGGCCTGGGCGTACTCAAGGCTGTCGAAATCGCCCAACTGGCCCATCAGCACCACCAGGCGCCGCCGGCCTGGCGCCATCGACGGCACGCCCGCCAGGCGATCGAGCAAAGGCTGGGGGGCGCGGGGCTGGGGTTGGTCGGTCATGGGTGGAGTCAAGCTCAACAAACGGAGCTGCGATGGCCGAGTTTGACGATCAGCAGCCGCAGGTGCCCAATTGGCACGCGGTCGCGCTCGTCGTCGGATTGCAGACGGATCACGCCGGGGTGGCAAGGCGCGTCGCTCAGCCGGCTCAACTCACGCTCGACCCGGCGTTGCAGCACTGGATCGAGACGCGTGTAGGCCTGTTCGGCTCCACAGCCCGCAACGAGGCCACTGCGAGGGTGATGTGGAGTGTGGCTGAAACTGGAGCTGGAGGCACTGCTGCAGCGCCCAGCGTTCCACCAACCTTGCGGCCGCTGAAGAGAGAGGCCTACGTCGCTGGGTCTTGCTCGCCAAGACCAAGGGCCGCTGCAGCAGAGGTTCGAACGGGAACCCAGCCATGGACCCAGATCTGGACTAACCTTGCTTCATGCGGGCCGCCCTCCATGCGCACCGTCAATGTTCACGAGGCCAAAACCCAGTTCTCCAGGCTGATTGACGCCGCCCATGCCGGCGAAACGATCCTGGTAGCCAAGGACGGCAAGCCCTGGGCACGGCTGGTTCCGCTCGAAGCCGATCGACCACGGCGGCAACCGGGGGTGCTGCGCGGTCAGCTGCACCTTCCACCCATCGATGTGCTGCTTGCCCCTCTGCCCCCCGAGGAGCTGGATGGGCTCGACGCCCCGTTGCCCTCTTGATGGCTTCCTCCCTCCTGCTCGACACCCATGCCCTGCTCTGGTGGTTGGTGGAACCTGAGAAGCTCTCCCCCCTCGCCCACGCGGCCATCAACGACCCGGCTGCCAGGGTGTTTGTGAGCGCTGCCTCCGGCTGGGAGATCGCCACCAAAGGTCGCCTCGGCAAACTGCCCGGCGCCGAACAGCTGCTGCAGGATCTGCCCTCCGTCCTGCAACAACAGGGGTTCGAGCCGCTGGCCGTGCAGTTGCATCATGGCGTCCACGCCGGTGGCTACAGGCAGGCCCACCGGGATCCCTTCGATCGGCTGCTGGCCGCCCAGGCCGAGCTGGAGGGGTTGCAACTGGTGAGCCTCGACCCTGTGCTGGCCACCTTTCCCTGCCGCCTGCTCTGGTGAAGGCATGAGCACCTCTGCCCCGGTTCGCAGCCAGCAGATTCGTGCTCTCACTCTCGATTTGGCGGGGCGCAGGCCCGATGTGCAGGCCGATGGGTGCTGCTGCACCTGTGCACACTCTGATCAACAGGACAACACCACTGTCACAGCAGCCGTTCTCGCCAGATCTCCTGCACAAACGGATCGGCGACGTCATAGAGGCCGTGGCCCACCCTCATCAGCAGATTGTCGGCGAGCAGTTCATTCACAACAGGTTGAATCTCTTCAATCCGCACCGGCCTCCCGATCGCTTCGCCATAGGCCGCTGCGGCCTCCGCTGAGAACAGGCCCTTGGCTGGGCCCTCCTCCTGGGCGACACGGCCGAAGATCGCCATGGCCAGGCCACCGATCTGTTCCACTTTCTGCAGTTCAAGGTCCGCCGCAGAGCTGCGCAGCGTGGCGGCGATCACGGGCAACAGCTGATCCGGGGCCACTCCAGACGACGTGCTGAGGCGAAGCTGGCCGAGCGCTCGTAGAAACTCCTCGGGTCGGTGTCCCAGGGTTGCGAAGGCAGCCCAGGCAGCCTCTTCGGATGGCAGGGCCTCCATTTCCTCGCTGCGCAGCCGCTCCAGCACATGCCGCACGTACTTCTGATCCAGCACCGGATAGGGCAGTGAGGTGGCGCCGGCAAAGGCCTGATTGCGGCGGGCCGTGAGCTCACTCACCAGGGCGCGATGGGAGCCGGTACCCAGAAACAGGAAAGTGCCAGGGCTGCCGGGTCTGGGGTTGATCGCATCCCGCGCGGCCTTGAGTGCCAGCAGCATCTGGTTGCCCTCATCGGTGGTGATCGCCTGCTGCACCTCATCGATGATCAGCACCACATCGCTCCTGCTCTGATCCACCACCTCGGTGAACGCCTGGGCGAGCGTGGCGCCACCGGCTTCGCCGAGCTGGTCCAGCTGGAACCCGAAACGAAAGCCCATCCCACCCAGATCCAGCCCCTTGATCCGGCTGAGCCGGGCCAGTAGCGGTGAGGAGGGGGTGATCAGCTGGCTCAGGGTCTGGCGCACGGCTGCCTGCACCAATGCCGCGGGGCTGGCTTTGGTGTCACTCCAGAGATCCACATAGATCACCAAGGCACCCTGCGCTTCCAGCTCGGGCACCAGATCCGTGCGTAGGAACGTGGTCTTGCCCGTGCGGCGCAAGCCTGAGAGAAAGAGACCCGAGCGCAGACCCTCATCCAGCACGCCCGGTCGCAGCAGGCGTTCAGCCAGCTCGGCGGCAAGAAGGGGGCGGCGGAAGACCTCGGGCACGGATTAGATCGTTCTGCTTGATCCAATAATTATGGCCCAGCCATAAAAGCCCATAACTGCCGGGCTTCCCTTTCGGGCGGGTGAGTGCCGCTTCCGGCCAGCTGCACGCCATCACCCGTGCCTGCCAGCGGCACCACGTAGCCAGGCTGCATGCCTTCGGCTCGGTGCTCAGGCCCGACTACCGGCCGGGCGAGAGCGACATCGACCTGCTGGTGGAGTTCCAGCCGCTCGAACCAACCGAGTTGGTGGATGCCTACTTCGGGCTCGAAGAACAGCTCACAGGCAGCCTTGGCACTCCGGTGGACCTGGTCATGGCAACCGCCAGGCGCAACCCCATCGTGCAGGCCGACATCGACGCCACCAAGCAGTTGCTCCATGCGGCGTGATTCCAGGGTGCTGCTCATGACTGTCGTCGAATCGGCAGACGCCATTGCCGACGACGACGACGTGCTAGCTCAGCTGCTAACGCGGAATGCCCAGAGGGACCCTCTCAAAGGGCTCCCTTCGAAAGCGACGATAGACATCAAAATCCCCATCAAGACTGAGGATCTCCCTCACATCCAGCCGCTCTGAAAGCGCCACCAGGGTGAGATCGGCAAAATCACCCGGTAGATCGGCATAGCGTGTGTTCAAGTCTGCGATGCGTTCGTCATCCTCCGGCAGCAGATGGATCACATCGATCCCGCCCCGGCTCACGGCCCTGAGCAGGTGGTTCTGGGCAGCCAGCATGCGTGCATCGCCGGGATCACCCAGCAGCCAGAGCACTTCGGCGATGCAGATCGGTGAGGTAATCAGTTGGGCGGCAGTTTGATCAAAGAAGGCCTGCTGGCGGGCCGGGGGGCGCAGCGTCTGAGCGGCGTGGGGCACTCGGTCAATGGATTAACCCTTGCTCTCAAACACAGAAAGAGCCAATCCCATCAGTTGTTTGACCTTGGCCGGGTCGGTACCGAGAGCCCGCAGGGAGGCAGCTAGAGCCATCTGTACAAACAGATACTCGGCCGCCAGGTCTGGCGCAATGCCACCGCACCATTGACCATTGGCGAGGTTCGCTCGGAAGAAATCCCTGAGGATCCCCTGCATGGCAGCCTCGACCTCAATGAGAGTCGCCTGTGTTTTTGGGCCAAGATCGTGGCGGGCAGCACGCATCTTGAAGAAGAGGCAGCCGTGTTCGCTGCGCGAGGCCTCGCTGGCAAATTGCAGCAGGGCTTCGATTTTTTCTGCAAAGGAGAGCGCGCCGCCCAGCAGTGAGCCCAACTGGCCATTGACCTCAGCGCCATAGCCCTGCAGGGCAGCACTGGCCAGGCCATCCTCGTTGCCGAATTCACGGTAGAGCGAGGGCTTGGAGACTCCGGCACGCTGACAGATGGCATTGACCGACACGGCCGGGCCTTCTCGCCAGTAGGCCTCAGTGGCCACCCTGAGCAGCGCCTCCGGACTCATGGTCCGAGGGCGACCGCGACGGGGCCCAGGTGCAGAGCCACTCATTTTAATACCGCATGGTATATTTTTATTGAAGTGGCCATCGGTTGTCGCTTCCAACTGCCATCCTATGGCAAGCCAGATTCCACTCCTATCAACAGGTCAACATTCATGGAGACCACGCAATCCACCGTTGTGATAACAGGGGCAAGCAGCGGATTTGGTGAACGTGCAGCAGCGCTCTTTGCCAGCGTTGGTCATCGTGTCTGGGGCACAATGCGCGACACGCAGGGACGCAATGCGGCCAAGAAGACAGCTCTTGAAGCGCAGTCTTCAAACATCACAATCCTAGACATGGATGTGACCGATGATGTCTCGGTTACCTCAGCCTTTGAAGCGATCTTGAGCCATGGCTCGATCGACACCCTCATCAACAATGCGGGTGTGATGTTTGTCGGCCTCACCGAAGCCTTCAGCGTTGCCCAGGCCCACCAACAGATGAACACAAACTATTACGGGGTCATCCGCACCACCCAGGCCGTTCTGCCCGCCATGCGCAAGGCAGGGCGGGGTCTCATCATCAACACCAGCTCAATTGTCGGTCGTCTCTCGCCGCCATTCTTCGGTACTTACACCGCGACCAAACATGCCTTAGAGGGCTATTCGCAAGCCCTGCGCTACGAAGTGGCAACCAGCGGTGTGGACATCGCCCTTGTCGAGCCTGGTCCCTTTGCGACCGAATTGCTCAACCGCAGCCAGCCACCAGCCCTAGGGGCTGTGATTGCATCCTATGGCGACCTCTCGCAGGTTCCCGTAGCCATGAGCAGGAACTTTGAGCAGATGCTGGCAGGGGAAGATCCGCTCACCGATCCTCAACTGGTGGCGCAGGCGTATCTGAACCTCGCCGCCATGCCAGCGGGAACCCGGCCGATGCGCACGGTTGTCGGCCACAGCTGGGGTGTCGACGACATCAATCGTCTGACCCAACCCATCCAGGACCGGATCCTGAGCGACTTCCAGTTGGATGGGGTCCTGGGGGGTGCCTCAGCCTGATCACCTGCTCCTACCCCAGCAGCAGCCCCGCCTCACTGCCGGAGGTGGCCTCGGCACTGCGCAGGTCAAACAGCAGGTCCTCAAGGCTCGATTGCGCCAGGGCCTGCTGGCGGGCACGCTCAAGGCGCCGGGCCAGGGCCAGCGTCACCTGATCGGCTGGCGCAAGGGACATGCCATCGCTTTCAGCCGTGGCCTTGGAGCCTGAAGCAGCAGCCGGCTCTGCAGGTTCACCCAGGGCGGCCAGCACCGCCGCCACCGAGAGTTCACGCGCCGGGCGCGCCAACCGGTAGCCCCCCAGCCGCCCCCGCCGCGCCACCAGCACCCCGGCCCGCCGCAGCCGCAGCAACAGTTGCTCGAGCATCGGTTCTGGCAGGTCCTGCGCCGTCGCCAACTGGTGGGTCGAGTGCCAGGCGTGCGGTTCGGCCGCCAGCAGCAGCAGGGCCTTGAGGGCGTGATGGGCCTGCTTGCTCAGCACAGACCCGCCAGCCGCTCGAGCACGTGCTCGAGGGTGTAGCCGAACAGCGCCGGATCGGGCGGCGACGTGCCGATGTCGGCCAGGCCCAGCTCGGCCCAGCGCCCATCCAGGCGCGCCTCGAGCTCGGCCGGGCGCCGCAGCGGCTCGCCCCAGGGGTGGCGCTTTTCGGGGCCGATCTTGGTGGTGGCGTCGATCGCCAGGCGGCCGCCGAGGCCCAGGCGCTCACTGGCGAAATCGAGGGTGTCGAAGGGGGTGTCCTCGAGCACGAACAGATCGCGCGACGGGTCGACCTGGGCGCTGATCGCCCAGATCACCTGGCGCGGGTCGCGGATGTTGATCGCCTTGTC
>CAZJIF010000103.1:0-6108 GCA_964546045.1 uncultured Klebsiella sp. | reverse complement strand
TTTTTATTGACCCAGAGATCATATTCTTTGTTCGCTTTGATCACTGAAAATTTGTCGTAGGGACGGCCCCAATCACTGTCGATATCGGTGATGAAAAATCCTTGCGCTTTAATGCGCGCTGTGCATTTTGAGCTGTCAGCCTGGACGGCTAGCGGCACGAGAGTGACGGCACTGATGCCCGCCATGATCAGCAGTTTGGTAAGACGGCTCATGGGGTGCTTGGCGGCGTGAAGGGTCCAAGCTTGTTTTAGCGTTCGCCTGCAGCCGTGTCATCCAGGGCCATCGCTGACCACGGGGGTGCTGGCTGGGCGGGCAGCAGCAAGCCTGCACGGACATCCCAGGGAGCCAGTGCGAACAGCTTGGCCATGGCCCCTCCCAGTTGGACCAGGCTCAGCGTGTTGGTCAAAAAGCCATACCAGTCATGATCTGGCAGCTGAAAAAAGGCTTCGAAATGATGGCGCAGTCGCACTTGATCAAAGCCCATCAGTTTCTGTAGCCCGAAACGGTAGAAGGCCCGTTTGCCGATTTCTTCGGCCGGCCATAGGGCGTCCCAGGCCTGCTGGGCCAGGGACGCACCACTGATGCTGCTCGAACCGTGTGTTTCCTGGGCCAGGGCCCCGGCGATCGCTTGGGCCAGCCGGGGGCCACGGCGCAACAGGCTCCCGACCATGAAGCCCGAGGCCGGGTGGACCATGGCGGCTGCCCCGCCGAAGCCCACAACCCGTTGGTTGCGCGCAGGCAGGGGTGGGTTCATCGGAAACAGGCAGAACTCTTCGTGTTCGATCGAGCCCATGGCAGCGCCGCGCTGGGCCAGGCGCTGGGCCAGGCGCTGGCGCAGCACGGCAAACGGAACGGCCGGTGCCAGAGCCAGCGAGGTTTCCTCAACGAAATAGCGGTCCTCCCCCAAATGCATGGCATAGAGAAAGGTGGGCGGTTCCCGTCGTTGTTCCGTGCTCAGGTGATGGCAGCGGTAATCCATGAACACGAACTGTTCGCTGTCGATGGGGGGTGTGGCAAAACGCGCCACCACGCCATAGGCCGCCTGGGCCGCCACGGCACCGCCATGTGCCTGGCGCACAAACACCGGTTTGTGGCCGGTGGCATCCACCACCAGTCGGGCCCGGAGCCCATCACCATCACCTGTCGTCACCGTGGAGATGGTCGGGGCATGGCTGATGCCAACGGCTTCACCAGATTGGATGCGCACGCCGTGGCGCCGGCAGATGTCGAGCCAGTGCTGTTGCAGCAGTTGTCGATCAAACAGGCCGTAGTCACGGTGGTGCTGCAGCATCCGGTTGGCGTCGGCTGCGGGGTCGTCGTCTCCCAGGCCAAAGCAGCTGACTGTGTTCTGCCAGCGATGGGACAGCAGATGGGCCAAACCCAGCTCGTCTACCTCATCTCCCCAGATGCCATAGGTGTTGGCCCAGGGAGTGGGCATGCCTGTGGGGCAAAGGAGGGTCACCTGTAGGTTTTCGGCACCGAGGGCCGCGGCCATGCTCAGTGCGGCAGGTCCCCCGCCGAGCACCAACACATCGTTGGCGCTGGTGGTGCTGTCGATCAGCGTCATACCCGATTCAGGTTCAGAACAGCCCGGTTGTTGGCTTGGTTGTTGCCTTGCTCGATGATCGCTTGTTCAGGGTCGGCAATGACGGCAAGGTGCCTGTTGTCGCTCGTGAGCTTCAGTGGCAGTGAGAACTGTTCCGTGGCCCCGGCTTCCATCCAGGGCAGCCGCAGGTAGCGATGGCTGCTGTAGCAGTCGTCGATCACAACAGCAACGCCGACATCGCTCACATCAAGGGTGCCTCGGTTGACGATGCTGAAGCGCACTTGGCCGTCCTCATAGCTGAGGTTCTCGACGGCCAGATCACTGCCCAGTTGATGCAGGCGCTGCAGTGGATACAGCGTCAGCTTCTCCAGTTCCAGCAAGGCTGTTCCCGGATGGGCGTGGTGCAGATGCCCGCCGAAGCGCAGGTCGGTGCTGCAGCCGTGCAGATGCAGATGCTCACCGGCAACAGGCACGGTGACCCGTCCCTGGCTGGGGTCGCTGTCCCAGAAGCCACAGCACTCCCATTGCAGGGACTGCCCCAGAAAACGGATCGGATCGGCGCTGTCGCCACTGTCCGCTTCGGCCAAGCGGTAGTGCTGCAGCAGGTCATAGACCGAGCGCTCAGCCTTGGCGTCGGACGCTGGGTTGGTGCCCAGGCTCCTGTTGCGCCGCTGCTGACCCATGCAGAGCTTGGAGGCCACCGTGATGATCAGGGATTGCCAACGCGCCATGAGGCGTAGGCCATAGATCGGCGCCTCGGCCAGCTCACCACGGCTGCGCAGGATGTCGATGGCTTCGCCCACCAGCTCCTGCAGGGGGCGGCCCTGGCTGGAGCCCAGCAGGGCCAGGTCGACTGGCCGGCGCAGGTCGGTGGCGTCACGGCTGAAGCAGACATAGGGGAAATGGCCGCTGCCGTCCCCAGGTTTCAGTTCACGGATGCCGCCGTCGCTGGCCTGACATTTCCAGATCGCGGTGTTGCCATCGTGCGTGCGCAGAAAGCTCAGTTCGCCATTGTCGATGCTGGTGGTGGTGCCCAAGCCGAGGACGTCGCCTTGCAGCGGGATGCGTTCGAGCGGCAGGTGTTCGCGCACATCACCGAGCACCAGATCGCTGACCGTGTTGGCGATCCACAGATCGCTGGTCGTTGAGGTAGCCGTCTTCATGCTACGCATCATGGCCTGAGTCGTCATGGCCTGACCAGGTGTCCTGGGCACCCTTCGTGCTGATCAGCACGATTTGTTGCTGTCGGTAGGGTACGGATGATTGCTCGATCACCATCCATGAACGGCATCATCCGCTGGGTGCTGAGAGGTGTCTGCCTTTGTGCTGTGCTGTTCGGTTTCAGCCTGCCCTCGGCGGCATGGAATGCCCAGGTTCCGCTGACGTTGGATGTTGCGATCAAGGTTGGCAATGTCAGAAGCTTTTCGCCGCGTGATAAGACCTACAGCATCGAGGGCCTGTTGCGCATCACGTTGCCCGCGGAGACCAATGACAAGTTGGTCGCCATGGGAATCGAGCCGAGTGAGTTATTGCGGTTCAAGAACCAGATTGATCCCTGGAATTCACTGATGGAGCCCGATAGTGGTCTTGTAAAAGTTGGGAAAAATGTGAGAGTTGATTATCGTTTTATCTCTGAATTTTATTCGGACCAGATTGATTATCGTGGCTACCCCTTGGGTGAGTTGCCGCTGGAGCTGACGTTGGTTCCGGTTCCCCTCGCCAACGGGGCGATCCGCGCCTATCCGTATGACGGAAGTGTGCTTGCGAGCAGTGATTCGCCGCTGCCATTGAAGATCAGAGTCAATCGCGCTGAATCCAGTGTCAGTCGAATGTCGAATATGGAGGGTTATCAGCTGAGCAAATGGAGCTTTGTCAGTCGTCCTGATCGGATTGAGATGCAATTGTTCTATAGCCCGATTGGTTGGGCGGCCTTTGTCAAGTGGCTGCTGCCTTTGGTGATCACGATGACACTGATGTTGCTCACGCCGACTCTGATGGTGAATTTTGCCAGTGAGCGGCTGGCTATTCCACCGGTCATTCTTCTCACTTTGGTGTTCATGCAACAGGCTTATCGCGAGTCGCTGCCGTCACTGCCTTATCTGACGCTGCTCGACACCCTTTACGCCTTTTCCTATCTGGTCACCCTAGCCTTCTTCTGTGAATTCATTTGGCGTGCTAACCAACTGCAGCGACGACCTGAACAGCTGAAGGCGCCACTGCAGCGACTGGAAGCGCTCATGCAATGGATGAGTTTGGGTGGTTATGCCGGGTTGGTGATCTGGGCGAAGACGATCACCTAACCCTAGGGTTCATCCTCGCCTGTTCCCCCCTCAGCGTTCTCGAGCTCGGGCTCGCTCAGGGTCTCGTCGTCCTCAGGGGGCGCTGGCACTAGCACCACCTCGGCCAGATGGTCCCCGGCATCCAGTTTCTGCAGGCGCACCCCGGTGGCAGCGCGTGATTGCTGGGGGATTGCATCGGCCTTCATGCGCACAATGACGCCGCGCGCGCTCACCAGCAGCAGCTCTTCGCCGGCACCGAGCACCTTGAGGCCCACCAGCACATCGCCATCTCGGCGGAACTTGATCGCCCGCAGGCCCATGCCCGCCCGTTTCTGCAGGCGGAACTGATCCACCGGCACCCGCTTGCCCAGGCCGCTGGCGCTGGCCACCAACACCCAGGGGCCTTCGCTGACGGGCAGGTTGTCAGGCTCGCCGTCGGCTTCGCCATCACCAAGATCGGCCGTGGCGCTGATCTCGACCCGGTCCGCCAGCTCAACCGGAAGCACATCCATGCTCACCAGCTGGTCGGCGGCCCTGAGGTTCATCGCCCGCACACCCCTGGCGCTACGTCCCAGGGGCCTGAGCTCTTCGTCATTGAGCCTGAAGTGGATGGTCATGCCATTGCGCGAGCCGATCAGCACGCTGTCGCCGGGTTGGGCCAGACGCACCCAGCTCAGGGCATCGCCTTCCTCCAGGGAGATGGCGATCAGCCCGTTGGAGCGGATGTTGGCAAAAGCTGACAGGCGGGTGCGTTTGATGAACCCCTTGTTCGTCAGCATCACCAAGACCCCTTCTTCGGAAAACTCCGTGACGGCCAGCAGTGAGGTGATCTGCTCCTCACGCGGAATGGGCAGCAATTGCACGATCGGGGTGCCCTTGGCGCTGCGACTGCACAACGGCACCCGGTAGGCCGGCACGGTGTAGACCACACCCCGATCGGAAAACAGCAGCAGGCTGTCGTGGTCGTTGCAGCTGATGAACAGCTTCACGGCCTCTTCACCCTGGCTACGGGTCCCGGCCTTGCCGCGGGTGCCGCGGCTGGTCGATTCGAATTCGTTGACCGGCATCCGTTTGAGGTAGCCGTTCTCGGTCAACAACACGACCGACCGCTCGTTGGCGATCAGGTCGATGTCTTCGAGTCCGCCCTCGATGTCGAGGATTTCGGTGCGCCGGGGCGAATCGAAGCGTGTCCGGATTGCGGCGAGCTCGTCGGTGATCAGTCCGAGAACCCGCTCGCGTCGTCCGAGGATGTCTTTGTAATCGGCAATCTTGGCGACCAAATCCTCATGCTCGAGGCGGATCTTGTCGGCCTCAAGTGCGGTCAGACGCCGCAACTGCATCTGCAGGATGGCGTCGGCCTGAATCTCGCTGAGGCCATGGCGTTCCTGCAGTTGGGTGCGGGCTGTCGCCGTGTCCGACGCTGCCCGAATCAGGGCGATGATCGGATCGAGCTGCTCGAGGGCCAGCAACAGGCCCAGCAAAATATGGTCGCGTTCTTCGGCTTTGCGCAGGAAGTAGCGGGTACGCCGTTCAATGGTCTCGATTCGGAAATCGAGAAACACCTGCAACATCTTGCGCAAAGTCAACAGCACAGGTTCGCCATTGACGAGCGCCAGCATGTAGGCGCTGAAGTTGTTCTGCAGCGGCGTCAGCTTGAACAGGTTGTTCAGCACAACCTGTGGGTAGGCATCACGCCGCAACTCGATCACGACGCGCATGCCATCGCGGTCTGACTCGTCACGGATGTCGGCAATGCCCTCCAGCTTCTTGTCATTGACCATTTCGGCGATGCGCTCGATCAGCGCCGCCTTGTTGGTCTGGTAGGGCAGCTGGGTGATGATCACCGCATCGCGGTCAGGGCGCCCCGGCGCCTCGATTGTTTCAATTGCGGCCACACCACGCATCGTCACCGAGCCGCGACCGGTGGTGTAGGTCTCGCGGATGCCGCGCCGGCCAAGGATCTGGCCACCCGTGGGAAAATCGGGGCCTGGAATGAGAGCCATCAGCTCCCGGTCGCTGATCTCGGGGTTGGCGATCAAGGCCAGTAGGCCATCGATCAGCTCACCCAGGTTGTGGGGTGGGATGTTGGTCGCCATCCCCACGGCGATCCCCGAGGAGCCGTTGAGTAGCAGTTGGGGGATGCGCGCGGGCATCACCGTCGGTTCCTGTTGGGAGCCGTCGAAATTGTCGGCAAAGTCGACGGTCTCGGCTTCGATGTCCTCCAGCAGGCTGTCGGTGGTGCCGCTCATCAGCACGAACTCGTCGCCACCCGTCGTCTCGAGC
>CAZJIF010000102.1:0-6150 GCA_964546045.1 uncultured Klebsiella sp. | reverse complement strand
CTGTTTCTGTGGCAGGCGGTCAGCGGCATGCAGATCGTCGCCAAGATCTGGGAGAACCGCCCTGCCTGAGCGGGCAGGTCATGACAGGCAGGCTTAAAACTGGGCCCGTCGCCGCGGCGGGCACTCCAGGCCGTGGCTGGCATGAAAATCTTCCTGCACTTTCCAGGTCAGGCGCCGTGAGATCTGGCGCACGATCTGGCGCAGCAGGTGATCGCCGCTGCTCTGCACCAGGTTGTCGGGCAGCAGGGTGATCACGCCCGGCAGGGTGATCCACACGGCCAGATCCAGCTGCCAGCGCACGATGGTCAGGGCGTCGTCGGCGTTGTCGAGCTCCAGGCTGGCGTTGAAGTCGACGTCGTAGAGCTCGGTGAGCCCTTCGGAGCCGGGCAGCTGGGCCACGGGCACGGTGACGATGCGGTACACGCCGGCGCTCTGGGGCAGCAGCTCCAGGCCGATGGTCGGTTCGACCTCAAAGCCGAAATTGCCGAAGCGGCCCAGGGTCAGCACGTAGCCGTTGTGGGTGTGGCCCAGCGGCTGAACCCTCATCGGCGACGCGCACCTGCAGAACCAGCCTTCGTGCCGATCCAGGTAGGCGCTCACCACGGCGGCGGGGGCCCGCATCTCCATCAGGTCGGCAAAGGTGCTGCCGTAGCAACGCACCCGTGGGTCGCTCCTGTGGCGCAGTGTCGGTGCGCTCTGGCTCGACAGGGTCTTCAACGGCTGCGAACTCCGGCATGCCGGAGGATCCGGCCGACTGTGAACCAAATGTAAAGCCCTCGCCGCTGGCCTCGCTCAGTCCTGGCTGAGTTCGATCAGCAGGCGGATCACATCCTCGACCACCCGGTCCGGGGTCGAGGCGCCCGAGGTGATCCCGACGCGGATCGGCCCGCCCGGCAGAAAGTCGAGCACCGTCTCCAGTTCGCCACCCAGGGGCTTGTGGGTGATCTGATTGCCGGGACCGATGCAGGCCGGCGTGTCGATGTGAAACGAGCGGATGCCGCGGCTGACGGCAATCTCCTGCAGGTGGGTGGTGTTCGAGGAGTTGTAACCGCCGATCACCACCAGCAGGTCGAGGGGCTCGTCGACCAGGGCGAACATCGCGTCCTGGCGCTCCTGGGTGGCATCACAGATCGTGTTGAACGCCAAAAAGTGCTCGCTGAGCTCGGTGGGCCCGTAGCGCCTGAGCATCGTGCGCTCGAACATCCGGCCGATCTCTTCGGTTTCGCTCTTGAGCATCGTCGTCTGGTTGGCCACCCCCAGACGCACCAGGTCACGGTCGGGGTCAAACCCGGGCGAGCAGGCCTTGGCGAAGCGCTCCATGAACGCCTGCCGCTGGGCGGGGCTGGGGCTGGCTCCGCCTTCGCTGGCCAGGATGTAGTCGCAGACCATCTGCGCCTCGGCCAGATCCAGCACCACCAGGTACGTGCCGGCGAAGCTGCTGGTGGCCAGGGTCTCTTCGTGTTTGACCTTGCCGTGAATGATCGAGGTGAAGGCGTGCTTCTTGTGCTTCTCGACGGTGTTCCAGACCTTCGAGACCCACGGGCAGGTGGTGTCGACGATGTGGCAGCCCCGCTCGCTGAGCAGCTGCATCTCCTGCACGGTGGCGCCGAAGGCCGGCAGGATCACCACATCGCCGCTGGCCACCTCGGAGAAGTCCTTGACCCCCTGCTCGACCTGAATGAACTGGACGTCCATCTCGCGCAGATGGGCGTTGACCGAGGGGTTGTGGATGATCTCGTTGGTGATCCAGATGCGCTCTGAGGGGTAGTGGCGCCGGGTCTCGTAGGCCATGGCCACCGCCCGCTCGACGCCCCAGCAGAAGCCGAAGGCCTCGGCCAGGCGCACCGTCAGCCGGCCTTCGCGCAGTTCGTAGCCGTTGGCCCGCAGTTCGGCGATCAGATCGCTCTGGTAGGCCTGCTCAAGGGTGCCGGCCACCTGCTCCCCCAGGCCAAAGCCGCGGCGGTTGTAGCGCTCCGAGTGGTGCAGGGAGCGCTTGAAGGCACGGGTATCCACGGCGGCGCGGCTGGTGCGGCCAATCTATGGGTGCTGCCGGGGGGCTGGGCCTGCCGCTGGGTTCAGTGCCCCGGTTGGCGCGCCACAACCTCACTGATCCCCAGCCAGCGAACGCCGCCCGCATCAAAGCTGTAGCGGCAGGGCAGCACCTCGACCCCCGCCGCCAGCGCCTGGCGGAACAGTGCGCCATAGGTGGGATCGGCCCCATCACCCGGGGCGAAGCGCTGCACATCGCCGCGGCTCAGGCAGGGCAGCAGCACCGCCCGGGCCTGGGGCAGCAGGGCCATCAGCTCGCGCAGGTGCTTCTGGCCCCGTTCGGTGACGGTGTCGGGAAACAGGGCCAGCGTGCCGTCGCTCCAGGTGGTGTTCTTGACCTCGACGTAGATCGGCCGCTGGTCGGGGTTCTCGGGCGCTGGGGTGAGCAGCAGGTCGATGCGGCTGCGGCGGTTCTCGCCGTAGGGCACTTCGGCCTTGATGGCGGCGATCGGCCCCAGCCAGGGCTCCAGCAGGCCGGCCTCGACCGTGGCCCGCACCAGGCGGTTGGGCAGGGCGGTGTTCACCCCCACCCACACCGGCTCGCCAGCAGCGCCGGGGCTTTCGGCCTGCTCCCAGGTCCAGGCCAGCTTGCGCGCCGGCGAGGGGTCGTGGCGCAGGCGCACACGGCCGCCGGGGTGCAGCACGCCGGTCATCGGCCCGGTGTTGGGGCAGTGGGCGGTCACTTCGGTGCCGGCCGGTTCGCCATTGGGCCCGGGCTCGACCAGCGCGACGTCTGCCAGGAAGCGCTTGTAGCGCTTCAGCAGCACCCCCTCGACCAGGCCATCGAACTGGAGCACCGGCGAGGCTTCACAGGCAGGGTCAGCTGGCACTGGGAGGGGCGCGACAACAGCGCCATACTGCCGCTCAGTTCTGTGGCCCCGGGGCCGCCGGTATGGCCCAGTCGCTGAAGCGCATCGCCCTGGTGGTGGCCGTGGCCACCGCCCTGAGCAAGGTGGCGGGGCTGGTGCGGCAGCAGGCGATCGCCGCCGCCTTTGGCGTCGGCGCCGCCTACGACGCCTACAACTACGCCTATGTGCTGCCGGGCTTTCTGCTGATCCTGCTGGGGGGCATCAACGGCCCCTTCCACAGCGCCATGGTCAGCGCCCTGGCCCGCCGCCCCCGCGCCGAGGGGGCCCACGTGCTGGCGGCGGTCAACACCCTGGTGGGCGCCGGCCTGATCGGGGTCACGGTGCTGTTGTGGCTGGCGGCTGACCCCCTGATCACCTTGGTGGGGCCGGGGCTCGATGCCCAGCGCCACGCCCTGGCCGTGGTCGAGCTGCGCTGGATGGCGCCGATGGCCCTGCTGGCCGGTCTGATCGGCCTGGGCTTCGGCGCGCTCAACGCCGCCGATGTGTTCTGGCTGCCCTCGATCAGCCCCCTGCTCTCGAGCCTGGCGGTGATCGGCGGACTGGGCGTGCTGTGGTGGCAGCTGGGGCCGCGCATCGTCGACCCGTCGATGGCCTTGATCGGCGGCATCGTGCTGGCCGGCACCACCACCCTGGGGGCGCTGCTGCAGTGGCTGATCCAGCTGCCGGCGCTGGCCAAACAGGGCCTGCACCAGTTCAGGCTGGTCTGGGACTGGAAGCACCCCGGCGTGCAGGAGGTGCTCCAGGTCATGGCTCCGGCGACGTTTTCCTCGGGGATGCTGCAGATCAACGTGTTCGTCGATCTGTTCTTTGCCAGCGGCATCGTCGGCGCGGCGGCGGGCCTGGGCTACGCCAACCTGCTGGTGCAGACGCCGTTGGGCCTGATCTCCAACGCCCTGCTGGTGCCCCTGCTGCCCACCTTTGCCCGGCTGACCGCCCCCGAGGACCGGCCCCAGCTGGTGGCCCGCATCCGCCAGGGGCTGATGCTGTCCAACGCCTCGATGCTGCCCCTGGGCGCTTTGATGGTCGCTTTGGCGGCGCCGATCGTGGACCTGGTCTACGAGCGCGGCGCCTTTGATGCCGCCGCCGGTGATCTGGTCGATGGTCTGCTGATGGCCTACGGCCTGGGCATGGCCGCCTACCTGGGCCGTGACGTGCTGGTGCGCGTCTTTTATGCCCTGGGCGACGGCAACACGCCGTTTCGGCTGTCGCTGGCGGGCATCGGCCTCAACGCCATCGCCGACTGGGTGCTGGTCGGTGGGCCAACCCCCTGGGGCTTGCAGCTGCCAAGCAGCAACTTCGGTGCAGCGGGGCTGGTGCTGGCCACGGTGGTGGTCAACGTGGTCACCTGCGGGGCGCTGCTGTGGGTGTTGCATCGCCGCCTGGGAGGGCTGCCGCTGCTGAGCTGGGCTCGCGACACCTTCTGGCTGTTGTTGGCGGCCCTGGTGGCCGGGGCTGTGGCCTGGGCGCTGGCCCACGGCGTGCACTGGCCCTCCGGGCCGCTCAGGCTGCTGCTGCGGCCGGCCCTGAGCGCTGCTTTGGGCCTGGCGGCCTACGGGGTTGTGGCCTCCAGCGCCGGAGTTCCGGAGGCCAGGCAGATGCTGGCGGGCCTGCAGCGCCGGCTGCCGTTCAGGTTTGGTCGTTGAGCCGCACCTCGCGTTCTGCGCGCACGTGCACGGGGAGCTCGAGGTGCGAGCGGCCCAGCATCTGCGGCCCCTCGACCGAGTAGATGCGGGCTTCGATGCCGAATTCGCGGAAAGCCGTCTCCAGTTCCTGCAGGAGGGCCTTCTCGACCTGGGCCTCGGCGTCGACCATCCGGCCGATCAGACGACTGCCCAGCCGGCCGATGCGCTGGCTGACCACCTCCCGGGCGTTGGTGACTTCAATGACCAGCACGGCCCGGGTGCGCAGCAGGGGCAACCCTAGTGGCGGGCGCAGCGCCCATCACTCAGGCGTCCAGGTCCTGCAACACATCCTCCAGATCGCGCAGCTGGCCGGCGGGCACCAGCCGCGCCAGCGGCAGCCGGGTGGCGCCGCCGCCGATCGGCACCTGCACCGCCTCGAGGGCTTGCCGGGCACAGACCGCCGCACCCTGGTCGAGCCGGGCGGCGCATTCGATCGCCAGCTCCTGGGCCAGGCCCGCATCGCCCAGATACAGATGCCAGCCGGCGACCTGCAGATACAGCCGCTCGGCCAGGGCGTTTTCCAGGTCCTTGATCTGGCCGGCGGACAGGGTCATGGCTCTTGGACGGTCGGGGGGGTGACGGTCGGGGGGGCGGGCCGCATGGCGATCACCACCCCACCATGGATCAGCAGCAACGCCAGCCAGCCCAGGCTGAGCCAGTTGAGGTGCGGCCAGGGGTGGCGCAGCTCCTGCACCACCCACAAACCGCTGTTGAGCGCTGCAAACAGCATCGCGTGCAGGGTCAGGTTGACGATCCGCGCAAAGTGGCGGTACGTGGGGTCTTCGGGGTTGGCGGGCCCGTACCAGCGAATCGGCATGTTTGACGGATGGGCCCTTCGTGCGGTGAAAATGGTCCCATGCGCTTGTAGCTCAGCGGATTAGAGCATCTGACTACGGATCAGAGGGTCGGGAGTTCGAATCTCTCCAGGCGCGCTTCTCCATTCACCGCCCCACGGGGCGGTTTTTTTGTGCCCGCCTGCGGCGAGGTGTCTGCCTACGATCGGCACACCTGTTTGCCGCCAACGCCGCCCATGTCTGCCAGCAGCGACGCGCCGATCAACCAGCCGCTGGCCAGTGCCGACCCGGCGCTCGCGGCGCTGATCGGCCTCGAGGAGCAGCGTCAGGAGACCCACCTCGAGCTGATCGCCTCCGAAAACTTCGCCTCCCGCGCGGTGATGGAGGCCCAGGGGTCGGTGCTGACCAACAAATACGCCGAGGGCCTGCCCGCCAAGCGGTATTACGGCGGCTGCGAGCACGTCGATGCGATCGAGGAGCTGGCGATCGCACGGGCCAAGCAGCTGTTCGGGGCCGCCTGGGCCAACGTGCAGCCCCACAGCGGTGCCCAGGCCAACTTTGCGGTGTTTCTGGCGCTGTTGCAGCCCGGCGACACGATCCTGGGCATGGACCTGAGCCACGGCGGTCACCTGACCCATGGCTCGCCGGTCAACGTCAGCGGCAAGTGGTTCAAGGCCGTCCACTACGGCGTTGACCCCGAGACCCAGCAGCTCAATTTCGACACGATCCGCCAGCTGGCGCTGGAGCACAAGCCGA
>CAZJIF010000101.1:0-6230 GCA_964546045.1 uncultured Klebsiella sp. | reverse complement strand
TGGCCCCATCCATCATTTCGGTGCGGGTCGGCCCGGCATTGACATGGCAATGGCTGCAGGCCTGGTTGCAGCGGTAGCCCAGGTTCACCTGCAGGGTGGTGAGCACGCCGCGCCGGAGCGGTGGAAACCGCTGGGTTGCGAGGCCATCTTGTGTTGATGTATCCATCGTGGCGCCCGATGCCCCAGTCCTAAACCAACACCTCCCATCCAGCAGGGGGTGCCCTCTCTCCTGAGCAAGCTGGCTTGAACCAGTCCGTCCATCCCATTGTTCGCCATGCCCAACCTGTTCACACCCCTGCAGCTGGGCGCACTGGAGCTGCCCAATCGCATCTGGATGGCGCCCCTGACCCGCTGCCGCACCGAGGAGGGGCATCTGCCAGGGGAGCTGATGGCCACGTACTACGCCCAGCGGGCCAGTGCCGGACTGATCGTGGCCGAAGCCACGATGGTGATCGAGGGCAACTCGGCCTTCTGGCATGAACCGGGGATTTACAACCCAGCCCAGATCGCGGGCTGGCGGCTGACCACCGATGCCGTGCATCGCGCTGGCGGCCGCATCGTGCTGCAGATCTGGCATGGGGGCCGGGCCTGCCACCCCCTGCTCAACGGCGGCCGCCAACCGGTGGGGCCCAGCCCGATCTCCATCACCGGTGACACGGTGCACACCCCCGAGGGCAAACAGCCCTACGTGGTGCCGCGCGAGCTGGCCGACGACGAGCTGCCGGCGATTGTGGAGGGTTTCCGGTTGGCCGCGCGCCATGCCATGGCGGCCGGGTTCGACGGGGTCGAGGTGCACGGGGCCAACGGTTACCTGCTCGATGCGTTTCTGCGCGATGGCAGCAACCAGCGCAGCGGGCCCTATGGAGGGTCGATTGCCCACCGCGCGCGCTTGCTGCTGGAGGTGCTCGAAGCGGTTGCCCAGGAGACATCGCTGATGGGCCTGCGCCTGTCACCACTGAACAGTTACAACGCCATGGTCGACAGCGACCCGATCGCACTCGTGACCTGGCTGGCCCAGCGGCTCAACGACCTGCCCCTGGCCTATCTGCACGTGATGCGCGGTGACTTTCTGGGGCAACAGCAGGGGGATGTGATCAGTCCGGTGCGACAGCACTACAACGGGGTGCTGGTGGCCAACATGGGCTACACAGGGGCGGAGGCCGAAGCCGCCATCGCCAGCGGCCAGCTCGATGCGGTGGCCTTTGGCACGGGCTTTCTGGCCAATCCGGACCTGCCGGAGCGGTTGCGCCAAGGTGCGCCACTCAACCCAGCCGACCCCGGCAGCTTTTACAGCGCCGGACCGGTGGGCTACACCGATTACCCAACCCTGAACCCGGTCCCATGAGCCCACAGCCCTCCCCCGACGTGCTGGTGATCACCGCCAGCAACGGCGAGAACCTGATGCTGGCCGATCGCTTTGCCGTCGCCGCCAGAACGCTGGGTCAGCAGGCTGCCGTGCTCGACCTCACCAGCGTGGACCTACCCCTGTTCACGCCCCGCGCCATGGCCGCCGGCACCCCCGCCGGCCTGGCAGATCTTGAAGCCCGATTGAACGCCGCGCCCCGTTGGGTGATCTGCACCCCCGAATACAACGGCTCGATCCCGCCGGTGCTCACCAATGCGATCGCCTGGTTGTCAGTCCAGAGCAACGACTTCAGAGCCCTGTTCAATGGCCGGCCGATCGCCATGGCCACCCGCTCGGGGGGCGGTGGCCACACCGTGATGGCAGCCCTGCGGTTGCAACTGGCCCATCTGGGGGCTCACGTGGTGGGGCGTCAACTGGTGAGCAACAGCACACACCCCGCCAAGGACGACACCATCACCGACCTGCTGCAGCGGCTCCAGCGTTTTGCTCCCGCAGACAGCTGACACCCGCGGCACACATGCATCCCGGCACAACGATCGGCATGGCCTCAGCAAACACCACCTCCCACCGTTCAAGCGCATCGCCCAACGACAGCGTGGTGTGGCGTCCAGCCGCTGAACGCTTCCACAGCCAGCTTGACTGGCTCGACAGCTGGCACAGTTTTTCATTTGCAGGCCATCACGACCCTGCCTGGATGGGATTCGGGCCGCTGCGGGTGATCAACGACGACACCATCGCCCCCGGACGCGGCTTCGGCATGCATCCACACCGCGACATGGAGATCATCACGGTGATGGTCGAAGGCCAGCTCAACCACCGTGATTCGATGGGCCACGCCGCGGTGCTGCGGGCCGGCGAGGTGCAGCGCATGAGCGCCGGCACCGGCATCGTGCACAGCGAGGTCAACGCGGGCAGCACCCCCTGCAGGCTGCTGCAGATCTGGATCGAGCCCAGCAGGGGTGGCATCGCGCCAGCCTATGGACAGAAGCCCTTCCGGATCGGCGGGCAGTGGACACCCCTGATCGATCCCAACAGCAGCGACGGCGCCATGGCGATCGAACGCCCCGTCCGCCTGTGGCGGGCCCAACCCCAACCAGGCCAGCATCTGCCCCTGCAACTGACGGCGGGAGCCCTGGGTTGGCTGCAGGTCATCAGCGGCAGCGCTGCACTCAGGTTGCCGGCGGCCGAGCCGACGCCGTCGCCGTCCAGGGCCCTGCCTCAAGTGCTGAGCCGGGGGGATGGCCTTGGGTTTGGCGGCCCCACCCAGCTGCCAGAGGCCGAACCGACGCCAGGGCTCCAGGCTGGAGCCGATGGCGCCGATCTGCTGCTGTTCGAACTGGCCTGAGCCCCCTGGGGCCTCAGGATGGGACCTTGCACCACCGGCCGATGCTCAACCCCCCAACCGGTTACAAGACCCTGGCCTGGCTTGGCCTGATCGCCAACATCCTGGTGTTGCCGATCACCGTGCTGGCGATCGTGGTCGATCGCCAGTGGCAGGCGGCCAACATCGCCGTCGGCGCCGGCGGTGTGCTGCCCACGGCGGTGGTCGGCATCATCGCCAGCGTGGCCTTGTTGCAGTGGCGCCGGTGGGGGCAGATCCTGGCGATCGTGGCCCTCGCCATGGCGCTGACGGTGGGTCTGCCCTACGGCATCGTGCGCCTGGTTCTGGTCAGTCAGGAGCGTTGGCTGACAGCGGTGCTGTCCGCCTTGGTCTGGGCTGCCTGCACCGGAGCCCTGCTGTTCTGGAGCCGGCCCGCGATCCGCCGCTACCTGAGCTGAAGATGTTGTGAAGGCGACAGACGGCAGTCCCGTCTCGGTTGAAGATGAACGTCAGGAGATGGGGATGTGGTTGTGGATCGTGCCTTGATCAATGTGCTTCAAGGGGGTGCCAAAGGGTCTGGTGGCGGCATCCGCCACTACCGACTGGTGGACCAGCAGGGTTGCCCCCATCCGGTGCTCGATGATTTGTATGACTCTCTGGACGCGGCCTGGGACGAGGCCCGCCAGTGGTGGAGAGAACACGTCGGCGCAGACCGCGAACCTGTGGGCATCGGCATCGAAGTGAGCACCGCCTGCGGCAGCTGGCGCACCCTGCGCTATCCAGGCTGCTGAACCCGCATCAGCGCGGGCGTACCGCGGTCAGCGCCGGCGGCGGCAGCAACGGCGGCAGGTGGGGCGTGGGGTCATGGGCCAGGGCATCTCTGCCCAGACTGCGCAGCTCAAAATGCAGATGGGGACCGGTTGCCACACCCGTCGTTCCCACCAGGCCCAGCTCAGCTCCCTGGTCGATCGCACTGCCGACCGTCACGCTGATGCTCTGCAGGTGGGCATAGAGCGTCTGCAGACCCTGACCGTGATCCAGCAGCACCGTCAGCCCATACCCGCTGAGGGCCTCAGCCAGCACCACCCGACCCGACAGGGCCGCCAGCACCGGCGTTCCAGCTGGAGCGGCAAAGTCGACGCCGGTGTGCATCCGCCAGGCAGCGCGATGGTCTGAATAACGCCATCCCCAGGGGTCGATCTGTAGGGCAGGCAGGGCCAGGGGATAGGCGAGCGCAGGCAGCAGGTCTGACAAGGCCTGCGCCTCAAGTGCAGGGTTCAGGCGCGATACCGCGCTCGGGTCCTGAAGCAGCGGGGCCACCGGCACCCGCTCGGGCACGGGGGCTGGCAGGCCCTGCAGGTCACGCGCCGAACCCGGTACGGGTGTCAGCAGGGTCAGCAGGGGGATCATCCCGACCGGAACCAGGGCCAGGCAGCTTCGGCGAGACGGAACGTTCAGAACCGATCGGGCATGTAGATCCGCAGGGTGCCGTATCCCAGTGGTGTTGGCGAGGGGTTGGGGCCTGCCGGATAGGCGGTGACAGCAAACATGTAGGTGTCGGCCATCGACGGGTTGTTCCAGGGCTTGAGCACCAGGGTCAGGGTGCTACCCGGCGGCACCGGCTCGGGAAAGGTGATCGCAAAGGTACGGCTGTCCTGGTCAAAGGTGGCCGTAACGGGCACGGGCGTCCCAGCCCGGCGCGGGCGTCCCAGAAAGGCCCGTGTGGCTTGCAGGTTGAACGGAAACCAACGGTCAACCCCACGGGTCTGGCTGATGCGCAGCCCGCCCAGGGAGGCACCGGCATCCGCCGCCAGGTCAACCGTGAAGTAGTACTCAGCCCACGGTTCCCAGACCGTGGTGTAGTAGCTGATCAGATCGACCGACCAGGGCGGCTTGACGAAATAGGTCCTGTCCCGCAGCTCAAGCGCGCCTGCCGGCTCGGGTCGGCTGGCAGCGGTCGCAGCTAGCGCCAGGGAGGCCACCAGGACGGCGCAACGGCGCAGGGGCGAGCCAAGTCGCGCCATGGCAGGTGCAGCAACTGACATGAGGCTAGGCAGTTCAGCAGGCCCCAGCCCGCAGAAACGGGGCGGGATCCTGATCGCGACGGTGCTGCAGGGGCAGGGTGGGTCCAGGCGCCATCGGCGCCGTTGGATCCCGGCGGGCCGTTGCCTCCAGGGCCCCGCGCAGGGCGCGGGCAGCATGCAGGTCCATGTCCCGCGGCACGCTGATGCGGTCGCGCAAATACCGCAGGGCCGGGGCTGTCCCCGCCGGCGGCACGGCATCCTCGGCGGCACCGGGCGCTGCAATCAGACACACCAGGGCCGCCCGCAGGGCGGCATCAACAGCCTGCGGCGCATGGCCGGTGGCGGCGGCCATGCGGCCCACCAGGGTCGAGCCATGGCGCAGCACCCGCGTCAGAGCCTGAACGGTGGGATCAGCCGCGGGCCGGGCCGATGTTTCCAGATCCACCAAGCCACCGGTCAGCTCTTCAGGCCAGGCACCGTCCCAGGGACCGTGATCGATGCGGTCGGCCAGTTGACGCTGCAACGGTGTGCCGTTGGCATGGCAGCCCCCCATCTGGGGCGGCAGATCGTGGGCGTGGGTGTGAAAGTCGCTCTGGCTGCCCAGGTAGGTGGGACGCCGTTCGAGCGCCATGAACCAACGATGCAGCAGCGGGTGTTCGCTGCGCAGGGCATAGCCCTTGTAATAAGCCAGGCTCGCACTCATGCGCTCCAGATAGGGGACGAACACCAGATCGATCCCCGCCGGCTCATCCCCCAGAAAAAAGCTGCCTGCCGTCTGCGCCAGAGCCGCTTCGGTGGCTGCAGCCAGTCGCTGAAACTGGTCGCGGCAACGCTGCTCAGCGGCCGGCCCCAACCCGGGGGTGCAGAGCCACTGGCACCAGGCCCGGAACAGCAGCCGTTCCAGCTGGCGCAGGCGCAGCACGGCCGGGTCAGCCAGGGCCAGGGAACCCAGCGGGCCAAAGGCAGCCTCGAGGGCTTCAAGAATCCGGTCGCTTTCGGTGATCAGGCGCCCATCGAGGGCCAGCGCTGGCAACATGCCGGACGGCACCAAGTCCGTGAACCAGCGCTCCTTCTGCCCGTAGCAGAACATGGTCACCTTGCGAATCAGGTAGGGGATGCGCCGCTCCTCGAGCCAGAGCCAGATCTTCTGGCAGTAGGGACACCAGGCGTGGTGATCGCGGTAGAGGACGACCCGCACCGCCGCCTCGCTCTGTCCGAACAGGCGCAGGGTGGCCTGGGCGTTGGTGGGCCCGTGTCGGCGGGAGTGCTCCAACGTGACGGAGTCCGGCTGCTCGTGGTGGGCAGCCAGGTCATCCCAGCCGGGAAGAACGTGACGCTGCAACGGTCTGGCTCGGGTTGAGGCGCAGTCTGGACGACGGCGCCATCGGAGCGGGGTCGGTCAGGGGAGGCTCGCATCGGGCCGATGTCCCTTTGTAACGTCTGTGTGAGAGTTGTCTTCCAGACATGTTCGACGCCTTCACCAAGGTCGTTGCCCAGGCTGATGCCCGCGGCGAATTCA
>CAZJIF010000100.1:0-6287 GCA_964546045.1 uncultured Klebsiella sp. | reverse complement strand
TGCAGCAAGACACATCGGCATCACGGCACGCGCGCATCAGCGTGCTGTGATCGAAGGGTCGCGGCATTAAAGGGAACCCGGACCGATTGACAGCTGAGATGCACGCCCAGGATGTGATGCATCCCCAGGCTGTGATGCCCGGCCACCCTCTGGCCCAAGCCAGACCCGCTTCAGTCCGGCATGGCCAGCGGAGTGCTCGCCATCGCATGACCGATCAGGTAAAGCGATCCTGCGACCACCACACGCCGAGCGTCCCGCTGCCCGGGCAGGGGAATCGCAGCCCCATCCGCCGCCCGGCTGAGATTCAGTGCCTGGCTCAGGTCACGGGCAGGGTGCAGGGCTGCGGCCAGGGAGGGGTGGGCTTGCAGCTGATCTGCCAGTTGATCGCAGCGCCAACTGGCATGGCCGGGGACCGGCACGATCCAGGCCAGGTCACCGGGGGCCAGCAGGGCCTGCAGGATGTCAGGCCCCTGCTTGTTGGCCAGCATGCCGATCACCCAGTGGCGCGGCCCCGGGACCAGGCCGTGGCGCTCGGGGTGGGCATCCAGCTCGGCCCGCAGCGCCGCCGCTGCCGGTGGGTTGTGGGCGCCATCAAGCAGCAGGGGCACACCCCGCCAACTGAGCTGTTGCAGGCGACCTGGCCAGCGGGCGGCTGCAAAGCCCGCACGGATCGCAGCGCTGTCGATCGGCCAGCCGCGGGCGGCCAGGGCTTCAGCAAGACCCAGGGCCACAGCACCGTTGGCCGCCTGCACCACCCCGGACAAACCGCAGGGGGTCCACTGACCATCGATCAGCAGATCGCCAGCCGCGTTCTGGGGCAAGGGATCAACCCAGCGCAGCCGCGCCCCGCTTGCCTGGGCCTGAGCGTTGAGCACTGCTGTCACCTGGGGAGCCTGGGGGGCACTGATCGCCACCGCTCCCGCCTGCAGCACGCCGGCCTTCTCGGCCGCGATGCTGGCCAGGTCGGGACCGAGAAACTCCCGATGATCAAGGCCGATACTGGCCAGGCCGATCACACCGCGATCGCTGTGGCAGCTGGTGGCATCCAGCCGACCTCCCAGCCCCACCTCGAGCACCACCAGGGGCAGTCCGGCCTCGGCAAAGGCCAAAAATGCCGCCGCAGTCACCAGTTCAAACGGTGTCAGACCGTGCGCCCTGGCCACGGGGCTTGCCGTTTCAAGTTGGCGGCGCAGGGCTGCAGGGGCGATCGGCTCGGCACCAAGTCGAATGCGCTCGGTCCAGCTCACCAGGTGTGGTGAGGTGTAGAGCCCGGCCCGAATCCCGGCCGCCAGCAGCACCCGGTGCACGAGGGTGCAGATCGACCCTTTGCCATTGGTGCCGGCGACCTGCACCGCCGCAAAACGCCGCTCGGGGTGACCGAGGTCGGCCAGGGCAGCCCTCAGCCGCTCAAGCCCGAGATCGACCCCACGGCGGCTGAACGGCTCAATCAGATCGGCAAAGTCGTCGTCGCTCAAGGCATCGCAGGCACTCAGCACTGACCGAGCAAGCTCAGGGGGTGGCGCCAGTGGTCAGGGGCAACAGGGCGCGCTCAAGGCTGGCAACGGCGCGGCGCAGATGGCGCGGCTGGATCACCAGCGGCGGCACGAATCGAACAACTGCCGGACCCGCTGGAACCAACAGCAGCCCCTGGTCCATGGCGGCCTTGACCAGCTCTGGGGCGGTGACACCTGCGTCGGGGTGCAGCACCAGACCCTGCAGCAGGCCCCAGCCACGGGTGGAGGCCAACAGGTGGCTGTGACGTGCCACCAGCTCGCCCAGCAGCTGCTGCAGCAAGCCACCCATGCGATCCACATGGGACAGCAGATCACGGCGCTCGATCTGCTCGAGCACCGTGAGGCCGGCGCGACAGGCCATCGGATTGCCGCCGAAGGTGCTGGCGTGCTCGCCCGGTCTGAAGTGATCGGCGCTGGCCTTGACCGCCAGGGCCCCGATCGGGAAGCCGCCACCCAGGCCCTTGGCCAGGGTGATGGCATCCGGTTCAACCCCCAACCGCTGGTAACCCCACAGACGGCCGCTGCGGCCCACGCCGATCTGGACTTCATCAAAGATCAGCAGGATCCCGTGCTGATCACACAACTGCCGGACCCGGGCAAAGAAAGCCGGATCGCCTGGGATCACCCCGCCTTCACCCTGCAGGGGCTCAAGCAACACGGCGGCCACCCGGGGGCCGGCGGCCTCGCAGTCGGCCAGCAGCGCCTCAAACGCCGGGATGTCGTTGTACGGAAAATGGCGGAAGCCCTGCACCATCGGTTCGAAGCCCTGGTGGTACTTGGGCTGACCGGTGGCGGTGACGGCGGCCAGGGTGCGGCCATGGAAGCTCGCCTGAGCGGTCAGGATCAGCGGTGCCTGGTCGGATGGGATGCCGCGCACGCTGTGGCCGTGCTTGCGGGCCAGCTTGATCGCCGCTTCGTTGGCCTCGGCGCCCGAATTGCAGAAGAAGACCCGGTCAAAGCAGCTGCGGCCGGTGATGGCGGCAGCCAGCTGCTCCTGCTCGGGAATCCGGTACAGGTTGGAGACATGCTGCAGGCGGCCCAGCTGGGCGGCCAAAGCCCGGCGCAGGCCCGGGTCGCTGTGCCCCAGGGTGTTGACGGCAATGCCAGCGACGCAGTCGAGATAGCGCCGGCCGCTGCGGTCCCAGACCCACACACCTCGACCGCGCACCAGCTCGAGCGGGAAGCGGGCGTAGGTGTCCATCACAGGCCCCGAGGTGGGGGCTGGCGAGATGGGAGCGGTGGGACTCGAACCCACATGCCCGAAGGCGCTCGATTTTGAGTCGAGTCCGTCTACCAATTCCGGCACGCTCCCGCACTGGGGAGCTTACGTGGCGTCGACCCGCCTGATCTGGGCGCCGACGGCATTGAGCTTCTCTTCCAGGAAGGCGTAGCCGCGATCGAGGTATTCAATCCCCCGCACGGTGGTGATGCCATCGGCCGCCAGGCCTGCCAGCACCATGGCCGCCGCGGCCCGCAGGTCGGTGCCCTGCACCGGGGCGCCACTCAGGCGTGACACCCCCTCAACGAAGGCGGTGTTGCCCTGCATGCGGATTGCGGCTCCCATGCGCTGCAGCTCGGCCACGTGTTGCAACCGGTTTTCAAAGATGTTCTCGGTGATCACGCTGGTGCCGCGGGCGGTGGCCAGCAGGCTCATGAACGGCGCCTGCAGGTCGGTCGGGAACCCGGGAAAAGGCTGGGTGCGCAGGTCAACGGCGTTGATCTGGCGGGCGTTGATGGTGACGCCGATGCCGTCGTGCTTGATCACGCAACCGGCCTCTTCGAGCTTGGTGATCACGGCCCCGAGATGCTCGGGGATGACCGGGGTAATGCGCAGGGTCGAGCGGGTGATCGCTGCGGCAAGCAGCAGGGTTCCCGCTTCGATGCGGTCCGGAATGACGGCGTAATCGGCGCCGTGCAGCCGTTCGACCCCGACGATCGTGATCGTGGGGGTGCCGGCGCCGCGCACCCGGGCACCCATGGCGATCAGCAACGCCGCCAGATCCACCACCTCAGGCTCCTGGGCGGCGTTGTCGATCACGGTCTCACCATCGGCGAGGACCGCGGCCATCATCAGCGTTTCGGTGGCGCCGACGCTGGGGCAATCAAGGTGAATGCGGCCGCCCTTGAGCCGGTGTCCACGACCGGGCACGACGGCATTGACCACGCCATGCTCGATGGTGACCTGGGCACCCATGGCCTTGAGACCCTTGACGTGCTCCACCACGGGCCTGGTCCCGATCTGGCAGCCACCAGGCAGCGGCACCCTGGCCATACCCATGCGGGCCAGCAACGGACCAATGCAGAAGAAGCTGGCCCTCAGGCTGTTGACCAGCTCATAGGGGGCGGCGGCATTGCTGATGCGATCGCCGGTGAGTTCGAGCACGTCACCCTTGCGCACCACCTGGGCACCAAGGCTGGACAGCATTTCGCCCATGCCGGTGATGTCGGTCAGAGGCGGCACGTTGCGCAGCCGGACCGTGTCGCGGCTCAGCAGACAGGTGGCCATCAGCACCAGGGCCGAATTCTTGGCACCACTGACCGTGAGTTCACCGCTCAGCTGCCGCCCGCCGGAGATCTCAAGCTGGGGATTGAGAACAACGCTGGACCGGACAGCGGCGAGTGTCATGGCAGGGGCTGTCCGGCAGATGCCGCGCATCTTGACAACAAAAAGTGAGACCGTCTAGACCGCCAGAGCAAGAACTGGTTTTACCGTTCTTGCCGCCAGGGGGTCGGTTTCAGCCATGCCCTATGGTGCTGGGGTGCCTGAGGGCACAACGTCACGCGGATGTGGCGGAATTGGTAGACGCGCTAGTTTCAGGTACTAGTGGCAGCAATGTCGTGGGAGTTCAAGTCTCCCCATCCGCATATTTCTTATGATTGTTCTCAAGATCAGCAATGCCTCCGAGCTGGTGGCAGCCAAACTCGGCAAGTTTCTTGAGAGCCTGACCCCCGATGGCCTTGACCAGGCCACGGTGGAAGACGTGCTGATCAAGAAGATGATCGAGAACCTTCAAGCTGAGGGCCTCAAGGGCGAAATTGCTGCCGTACGGGGCCTCGAGCTGGAAGGAAAACATCTGAGCATCGACGACGGCATGCATGTCCGCCGCGTTCAGAGCTTCTGAACCCACGTTGATCACCAGCCGACGAAACCCGCTGGTGCGGCAGCTGCGGCAGCTGCACACCCCCGCGGGTCGCAGGCAACAGGACCTGTTGCTGCTCGAAGGCACCCATCTTGTTCAGGAGGTGCTGCGGCTGGGGTTGGTCCCCCAGCAACTGGTGGTCACACCCCAGTGGTGCGAACGCCATAGCCCGCTGTTGGCAGCGCTGAACGCCACGGCGATCCTGGTCAGCCCGGAGGTGCTGGCCGCCGTGGCCACCACCGACCACCCCGATGGGGTGGTGCTGACCCTGAGCCCGCCCCAACCGGCACAACGGGCCGCCGACTTTGTGCTGGTGCTGGACGGCATCCAGGACCCCGGGAATCTGGGCACCCTGCTGCGCACGGCCCTGGCAGCCGGCATTGCGCAGGTCTGGCTGGCCGGCGGTGCCGATCCCCTGCAGCCCAAAGTGCTGCGCGCCTCGGCCGGGGCGGCCCTGGCCCTGCCCCCGCGACGGCTCGAACGGGACGGGGTGATCGAGCTGATCCACCAGGCGATTGCCTGTGGCAGCCAGGTGGTGGCCGCCGTGCCGCCAGCCGCTGCCGGCAACCGGCCCTACTGGGAACTCGACTGGCGCCTGCCCACCCTGCTGCTGCTGGGTGCCGAGGGTCCGGGACTCAGCCCCGCGCTGCAGCAGCTGGCCACGGCGCGGGTCTGCATCCCCCACAGCGACGCCGTCGAATCGCTCAACGTGGCGGTGGCGGCGGCGCCGCTGCTGCTGGAGCGCCACCGGCAGGAGAGAATGCCCCCCAACTGAACTCCTTGGCCCCGTGAGCGACGGCAGCTTTGATTTCGATGTGCTGGTCATCGGGGCCGGCTACGGCGGCTTCGATGCGGCCAAGCACGGCTGCGAACACGGTCTCAACGTGGCCATCGTCGAGAGCCGCGACATGGGCGGCACCTGCGTCAACCGCGGCTGCGTGCCCTCCAAGGCCCTGCTGGCCGCCAGCGGCCGCGTGCGCGAGCTGGCCGACAAGGAGCACCTGGCCCAGTTCGGCATCCATGCCGGGCCGGTGCGCTTTGAGCGCCAAAAGATCGCTGACCACGCCAACCAGCTGGTGGCCACGATCCGCACCAACCTCACCAAGACGCTGGAGCGCGTCGGTGCCACGATCCTGCGGGGCGAAGGCCGCCTGGCCGGCCCCCAGCAGGTGGTGGTGCGTGAGAGCGGCAGCGGCATCGAGCGCACCTACCGGGCCAAGGAGATCATCATCGCCACGGGCTCCGAACCCTTTGTGCCCCCCGGCATCGAGACCGACGGCCGCACCGTGTTCACCAGCGACGAGGCGGTGAGCCTGGAGTGGCTGCCGCGCTGGCTGGCGATCATCGGCAGCGGCTACATCGGCCTGGAGTTCGCCGATGTGTACACCGCCCTGGGCTGCGAGGTCACCGTGATCGAGGCCCTCGATCGGGTGCTGCCCACCTTTGACCCCGACATCGCCAAAATCGCCGCGCGCCACCTGCTCGACGGCCGCGACATCGACGCCCGCGCCGGCGTGCTCGCCCAAACGATCACCCCGGGCTGCCCGGTCAAGATCGAGCTGGTCGACATGAAGACCCGCGAACCGGTCGAGACCCTGGAAGTGGATGCCGTGCTGGTGGCCACCGGCCGCGT
>CAZJIF010000099.1:0-6313 GCA_964546045.1 uncultured Klebsiella sp. | reverse complement strand
TAGAGCGACGGTTTCCTAAACCGTAGGTCGTGGGTTCGAGTCCCGCCAGCCCCGTTGGCTTTGAACGCAGTGCAGGCTCCGGCTGGACGCCGGCCCCGCATCTGCTGCAGATCAGCCGGCATCGCCCGCCAGGCGGATCGATCGGTGTCAGCACGGATGTATCCGTCTGCTGGCCCATGGCTGCCTCTCCGTCCGCGGTCGACATGTGGCCCTATCTGGACCAGCCGCTGCTGCTGCGGACCCGCAGCCCCAAGGTCTGCATGACCTGCCACTGGTTCCGCCATCACGCCGAGGCCAACGACATCCCCCTGCTCACCTGCCAGTTGCATCAGGGTTTGATCACCCACGGCGAGCATCTGACCAGCCGCTGCCAGGGCTGGAGCGACGCCCGGGGTACACCCCACTTGGCAAACAGTCTTATTTTGGGGACTCTTCCGGGCCGATCCCCTTCTTGGCGCAGGACATCCTGATCATCCTGCTGTTGATCGTGGCCAACGGTCTGTTCTCGGGCGCAGAAATCGCGATCATCTCGTCGCGCCGACATCGCCTGGAACAACTCGCCCAGAAGGGGGAGCGCTCAGCCCGGGTGGCGCTCCGGCTGGCTGAGTCGCCGAATCAGTTCCTCTCCACGGTGCAGATCGGCATCACCCTGATCGGCATCCTCAGCGGCGCGGTCGGCGGCGCCACCGTGTCCCGCCGGCTCGATGTGCTGCTGGAACGCCTGCCTCTGCTGGCCCCGTACAGCGAATGGCTGAGCTTTGCCCTGGTGGTGGCGGTCATCACCTTTCTGTCCGTGGTCGTCGGTGAGCTGGTGCCCAAGCGCCTGGCCCTGGCCAATCCTGAGCGGCTGGCCTGCGCCATGGCTCCCAGCATGCGCTGGTTGTCGCGGGTCAGCGGTCCGGTTGTGCATCTGCTCAGCCATTCGACCGAAGCCCTGGTGAAGCTGTTGGGGGTGTCCAGCAGCAGCGAACCCGACATCACCGAGGACGAGATCAAGGCGATGATCCGCCAGGGTGCCGATTCGGGAGTGTTCGAAGAGGTCGAGCACGACATGGTGCAGCGGGTGCTGCGCCTGGGGGATCGCACCATCAAGACCCTGATGACCCCCCGCACCGACATCTGCTGGCTGGACCTCGAAGAGTCGTTGGAAACCAGCCTGCAGGAGATTCTCGAGAGCACCCATTCCCGCTTTCCGGTGGGCAGGGGCAGCCTGGATGACTGCCTCGGTGTGGTGCGGGTGCGCAACCTGCTGTCGGCCAAGATCACCGGCCAGTCGATCAACCTCGAGGAGCTGCTGCAGCCGCCGCTGTTCATCGCTGAAAGCACCCGGGCCCTGTCGGTGCTTGAGCACTTCAAGCGCAGTGGCATCCACATCGCCCTGGTCACCGATGAGTTCGGCGGGGTCGAGGGTCTGGTCACCCTCAATGACTTGATGGAGGGCATCGTCGGCGATCTGCCGTCGGTGGACGACGAGGACGGACCCCTGGTGGTCACCCGCGAGGACGGATCGCTGCTGGTGGATGGTGGTCTGGATCTTGACGCCTTCGCCGAGCTGATCGACCAGGACATCTTCGGCATCGACCAGGAGGGCCGCTACCACACCCTGGCCGGCTTCGTGATGCACGTGCTGGAGCGCATCCCCCGCGAGGCCGACCATTTCGAGTGGCAGGGCTACCGCTTTGAGGTGCTGGACATGGATGGCAAGCGGGTCGACAAACTCTTGGTGGCACCGATCAGCCGGCCCCAGGCCAGCGACCCTGTGGACGAGGCCGACGCCTGATCAGGCGGCCGCCAGCCCGTGCAGCTGTTCGTCCGTGAGGCCCGACAGGCGCGCCGCGGTGCGGCTGAACGAGGAGGTGGCCGGATAAATCAGCCGGTCACAGCCGGCCAGCAGCCAGATGTCTATGGCTGCATCGGCCGCGACCTGCAGCCCCTCCTGGCCTTGGTGGTGGGCCAGATGCAGCGGTGCGCCAGGTTCCGGCATCCACTTGGGGCGGCTGACCGTGCAGGGATGTCGCGCCTGGGTGGCGGCGATCACCGCCGCATTGTCCGAGGCCAGAAACAGGCCGCTGGCCGGATGCCGCGCCATCAGCTGATCAACCTGGCCGACCAGCGCTGCCGGGTTGGCCCGTTTGCCTCCCCGAGCTGCCTCGGCGGTGTCGCGCACATGCACCCCCAGCATCGATGGGCTGAAGTGCGCTGCTTTGAAGTGCGCAATGGCGGCCCGCAGCGTGCCGACCGGTTCAACCCTGCTCGCCAGGGGTGCAGCCGGATCAGGGCCGTCTAACCCACGGGCCAAGGCCTGGGAGCTGGTTTTGGCGTGATCCCACAGAACCACCCAGTCAGCCTTGCTGTGCAGGGCCCGCTCGCCGGCGTCAAGGTGGCTGCTGGCCCAGCGGCGGTTCCAGTCGTCGCTGCGGCAGCGGCCGTACACCGTGCGTAGGGGTGCCTGCAGCGCCCCTCGCCAGAGGCGTGGCTCGACGCTGGCTCCGGGCTCGTCCAGGGACGACAACGGCAGCAGCTCGGTCTCCGTCAGGTTGAACAGCACCTCGAACAGGTTGATGGCGTTGCGGCAGTAGGGCGTATCGCGCCAGTCCACCACCAGCGAACGGCCCGACCCCCGCGCCAGGGCGAGGGCCAGGTCCAGGCCCAGCAGCAGATCGCCCAGGCCGGCATAACCGGAGCTTTTGAGAACCAGACCTTTGCCCATGGGCTCTGTGTATCGGCTGGGCTCGCCCGCAGCGCCACCTGCGGCGGTCGGGCCTCGCCATTGCGGCAGATCAGCTGCGGCGGCTCGGACGGGCAGGCCGACCGATCACCCTGCCACTGTCGGGTTGGACGTCTGCGCTTGCCGAGCTCGCTGCCTCCAGCACCCCGGCCCTGGGCCTGGCCCGCCGCCGGCTGGATCCGACCCGAGCAGATGCAGGCGATTCCCGCCTGCGAGACCGCGAGCCCGGCCCTGTGGCAGCAGCGGCCCCAGGTGAGCGTGATCATGCTCACCCGGGACCATGAGCCCTACCTGGCCGAGGCGGTCAGCAGCGTCATCGCCCAGCGGCTGGAGGGTTCGCTGGAGCTGTTGATCGGCGAGGACTGCTCGGCGGACGGCACCCTGGCCCTGGCCCTGGCCCTGCAGCGCCAGTGGCCGGCGTTGATCCGGGTGATTCATGCCGAGGTGAACGTCGGCATCCGCGATAACTTTCTGCGGCTGCTGGTCAGGGCCCGGGCGCCGCTGATCGCCGTTCTGGAAGGGGATGACCGCTGGGTCCATCCGCACAAGCTGGCGCTGCAGTGCCGACTGCTGCGGGCTGATCCGTCCCTGGCCTGTGTGGGTGGCATCACCCTCAACCGACCGCCGCTGGGCCCACCACCCGGGCGGGACCGCCTCGATCTGGTGGCGCTGCTGCGGCGCTATGTGGTGCACAGTTCGGCCCTGGTGTTCTGGCGGGATCTGGCCCTGCCCTATCCCAATTTCCCTGAAGGCGCCCTCGATTCGATGCTGCTGGCCGTGCTCACGGCCAGGGGCGACTGCGGTTGGATCGGCCAGCCCCTGTCCTGGTACAGGCGCCACCGCGGCGGCTACTGGAGCGGGGCGCAGCGCAGCCAGCGGCTGCGGCTCAGCCTGGATTGCATCGCCGTGATCGGCGCCTACCTGGGTGGCCGTTACGGGCGCGAGTTGGCGGCCCGTGAACTGTGGATTCACCGGCTCGACTGGCCCCTGCCGGCCGACAACCCCTGGCGGCACTGGTTGGGATCGTGGCAGATCCTGTGGCGGCGCGGGCCCCGGCTGCTGGTCCTGGCCCCCCTGGGGCTGCTGGGGTTGGTGCTGTGGACCGCGGCCCAGCCGGCCGCCCTGCTGCTGGTGCGGCTGCGCCGCGGCGTCACAACGGCTCTGAAACCGGCCATCCCGTAGCGACCACTACATCTGGTGGCTTTCCCAGACGGGGCACCGCGGCTAGCGTGGGCCGAGTCGCCGACCTGCGATGACCCAGCTGCATGACCTGCGCCTGCGCCTGTTGGTGCAGCAGGAAAGTGAGCGCATCGCCGACAGCCAGCCCGATGAGCTCGATCTGTCAGTGGTTCAGGCCCGCTGCCTGTGCTGGCTGGCCTTGCTGGCCGAAGCCCATGAGGAGCAGGCCAATGATGCCGAGCGCCGCGGCGACGTCGAACAGGCCATGGGCTGGTTTGCTGATGCCATGCGCCTGCGCGATGTGATCAACGTCGTGACCACAATCGAGATTCCCTTGCCGGCGGCCAGTGCTGATCCCGGCGGTGACGTCCAGGCTGCCTGACCCCAGGCTGCCTGAAGCCAGGCCCCCTGGGGTCCTGGGCCACCGCAACCACCGCGCGGTGTCATGATGAGATCTGATTCAGCAAGGGAGCGCGGTGCCCGAAGAGCCCTGCCAATGCCCTGACTGCCAGCGCTTCTATCGGGAACACGACCGATTGATTCGCGAAAACCCGACCCTGCGTCAGCAGCAGGAGCTCAGCTGGGCTGCACTGCAGTCGTTTCGCACCATGGCTGGCCGCGCGCTCGAGGAGCTTCAGCGCCGCCATGGCGACGATGGTCCGGCAGGTGCCACGCCAGCAGCTGCGGGCCCAGCCCCGGCTGGAGCCGCGGCAGCAGCTGGCCAGGCCGGTGGGGAGCCCGCCCCGGCCTCAGCCGAAGCTGAGGCACTGCAGCAGGCCATGGCCGACCTTGAGAACATCAATGCCCACCTGTTCTCGATCGAAGCGCTGATGGAGCGCGTGTTCGACGTGCGCGTGCCCGACGAGGTCGAACAGGTGTTCAGGGAGCTGGCCGGGGAACTGGCCCCCGACCCGCTCAATGCCGATCGATTAAGGCTCAACCGACTGCTGCACCAGACCCCGGACCTTCCGCCAGATCGCAGGTGATCGTCACCGGGTAGGGCTCCGCCTTCCAGATCTGCGACACGTAGTCGCGGATCGAGCGGTCCGACGAGAAAAATCCCGTGCGGGCACTGTTCAGCAGTGAGGTGCGGTTCCAGCGGCGACGATCGGCCCAGACCTGATCGACCTCGTCCTGGACGCGCATGTAGTCGTCAAAATCGGCCAGCACGAAGAACGGATCGCGGCCGGTCAGGTTTTCGAGCAGCGGCCGGAACAGATCGCCGTCGCCGTTGCTGAAGTGCCCCTGCTCGATCAGCCGCAGCACCTCGGCCAGCTCGGGCATGCCGGCGATCAGTTCCCAGGGGCGATACCCCTGTTTGTGCAGGTCGGCGATGCCGTCGGCGGTGTGGCCGAACAGGAAGAAGTTCTCCTCACCCACCTGCTCGCGGATTTCCACATTGGCGCCATCGAGTGTGCCGATCGTCAACGCGCCGTTCATGGCGAATTTCATGTTGCCGGTGCCCGAGGCCTCCTTGCCGGCGGTCGAGATCTGCTCGCTCAGGTCCGAGGCCGGATAGACCCGCTCGCCCAGCTTGACGTTGTAATCGGCCAGGAAGATCACCCGCAGCTTGCCGTCCATGTCCGGGTCGCTGTTGATCGTGTCGGCGATGCCGTTGATGAAGCGGATGATCAGTTTGGCCAGTGCATATCCCGGCGCCGCCTTGCCGCCGAAGATCACCGTGCGCGGGGCCATGCCCTGATCCAGGCCGTTCTTGATGCGCAGGTAGCGGGCGATCACCTGCAGGGCGTTGAGGTGCTGGCGCTTGTACTCGTGAATGCGCTTGACCTGCACGTCAAACATCGACCCTGGGTCAACCAGCACGCCGGTGTGGCGGTGGATGTAGCTCGTCAGGTGACACTTCACATCCCGCTTGCACTGCTCCCAGCGCGTCAGGAACCCGTCATCGTCGGCATAGGCCTCGAGCCGCCGCAGCTGGTCCAGGTCCTTGACCCAGCCATCGCCGATGGTCTCGTTGAGCAGGGCCCGCAGCTGGGGGTTGGCCAGGGCCAGCCAGCGCCGGGGGGTCACGCCATTGGTGACGTTGATGAACTTGGTCGGCCAGAGGGCGGCGAAATCGGGGAACAGCTCGGACTGCACCAGGTCGCTGTGCAGCGCCGCCACACCATTGACATGGTGCGAGGCCACCGTGGCCAGGTGCGCCATGCGCACGGCCTTGGCCCCGTCTTCATCAATGATCGACACCCGCCGCAGGATCTGGTCGTTGCCCGGGTACTTGAGCCGCACCTGCTGCAAAAAGCGGCGGTTGATCTCGTAGATCAACTCCAGGTGCCGGGGTAGCAGCGAGCCGAACAGGTCGAGGCCCCACTTTTCGAGCGCCTCCGGCAGCAGGGTGTGGTTGGTGTAGGCCAGCGAAGCGGTGGTGATCGCCCAGGCCTCCTCCCA
>CAZJIF010000098.1:0-6335 GCA_964546045.1 uncultured Klebsiella sp. | reverse complement strand
GACGTCGGCGGCAGCGATCAGCGCTCGGACGCCGCCTGAGCGAAACCATGGGCGCCAGGCGGGTCAGGCGGTGGCGGCGGCTCCCTGACCGTCGTCGCTGTCTTCGCCCAGATGCAGGGTCTTGGCCCAGACCAGCCGCTTGGGCAGCAGCGCCATGCGCACGGTGACCCAGGGAATCACCACAAACCAGTGGATCAGATAGACGATGCCCAGGCCCATGGCCAGGGGGGTCATCGCCGGCAGTGCCGGACCCTCACTGGGGCGGCGGCAACCGCTGACGATCGCCAGGCCCGACAGCCCCAGAGCGACGATCGACAGTGGCCAGATGCAGGGCATGGTGCGGGTGACAAGCGCACCAGCCATGTCGGCTACCGCCAGCATCGGCATGGCGTACTGGAGCAGGAAGAAACAGATCAGATCGAGGCGCTGACGCGGGCTGAGACGGTTCGACAGCAGGGCGGGGCCGTAATCAAGAAAGCGTTGCAAGCCCCCTTCGGCCCAGCGCTGGCGCTGGCGCAGCAGGGCTCGCAGACCGAGCACGGCCTCCTCGCGCACCGGCGGATCCCAGAGGACGCCGATCGGCTGGCCGCCGACCAGCAGACGAAAACTGAGATCGAGGTCATCGGTCACCGTGGCTTCATTGAACCCACCACAAGCCAGCACCGCTTCACGCCTGAGCAGCTGGCCATTACCCCGCAGCTCGGCGATGCCGCCGACACCGAGGCGCCCCTGCTGGATCACCGCATCCAGGGCCATCTCCATGGCCTGGGCGCGCGTCAGCAGGTTGACCTCGGCATTGGCCACGGCCTTGCGCAGTTGCACTGCTGCCCAGCCGCCAGCCTCCGCAAACGGGATCAGACGCACGAGGGTGTCGCGCTGAAGCTGGGCATCGGCATCGAGCACCAGCATCCAGCGACCTTCAAGTTGCTGCAGCACCAGATTGAGTGCTCCGGATTTGCCGCCACCGGAATCGGCGGCCCGACGCACCACCCGCAGCTGGGGATGCTGCTCCTGCAAAGCAGCCAACAGCTCGGGCGTGCGATCTGTGCTGCCGTCATCGACGACCCACAGGCGCAGCAGTTGTTCCGGATAGTCCAGCTGGGCCAGATGTTCAACCAGACGGGTGATGACAGCCTGCTCATCACGGGCAGCCACGACCACATCGACGGCCGCCAGTGGATCCGTCAGCCGGGACCCGGACCGGGCAGCCGCAGCGCTGTCCTCTGCAGCCCGCAGGCTCTGCAGCAGCACGGTGCGCATGCTGTAGCCACCCAGCAGCACCGCCAAGACAATGGCCGGCCAGAAGCTGCGGCCCGACGGCAACCAGTGGGGCGCCATGCCCGCAGCCGTGCAGCACAACGCATACACAAAAGTCTTGGCGCGACGGCGATCGGTGGCGGTGCCGCCCGCGTCCATGACCCTTCCTCGAATGGCCGCAACTTTACGGGTCACCGCCAAGGGCCGGCGGTGCCGGTGGCGGCAGGGGCTGCAGACGGGCCCCCGGGTAATAGCGCTCGAGAATGCGCGTGAAGGACCAGCCGCGACGACCCAGATCGATCGCCCCCGCCTGGGACAGGCCGACCCCATGCCCGAAACCGCCCCCCTGAAGCAACCAGCGGCCCGGACCCTGGTGACTCAGCACGAACAGGGTGCTGGGCACGGTCCGCAGGGTGCGGCGAATCGCGTCGAGCCGTAGCACCGTGCGGCCGCCGCTGCCTTCGATCGCCAGGGCCGTGACCCGGCCGCTGGGACCCCGTTCCAGCACGACCAGCCGTTGCACCTGGCCGAGCTGGAGGCCCTGACGGGCCAGGGCCTGGGCGATCTGCTGCCGGTCGAGCCAGCGGCTCCATCGGAACCGGGGGTGGTCTGCACCCACAAAGCCCTCGGTGCCGCGCAGCAGCGAGGCCAGCTCCGAGGCCTGGGGCAGCGCAGCAGCATCTGCTGGTGCCGTGAGACGGTCCAGAGCCGGACGCAGATAGGGCTGCGGAGCGGCGTTCCAGGCCTCATCAAGACCGGCGGCCACCCCGCCGTTGCTGGCGTGGTAGACGGCATGGATGGGCTGTCCCTGCCAGCTCAGCACCAGGCCCTGGGTGCGGCCGATCGCGTCGCGCACCGACACCCCGGCCTGGCGGGGATCGCTGTACACCTGGCACTGGGTGGTCACACAGAGGTGATAGCCATCTGCGGCATAACGGTGCTGGTTGCGCAGCGACCAGGTGCGAGCCAGCACCGCCTGGGCAGCCAGGGCCTGGGGCGGGGAGCCGGCCCCGATTTCATGGGGCAGCACCCCTTCCAGATAACGCTCGAGGGGCACCTGTTCCACCAGGCTCCAACTGCCATGGGCGTCGCCCTGCAGCCGGAACGGCCCTGCATAGACCCCTCCCTGCCAACGCAGGCCGCCCGGGGCCTCGATCAGCACCGGAGCCACGAGGCGCTGCAGCCCCTGTCCGGATTGCTGCAGCACCGGTTGGACCGCAGCGGTATGGCGCTGCTCAACGGTGCGCACCGACCAACCCGGGGGCACGGGCGAGCCCGGCGGGGCCCAGACCTCCCACTCGGCCGGTTGCGCCAGCGTCACGGGCACCCCGAGCTGCCGCCATTGATCAGCGCTGCGCTCAGCGCTCTCAAAACTGGCAAAAGGACCGGCCACCAGCCGCCGGATCTGCAGGGGCTGGGACCGAGGAACCCGTTGCCAACGCAGGGTCAATTGCTGGGCCTGCCAACGCTGACCGCTGGCATCACGCAGCGTGAGCAGGCCTGCGGCACTGCGCAGCTCCAGGGGTGGGGCACTGGCGGTCGCACCCAGACGGGCGCCCAGAGCCACCCACAGGCGCGGTTGGCCGGCCTCCACAGCAGGTGGAGAGGGAACCGGCCACTGCAGGCTGGGCAGGGGCTCAGCCTGACAACCGGCGCTCAGCAGGGGCAGCAGCAGACAGCCGACCTGCAGCGGGCGCAGCCAAGCCGGAGGGGTCAACGGTTGGAGAAACGCAGGGTCACGTCGTAGTGTGCCCGTTTGCGACCGCGCCGTCAGGCCATGCCGAAGCTCAAGACCCGCAAAGCAGCCGCAAAGCGGTTCAAAGTCACCGGCAGTGGCAAGTTCCTGCGTCGCCGTGCGTTCCGCAACCACCTGCTGGACCACAAGAGCCCCAAGCGCAAGCGCTACCTCGGCACGATGGCCGTGGTGGATGAGCGTGACGCCGACAACGTGGCCCTGATGCTGCCCTACAGCGGCTGAGTCCAGGACGCCTCCCTGAGGCTCCCCCCTTCATTCCTTTTTCTTCCTTCCTGCACCCATGGCCCGCGTCAAGAGGGGCAACGTCGCCCGCAAACGCCGCAACAAGATCCTTCGCCTGGCTCGGGGCTTCCGCGGCGGCAATGGCTCACTGTTCCGCACCGCCAACCAGCGGGTGATGAAGGCTCTGTGCAACGCCTACAGGGACCGGCGCCGGCGCAAGCGTGACTTCCGCCGTCTGTGGATCGCCCGGATCAACGCAGCTGCCCGCATCAACGGCCTGAGCTACAGCCGCCTGATGGGGGGCCTCAAGAAGGCCGACGTCCGCCTGAACCGCAAGATGCTGGCCCAACTGGCCGTGGTTGATCCGGCCAGCTTCACCACCGTCGTCGGCGCCGCCAAGTAAGCCAAAACACCACCGTCTCCCCGGCCCCCATGGACGCCCTGCTGCCCCAGGCCTACCTCATCGGTCTGGTCGCGATTCTGGGAGTCGCCGCTGTAGTCGTTGCCCGCCAGGTGTGGCGGGTTCGGCGTGACGAAGTCACCCTGGCCCGGCTCGAACAGCAGGACAGTGGCTCGGGTGGAACAGCTTCTGGGCTGTACGAGCTGGGATCGGCCCAGCTCCGCAAGCGGCTGTATGGACAAGCCGCCGACAGCCTGCAGCAGGCGCTCAAGCGGGCCCAGGCCGAAGGCGAACCCGCCGAAGCCCGGGCCTTGATCGAGAACGCCCTGGGGTTCGCGCTTGCGGCGCAGACCAAGTTCAAGGCGGCGATTCCGCACTACCGCAAGGCCTTGCAGGCCAAACCTGATTATCCGGTTGCGCTGAACAATCTCGCTTTCGCGCTCGAGAAACAGTTCAAGCTCGACGAGGCCCGTGAGGCCTACGAGCAGACCCTGAGCCTCGATCCTGACAACAAAACGGCACGCAAGCGGCTGAACCTGCTGGGTCGGCGGACAGCCGCCTGAGGTTCAACGCCTCGTTTTGACTGTTGACGTGATCGGTTCCAGCAGCAGTTTGCCGCCGGGATTGGTCAGACGCGGGGCTTGCCATGCACTCAGCTGAAACGTCTGCAGACCCTGAAAGGCACCACCAGGTTCCAGTCCGGCTGCACTGGTATCGGCCAGCACCAGCAGATCAAGCTGATCTGATTTGGCATTGAGATTGCCCTGAACCGGGGTCCGTACTGAGCCGATCGTCATCGTGCCCTTGAGCACCACCATCTGGCCAACAGCATCGAGGCCGGCCAGATCCAACTGCACCGCCTGGGGCGCTCCGCCCGCGTAGCCGACGTAGGTGCCGCTCCAGCGGCGCGGCAGATCCGAGGCCAGGGCCTTGGCCCGTGCCACAGGGTCAAACTGATCGACGGTGTCGGTCTGAACCGCCCTGAGCTCGCTGCGCACCGCCGGGCTGTTGGGATTGAACGGCACAAAAGCAGGTTGGGGAGCAGCGTTGGCCAACACGGGCCAGGCCGCTGCCACGACAGCAAGGGGAGCCAGCAGAGGTCGCAGGGTCATGGCGGGCGGCAGATCCAGGAGCTGCACCGAGACTAAGGACAGGAAGCCTGTCGCGATACGGTCGCAGAAGCAACCCTCAGCCAGCCGTGAGCCCGACCGCAGCAGCCGTCAACGCGGACGACCCTCTGGTGATCGGGGGGCGTCGCTTCAGCAGCCGTCTGATGACCGGCACCGGCAAGTATCCCGACCTGAAGTCGATGCAGGCCAGCCTGGTCGCCAGCGACTGCGAGATCGTCACGGTGGCCGTGCGGCGCGTGCAGAGCCAGGCCGACGGTCACATCGGCCTGATGGAGGCCATCGACTGGTCACGCATCTGGATGCTGCCCAACACCGCCGGTTGCGCCACGGCCGACGAAGCGGTCCGGGTGGCAAGGCTGGGCCGCGAGCTGGCCAAGTTGGCCGGTCAGGAAGACAACACCTTCATCAAGCTGGAGGTGATTCCCGACAGCAAGCATCTGCTGCCGGATCCGATCGGCACCCTGGAAGCAGCTGAAACCCTGGTCAAGGAAGGGTTCACGGTGCTGCCGTACATCAACGCCGACCCCTTGTTGGCCAAGCGCCTGGAGGAGGTGGGCTGTGCCACGGTGATGCCCCTGGGCTCGCCGATCGGCTCGGGGCAGGGCATTCGCAATGCCGCCAACATCGCCCTGATCATCGAAGCGGCGCAGGTGCCGGTGGTGGTGGATGCGGGCATCGGTGTGCCCAGTGAAGCGGCTCAGGCGATGGAGATGGGCGCCGATGCCCTGCTGATCAACAGCGCCATCGCCCTGGCCGGTGACCCGCCCCTGATGGCCCGGGCGATGGCCCAGGCCTGCCAGGCAGGCCGCAGCGCCTTCAGGGCCGGACGGCTACCGCTGCGTACCGCCGCCAGTCCCAGCTCACCGACCACGGGCCGGGTGGGCAGCTGAACCCGGCCACGTAACGCTTCCACACGGGCGCGAGCCAGTCCTGGCGGATCTCCGTACTCTCGGACGACCTCAGGACAGATCCATGCAGGTCACCCAGGAAGACGGCGGCCGGTTGAACGCCTTTGCCAAGGAGCCCCGCATGCAGGTGATGGAAGCGGGCGAAGCCGGAGCAGGCTCCAGCAGGGTGCTGCTGATCGGCGGCGGGCTGCTGGTGCTGCTGATGCTGGCGGTGGCGGTAGGGATCAGCTGAATCCCTGTAGTAGCTTGACGCGACGGAGCGATCGCCCGTTCAGATCGCTTGCTTAGCAGGAGTGCAGCGGTGAAGGTTTTCGTTCTCGGCGGAGACGGCTTCTGCGGGTGGCCTTGTGCCGTGAACCTGGCGGATCAGGGTCACGATGTGCTGATCGTGGACAACCTGAGCCGGCGCAAGATCGATATCGATCTTGCGGTCGAATCGCTGACCCCGATCGCCACCATGCCCGAACGGTTGCGCGCCTGGGAGCAGACCGGCGGCAAGCCGATGCGCTTTGAACTCATGGACATCGCCCATGAGTACCAACGCCTGCTGGACCTGCTGCTGGCCGAACGCCCCGATGCGGTGGTGCACTTTGCCGAACAGCGCGCTGCGCCCTATTCGATGAAGAGCAGCGCCACCAAGCGCTACACCGTCGACAACAACG
>CAZJIF010000097.1:0-6394 GCA_964546045.1 uncultured Klebsiella sp. | reverse complement strand
TCAGCAGCTCCATCAGGTGATCGTTCACCGGAGCGCAGGTGGGCTGGATCAGGAAGACATCGCACCCGCGAATCGACTCCTGGATCTGGATGTACAACTCGCCGTCGGCGAAGCGTTTGATCACCCGCGGACCATCGGGGACACCCAGATAGGCCGCGATCTCGCGGGCCAGGTCGGGATTGGAGGTGCCGCTGAACAGCCGCAGCCGGCGTGGATCGTGATTGGCCTGCAGCTGCTGCTGCGCCGGTTGGGTGGGCCGATCAGCGGTCATGAATTGGGTCATGCAGGCTCGGCCCAAAGAGCTCATGCCCGATCGTAGAAGCGTGCCGTCCCGGTGAACACAACCCCCATGCTGAAGACCACCGGTTCCCGTTCTGCCCTGGTGCTGCTGGCCTGCGGCACCCCGCCCCAGATCAGCGCCCTGCAAGCAGCAGCCGCACCGCCCCTGGCCCGGGCGCTGAAGCTGCAGCTGGCCCCGGCCCTGCCAGCCGATCCCGATCCCCAGGCGCAGGCCAGCCTGGCCGCGCTCCAGGCCGACCTGCTGGTACCCCTGAGCCAGGATCCCGGCCGGACCGTGGTCGATGGCGGCCACTGGGCCGAGCTGCTCGGAGCCTGGCGGCAACCCTGCCTGCTGCTGATCGGCGTCGAGCAGCTCGACAGCGGCGTGGCGGCGGCCACCACCGCCCTGCTGCGGCAGTGGCAGGTGCCCCTGCTGGGACTGGTGCAGTGGCAGGGGCCGTGGAATCCGCAGGCTCGCCTGGCCGATCAACTGCCCTGGCTGGGCTGGCTGGACGGCCTTGAACAGGGGGCTGACACCCTGGCCGTAGCTGCCGGCCAACGGGCCCGGCTGCTGCACAGCCAGCTGGTTTGAGCGTCAGCTGCCACTGCCACTGCCACTGCCCCATCCCAGGGTGGCTGCGGCACCCGGGGACAGCTGGCGCAGTCCCTTGTGCTGGGGTTGGGGGGGGTCGAGCGGCAAGGCTTGGACGTCCACGGCATCGCCCTGGCTGAGGCCAGCGGCCAGCAGGCTCAGCAGTTCTGCCTCACTGAGGTCTGACTGGGTTTCGGCCAGCATCTGCCGGGCCAGGGGAGCCAACAGCGGCAGACGGCCCGGCTGGGTCAACTCGCGCAGCAGGGCCCGCACGAGCAGCTGGTGTTGCTGACGGCGTCCGTCCTCGCCGGCGACAGGATCGCGAAACCGCGCCAGGTGCTCGACCTGCTGACCATCGAGCCGCTGCAGCCCGGCCTGCAGATCGATGCGCAGGTTCTGGCGCCGGTCGACGTAACGCATGGCCTGGGGCGGGCTGAGATCGATCGAGCCCAGGGCCGCGATCAATTGCCGCAGAGCCCCGCGCGGGACCACCGCATAGCGGTCGGGCTGGGTGCTGGGCAGGCCGGTGAGCTCACGCACCGCATCGGCCACCAGCGCCACCCCTCCCTGGCGATACAGGCTGCCCAGAGCCTGGGGCCGGGGTTGGCCCGGCAGCTGCACCGCTGTCTCAATCGGGATCTCCAGCACCTGCAGAGGAGCACCGGGTTGCACCCGCAGCAACAGCAGGGCGTCGCTGTTGGCGGGGCCCGGGGGGGCGGCCCCATTGCTGGCATCGCCAGGGCGATCGGCATCGCTGCCGATCACCAGCACGGTCACAGGCCGGGTGGGCGGTTTGGCCAGATCGGCAACGCGGCCCAGGGTCTGGGGTTCCTGACTGCGATCCGACCGGGGCCACACCAGCCCCAGAGCCGAGGCGCCCAGCACCACCCCCAGGCCGGCCGCGGCCAGGCGCATCGCGGCGCGGCGACGGCGCACAGCGGCTGGGGCACCGGAGGTGGCACGGACAGGGGCAGGGCGCGGCGCCATCGGCGGGCCGAAAAGCAGGCTGGAGCCACTCTGACCCAGGCCCGGGTCCAGGCCGATAACTTGGGACCTGCGAATGCGGCGGCCGCTGCCTTGACAGGCTCCAACATCCCTGTGCCGCCCCACGAGCGGGCCCGCCCCCTGGCCAAGGGCAGCACCTACCCCGCCAAGGATCTCTGCAGCCAGTGCGGGCTCTGTGACAGCCGCTGGGTGGCCTACGTGCGCCAGGCCTGCGCCTTCCTGAACCAGCAGTTCGACGCCATGGAGGCGCGGGTGCACGGCCGCAGCCGTGACCTGGACAACGCCGATGAGCTGTACTTCGGCGTGCACCAGCGCATGCTCACCGCCCGTCTCAACGCGCCGCTCGAGGGGGCCCAATGGACCGGCATCGTCAGCCGGCTGGGCGTGCGGGCCCTGGAAACGGGCCTGGTGGATGCGGTGCTGTGCGTCCAGCAGAGCGAAGAGGACCGCTTCACCCCGGTGCCGGTGCTGGCCCGCACCCCCGAGCAGGTGCTGGCGGCCCGGGTCAACAAACCGACCCTCTCACCCAACCTGGAGGTGCTCGAACAACTACCCGGCAGTGGCATCAAACGGCTGCTGGCGATCGGCGTGGGCTGCCAGATCCAGGCCCTGCGCGCCGTCGAGGCCACCCTGCCGCTCGAGCAGCTGTACGTGCTGGGCCTGCCCTGCGTCGACAACGTGAGCCGTGATGGCCTGCAGACCTTTCTGGACAGCACGGTCAGCTCACCGCAGACGGTGGTGCATTACGAGTTCATGCAGGACTTCCGCATTCACTTCAGGCACAGCGACGGCCGCGAAGAGACCGTGCCCTTCTTCGGACTGGACACCCCGAAGCTCAAGGACGTGTTCGCCCCCAGCTGCCTGAGCTGCTTTGACTACACCAACGCCGGCGCCGACCTGGTGGTCGGGTACATGGGGGCGACCTTCGGGCGCCAGTGGATCACCGTGCGCAACAACCGTGGCGCCGAGCTGCTGGCCCTGGTCGAAGACGAGCTCGACACGGCCCCGGTGACCAGCCGGGGGGACCGGCGTGCGGCGGTGCAACAGGGCATCGACGCCTACGACAAAGCGGTGAAACTGCCGCTGTGGCTGGCGAAAATTGTCGGCTGCGTGGTCAATGCCATCGGTCCGCGGGGGCTGGAATACGGCCGTTTTTCCATCGATTCGCACTTCACCCGCAACGCCCTGTGGCTCAAGCGCCACCACCCGCAGATCGCCGAACGCCACATTCCGGCCTTCGCCCGCAGGATCGTGGCGCAGTACCGATTGCCGGCGCTATGAGTGAGACATGAGACAAGCTGGTGTTCTGCTGCACGTCACGGCCCTTCCGGGCCCCCAGCAGAGCGGCAGCTTTGGCCAGGAGGCCCGCGACTGGATTGACCTGCTGAGCCGGCATGGGATTCGGGTCTGGCAGGTGCTGCCCCTGGCCCCCGCCGACGGCACCGGCTCGCCCTACAGCTCCCCCAGCGGTTCGGCGCTGAACCCGCAGTTGCTTGACCAGGCCTGCCTGGCAGCCGAGGGCTGGTCGGAAGCCAACCCCAGCCAGCGGCAGGCCTTCGAACGCTGGCAGCAACGCCAACGGCACTGGCTGCAGGACCACTGCCGCTTCGTTGTGCTCAAGCGACTCCACGGGGAGCAGCCCTGGTGGCAGTGGCCGGCAGACCTGGCCCAGCGGCGGCCCAGGGCCCTGCAGCAACTCGACCGCCAGCAGGCAGCCGCCCTGCATGACGAAGCCCTGCTGCAGTGGCATCTGCAGCGCCAGTGGCAGGCCCTGCGCCAGCACGCCCAGCGGGCCGGGGTGCAGATCGTCGGCGATCTGCCGTTCTATGTGGCCCATGACAGTGCCGACGTCTGGAGCCGGCCCGGTCTGTTTGCAATCCGGCGCAGCGGCCGCCTGCTGCAGCAAAGCGGGGTGCCGCCCGATTACTTTTCGGCCACCGGGCAGCTGTGGGGCACGCCGGTGTACCGCTGGAACCGCCACTGGCTGCGCGGATTTGACTGGTGGATCCGGCGGCTGCTGCGCCAGCTCGAGCTGTTTGACCTGTTGCGGCTCGACCACTTCAGGGCGCTGCAGGCGTTCTGGAGCGTGCCCGGTGATGCCCCCACGGCCGAGAACGGTCGCTGGTGTCTCTCACCGGGCTGGCCGCTGCTAGGCCTGCTGTGGCTGGCTTGCCTGCGGCACGGGCTGCTGCGCAACGGCCGGCTGCCCCTGATCGCCGAGGACCTGGGCGTGGTCACCCCCGGGGTCGAGTGGCTGCGGGATGGGTTTGCCCTGCCGGGCATGAAGATCCTGCAGTTCGCCTTTGACGGCGAAGCCACCAACCCCTATTTGCCGAGCAACTTCAAGGGCCGCCGGTGGGTCGTCTACACGGGCACCCACGACAACGCCACCACCCTGGGCTGGTGGTGGCAGCTCGATCAGGAGAGCCGGCAGCGGGTCGAGCAGACCCTGGGGGCAGGGGTGCAGGCCCCAGGTTGGCAACTGGCCGAACTGGCCCTGAACTCGCAGGCCGATCTGGCGATCGTGCCACTGCAGGATCTGCTGGAACTGGGCGACGAAGCCCGCTTCAACACCCCCGGCACCGCCAGCGGCAACTGGAGCTGGCGGCTGCAGCAGCCGATCAGCAGCCTTGAGGGTCACCTCAAGGGCTACGGCGAGATGGCAGCCCGCGGCCAGCGGTAACGACCGGGCGCCGCGGGGCTCAGGGGTGCCCCATTCCAGAGGACATCCTGAACCTGCTCAGGGGCAGGCTCGAGAATCAACTCGTCGGGTGCCAGCAGGGGCAGCACCAACTCACCGGCGCCCAGCTCGAGGCTCTGACGCTGACCGTCGGCACTGCGCAGCAGCAGGCGCGTGGGCCGGCTCAGCTGCAGGGACAGCACCCCACTGGAAGCAGCCTTCTGGGGCTGCTGCTGGGTTGCGCTGTCAGCCGGGGCCACGGGCTCGCGCCGGCGCAGCACGGCCAGTCCCTGGCCTTGCCGGGCCAGCGCCAGGGGTCGCAACTCCGGGTACAGCTCCAGCAACAGGTCGCTGCCCGCAGACGTTGCCCCTGGCCGCATCGTCTCAGGCAGGGGCGGCACGGGGTTCAACGCCAGCAATCCCTGGGCCGCCAGGCGGCGCTGCTCCAGATTGAGGGCATACAACACCAGCAACATCAACACCCCGTAGAGAACGGTGCCCTGCCAGGTGCTGAACAGCTGGACAGACAACAACGGCTGGCGCGCAGCACCGGCCCCCCGGCGCGATTGCAGAGGCTCGGACGCGGTCAGAGCCTGGCGCAGGCTGCCGCGTTCAAGGCCAAGGTGGCGCTCGAGCAGGGGCACCATCGTGCGCAGATAAGCGATCTCGGGCAGACGATCGCGCCAGCCGCGTTCGAGGGCCTCGAGCACCGGTGTGCTGATGCGTGTCTCGAGGGCCAACTGACGCAGGCTGAGCCCCTGGGCTTCACGGGCTTGACGCAACAGGCTGCCAGCCGCCACCAGGGGGTCCTGGTCCTGGGGCTGGGGGGAACCGGAGCCGGCACCATCGCCGCCGGTGCGACGCCAGAGCCTGGACAACCAGGAGGGTTTCACGACTGCAGCCATGGCTCCCATTCTTGAGGTTGAAGGCGTCGCCAGCGGCCCTCGGGCAGATCCCCCAGGTGCAAATCGTCGATCGCCAGCCGCTGCAGATCCAGGACCGGATGGCCGAGCAGGTCCGCGGTGCGCCGGATCTGGCGGTTGCGACCCTCGACCATGACCAGCTCCACCTCGGTGCGATCGTGGCGCCGCTGCAACACCTTGAGGGTCACCGGCTGACTGGGACGCCCATCAAGCGGCACACCGTTGCGCCAGCGAGCCAGCACCCCGGCATCAGGCTGCCCGCGCAGCCAGACCCGATAGGTCTTGCGATGGCCGTAACGGGGATGGGTCAGGCGCACGGTCAGGGCACCGTCGTTGGTGAGCAGCAGGGCACCGCGACTGGCCACATCCAGCCGTCCCACCGGGTGCAAGCCCTGGCCCTGGCGCAGATCGGCCGGCAGCAAGGCCAGTACCGAGGGGAATCCGGCGTCATCGGCGCAACTGCAGACCACGCCAGGCGGCTTGTTGAGCAACAGCACCAATGGCGCTGGCGGCGGCTGCAGGGCCTGGCCATCGATGGCCAGTTGATCCACCGCTGGATCGGCGCGATCACCCAGACGCGCCACCTGCCCATTGACCGTTACCCGGCCAGCGCTCAGCAGCGTCTCGGCCCGGCGCCGAGAGCACACCCCCGCCGCCGAAAGCAGTTTCTGCAGCCGCTCAGCCGGCATCCAACCCGCAGCGCGAACGCCCCAGCACTGCCCCCATCCTGCTGCCCAGAGATCCGTGGTACGTTTGCGAAACGTTTAGGTTTCGCAACCATCGCCACCATGGTCGCCGCCCCCCTCGCCGTCGTTGCCGCGCCGGTTGCCACCGGCTCGTCGGGATCGGATTCCGGTGATCTGGTGCGCAGCTACCTGCGCGACATCGGCCGCGTGCCGCTGTTGACCCATGAAC
>CAZJIF010000096.1:0-6482 GCA_964546045.1 uncultured Klebsiella sp. | reverse complement strand
ACCAGCTGCGCGGCCGGGTGGGCCGCAGCGGCATCCAGGCCCATGCCTGGCTGTTTTATCCCGGTGATGCCTCGCTCAGCGAGGCGGCCCGGGCGCGGCTGCGGGCGATTCAGGAATTCGCCCAGCTGGGATCCGGCTATCAGCTGGCCATGCGCGACATGGAGATCCGTGGTGTCGGCAACCTGCTGGGGGTCGAGCAGAGCGGGCAGATGGAAACCATCGGCTTTGACCTCTACATGGAGATGCTGCAGGAATGCCTGGCTGAGATTCAGGGGCAGGACATCCCCAGGGTTGATGACACCCAGATTGATCTGCCGATCACGGCTTTCATTCCGGGCGATTGGATTGCCGACAACGACGAGAAGATGGCCGCCTACCGCGCCGCCGCCGACTGCAGCAGCAAGGAGTCCCTGCTTGAGCTGGCCACAGGCTGGGTCGATCGCTATGGCGCCCTGCCAGCGCCGGTGATCGCCCTGCTGCAACTGATGGAGCTCAAGCTGCTGGCCCGGCGCTGCGGCTTCTCGCGGATCAAACCCGAAAAACCCAACATCGCCCTGGAGACGCCGATGGAAGAGCCCGCCTTTCGCCTGCTGCGCCAGGGGCTGCCCCAGCACCTCCATGGGCGGCTGGTGTACCAGGCCGGCAGCGGCGCCAGCGCCAAGGTTCTGGCCCGTGGCCTGGGGGTGCTGCCGATGGACAAGCAGGTCGACGAGCTCAAGGGCTGGCTGGGGCTCATGGCCGCCCAGATTCCCGATGCCGATGGCCTGACCGAGGCCCAGCGGACCGAGCAGCTGGCGACCCAGAACGCGGCTGTGCTGACGCTGTGAGCAATCCCAGCAAAACTCCGTTACAATTGTGAGAAGTTGTGTAACGGAGCGCCATGGGCGAGCTGATTGATCTGGGGGCAGGCAACGGCGGGTTCGGCGCCCTGTCAGCGGTGATCAGCCTTGTGGCACTGGGGATTTATGCCTTGACCCAAGGCACCAACGAGAACGACGACGACGACTCGAGCCCTGGCGGCGGCCTGATGCAACCGGTGGCCGGCGCCGCCTGATTCAGCCCTGCTCAGGGCTGGCAGCAGACTCCTGCTGAAGGGACTGCTGATAGGCAGCCGGAACCAAGAGCAAAAACACAAACCACCACAACCCCACGCCAACCGCAACGGGCAAGCTGATCCACCACCGGTGCAGCACGAACCAGCTCGCCACCACCACGCCTGCACCCGTGAGAACGATGGACCAGGGCTGGCACCACCACGGTTTGGTTTGCCAGATCGAAGCGTTTGGCTCAGTCATGTCCTCCATTGTGAGCCAAGCCCCTGAGAGCGAGCCGATCAACGGCCTCTACAGTGCTAGCCAGGTTGATCGAGAATGATGCGACCCACAATCGTTGCCATCTTGGCGCTGACAGCAATCGGCAGTGGGATAAGTTCCAACGCAAAAGCAGCAGAGGTGGAGGGCTATTGGATCACACAAGATCAAAACATTTCCTGCGCTGTTGTTGACAACAAGCTGCGCTGCGATGTGGCCAAACACAGCTGGAAGCCGTGGGCCTGTCAAGACAATGGTTGCTATGGAAATAGCTTTGTGATTCCAAGCAAGGGCAAAGCAGTTGCAATCCGATCAAGCGATACCACCTGGAATCCCAATGCATCGGTGATTGGCAATGGCAAGAATTTCTCCATCAACGGCATCACCTGCGAAGCCAAAGCGAATCAACTCACCTGCTCCAACAGCTCGGGAGGCCGCATGATCTTGAGCAGCACTACCTACACACTCAACCGCTAGTGCATCGCCGCTCCGATCGCTTGGATCGACCGATTGATGATGTCTCAAGATCAAACCATGCATAACTTGGCAGGGGAGGATCAAGCTTCGACGCGCGCCACATTGATGCGCTTCAACGCAGGCATCTGGGAGGGATGCTTCATTCGCCTCGATAGCAGCGGCCGCGAACTGGAGCGCTTTGGCAGCCATCTCGAAGTAGCCGATCGGCAAGGCACGATTCACGCCGATCTCACCAACACCTCCACCGGCACGGTGCGCTCGATGCAGTTTGTGGATCCACCTGCCGAAATGCAGATCAGCCCTGAAGGACATTGGAGCCTGGGCCCCGATCGCATTGGCCCTTGGCCGTGGGTGTGCGAGCTGTCGTTGGTGTGGGGGCAGCGCCGCCGCCGCGTGATCGTGCGCCACGGCAGCACCAGCCTCGAGTCATTGGTGCTGGTCTGCGAAAGCCGCCCCGGTACTCCGCACGACGCACCGGCTGGGCCGCTTCAGCTCTCAGGCCAAGCTCTGAGCACAGACCAATGGCAATGGATCGAAGGCTCCTCAGCAGCTCTGCAGATCACCACCCCGAATCAGCGTCGCGCGGGCACGGTGGAGCGGGTTGCGCTCAGCTGGCAGCCAGAAGCCGGGCGGGTGTTGCGGCTCGAGCGGGCCTACAGCGAGCACGGTCTATTGATGCCGCTCTAACCCTTGTCAGCCCGATCAGGGCTTGGCTGAAGCGGCCGGGGTGGCGGTGGCTGCCGGGACGTTGGCGCTGGTGGGGTTGTAAGCCTTCTCGACCGTGCCGGCACTGCGCACCCGTTTGACCAGGGTCGATTCGGCAACCCGGTACTGGCTGTCCTTGCGGGTGCCCAAGTCCTCGAGCTTGAGACGCTGCGCCTCCTGCTCGCCCATCTTGACCGCCACATCAGGGGCGATGCCGTGCTTGTGGATGTCACGGCCGCGGGGGGTCAGGTACTTGGCGATGGTCACCGTCATGCCCGAGCCATCGGACAGACCGCGCACTGACTGCACCAAGCCCTTACCGAAGGTCTTCTGCCCGACCAGAACGGCCCGGTTGTTGTCCTGCAGGGCGCCCGAAAGAATTTCGCTGGCACTGGCCGAGCCCTCGTTGACCAGGATCACCAGGGGCTTGCTGGTCAGGGCCCGGCCGTTGGCCTTCTTGACATCGGTGATGCCATCACGGGTCTTGGTGGAGACGATGGTGCCTTCATTGAGCCACTGACGGGCGATCTCAATGCTGGCCATCAGCAAGCCGCCGGGGTTGCTGCGCAGATCGAGCACGTAGCCATCAACCCCCTTGTCCTCGAGGTCCTTGAGGGCAACGCGCATGTCCTTGGTGGCGTTGGCGTTGAACTGCTTGAGGCGGATGTAACCGACCTTGAGTCCGTCGCCGGTGGTGTTGATCTGGTGCTCCACCGCATGCAGTTCGATGCGCTCGCGGGTGAGCGACAGCTCCACAGGCTGACCCTTGCGCCGCAACGTCAACTTCACGGCGGTACCGGCCTGGCCGCGGATCAGCTTGACTGCATCCTCGGTGCTCATGCCCTTGGTGCTTTTGCCATCGATGGCGGTGATCACATCTTTGGGCTGCACCCCGGCCCGGGAGGCGGGAGAGCCCTCGATCGGCGAGACGACGACCAGTTCCTTGGTCTCCTTGTCGAGGCTCAGCTGGATGCCCACCCCCGAGAGCTCCCCGGAGGTGTCGATCTGCATCTCCTTGAACTCACGCGGGTCCAGGAACCGGGTATAGGGATCATCCAGGCTGCCGAGCATGCCGCGGATGGCGTCGTAGGCCTCCTTGGGATTGCCGTAGCTCTTGGCCAGCACGTCACGGCGCAGCTTGCGCCAACGTTCGTCGTTGTATTTGCCGGTGGTATCGAGATAGTCGCGAAAGACGATCTGCCAGGTCTGATCAATGACCTCCTTGGGGCTGTCGCTGATGCGCGAGCTGCCGCCTGGCGGTGTGACGACTTCACGCGCCAACACTGCCGTGGCGGCACAGGCGCTCAGCCCGACCAACACCACCACTGACCTGCTGGCACCCATCATCCGGCCTGAAATCCTCACTTCAAACTAGCGGCAGAAGCCCGCCCTGGAGCGCGGTGTTGCCGGTTTAGGGATCGAGCCAGCGGCCATCGTCCTTGATCAACTGGATCAGGGCCTGCACCCCCTCGGCCTCCGGCACGCGGCGGATCTCCTCGCGGCCCCGGTAGAGGGAGATCACGCCAGGGGTCTTGCCCACATAGCCGTAATCGGCATCCGCCATCTCTCCGGGGCCATTGACGATGCACCCCATCACAGCGATGTCGAGGCCCGTCAGGTGGGCCGTGGCACTGCGGACCTGGTGCAGAACCTCCTCCAGGTTGAACAGGGTGCGGCCACAGCTGGGGCAGGCCACGTACTCGACCATGGTTTTGCGCAGCCCCAGGGCCTGCAAAATCGAATAGCAGACTGGGATCTCCTTCTCGGGTGCCTCGGTCAGTGACACCCGGATCGTGTCGCCGATGCCCTCGGCCAGCAGCGGCGCGATCCCGGCCGTGCTCTTGACCCGCCCGTAGTCCCCATCACCCGCTTCGGTAACACCAAGATGCAGGGGATAGGGGAACCCCTCGGCATCCATGCGGTCGGCCATCATCCGGTAGGCGGCCATCATCACGGGCGCCCGTGAGGCCTTCATCGACACGACGATGTTGTGAAAGTCGAGCCGGTCGCAGATGCGGATGAATTCCATCGCGCTCTCGACCATGCCCAGGGGTGTGTCGCCGTAGCGGAACAACATCCGCTCGGCCAGGGAGCCATGGTTGACGCCGATGCGCAGGGCCTTGTCCTGCTGCTTGAGCAGCTGCACCAGGGGGGCAAAGGTCTCCTCGATGCGCTGCCCGATCGCGGCGATCTCGGCGTCCGAGAACTCGGTGCGGTTGGGATCGGGCTTGTCGAACACGAACAATCCCGGATTGATGCGCACTTTGTCGACATGCTGCGCCACTTCGAGGGCGATCTTCATGCCGTTGTGGTGCACATCGGCCACCAGGGGCACCGGCTGATAGGTGTCGATCAGCCGCTGGCGAATCTGACCCATGGCCTTGGCGTGGGCCAGCGAAGGCACCGTGACCCGCACGATCTCGCAGCCCGCCTCGTGCAGGCGGCGGATGCCGGCGGTGGCCCCCTCGATATCGAGGGTGTCCTCATTGATCATCGACTGCACCACCACCGGGTGGTCGCTGCCGATCCAGATGCTGCCGACGCGCACGCTGCGAGTCTTGCGGCGCTTGCTCTGGGTGTCGTAGCGCGGGTTGCTGGCCCAGTCCGTAGCAACAACGTCAGGGCGGACCGGGGCGGCGGTCATGGCAGAGCAGGCACCATCGATGGCAGCAAGGCTGTCACAGCACCAGGGTCAGTTGGGGTGCCCATGCAGGGCGGCGCGCACAAGCTGCAGGTCTTGGCGGGTTAGCCAGCGGGGGCTGCCCTCCTGGTCACGGGCAAAGCGCAGCAGATAGGACGGATGCAGCAGCGGCATCAGCCGGCGCTGCTGCAGCACCGCAGCCATCGGCCCCTCGTCGGCAGCAAGCCACTGACCCCGCAGGCCGGTGATACCGCCCTTGATGGCCAGCACCGCCTCGAGCGCCGTGCCACCCACCAGCAGCACCAGGTCCGGATCCACCAGGCGGATCTGCTCGGCCAGCCAGGGTCTGCAGGCCGCGAGCTCGGCCGGCCGCGGGCGACGGTTGGCCGGCGGTCGGCACTTGATCACATTGCAGAGATAAAGGTCCTCGTGGGGATCCAGTCCCGCCTGGAGCAGCAACCGATCCAGCAGCTGGCCCGACCGGCCGACAAAGGGCTGACCGCAGGCGTCCTCGTCGGCGCCGGGAGCTTCACCGATCAACATCAGCCGCGCTCTGGGATTTCCCCGGCTGACCACCACCTGCCGCCGCTCGGCCGCCAGGGGGCAAAGGCGACAGTCGCGGCAGGCCTGGGCCAGGGCTTCAAGCTGGTGCTGCAGGGACATCGGGCCGATCGCACGGGGGCCATCCTGCGCCCGCCACGGTTCGGACTGAACCCATCGCCGCAAAGGCATAGGGCAGGATGGCTCCATCGCCCCCTGCACGATGCCGGCGACGCCGACCTCACCGAGTTCTGCTGCCGCCGCACGCGCCTGGCTGTCGGCGCGGTCAACGGCCCTGCAGCCGTCGCTGACCCTGGCGATCGCCGCCAAGGCCAAGCAACGCAAGGCTGCCGGAGCCGACATCTGCAGCCTGAGCGCGGGCGAACCGGATTTCGACACGCCGGCGTTCATACGCCAGGCCGCAGCCGCCGCCCTCGAGGCGGGCCACACCCGCTATGGCCCAGCCGCGGGCGAACCGGCCCTGCGGGAGGCGATCGCCCACAAGCTGAGCCGCGAAAACCAGGTCGCGACCCGCCCTGAGCAGGTGCTCGTCACCAACGGTGGCAAGCAGGCCCTGTTCAACCTGTTTCAGGTGCTCCTCCAACCAGGCGATGAGCTGTTGCTGCCCTCGCCCTACTGGCTGAGCTATCCGGACATGGCCCAGCTGGCCGGCGCCTCGGTGCGGCTGATTCCGAGCACCGCAGCCAGCGGCTTCCGGTTGCAGGCCCAGGACCTGGAGGCGGCGATTGGCCCCGCCAGCAAGCTGCTGGTGCTCAACAGCCCCAGCAATCCCACCGGAATGGTGCTGA
>CAZJIF010000095.1:0-6532 GCA_964546045.1 uncultured Klebsiella sp. | reverse complement strand
AGGTGGTGCTCAACCTCTCGGGCCGCGGCGACAAGGACGTCAACACCGTCGCCGACAAGCTGGGCTCCAGCTTGGGGGGCCTGGGCGGCTGAGGCTCAGGGGGTGGTGAACCAACTCAGCACCAGCAGGACATAGCCGCTCAGGGCTCCGACCTGAACCAGAATGTCCAACCGATCAATCTGGCGACGCACCGGAGCAAGCTGTTCGCTCGGGGCGTTGTTCAACAGGTTGCTGGCGCGAATGAACAGCACGAAAATGGCCAGGGTGACCACGTACGAATAGGCGTACAGGCCATCGAGAAACGTCAGGTAGGGAAGGGATGGCAGCGATTCGCGATAGGCCTGCTGCATCAGCACGATCGTGAGCAGCACAACGGGTGGAATGGCCAGCCGCTCGGATCCCATCGTGTTGCAGATGTTGGGTGCGAGCAGGGTCAGCAGCATCACGATGGTCAAGGGAAGAATCCACTCGACAAGCGCTGCCCAGAAGTTGGTCTGGTAAGAAACCCGAAACTCGAGTCTTGATGCCGGTAGTGACCTGATCCGCTCGAGCTTTGAGCTGCTAAGCCGTTGGATCAGTTTGAACTGCCAGCCCGATAATTTGTAGCCATTGATGTTGACTCTTGAGCCCAGCTCGCCTTCGCCAGCAACCAGTTTGAGTGGCTGACGTGTGTCTACCGTGCTCAATGGGGTTGGCTCGGCTTGGATGATGACGGACAGGTCTAGGTCGCCAAAAGGCGAAAGTTTGAAATCGACATTGTCTGCATAGAAGTTGCCGTTGAAGGTGTAGCTCGTGCGGTAGCGGCCGTCGGGCAGCTTCTCGGGCGTGTTGTTGAGATGAGTCAGCTCCGAATCCCAGGGCTTGATCCTGTTGTAGAAGCTGATCAGTTGGACTGGATCGAGATTGTTTTGGCGCAGCTCCTGTTCCAGTCGACTCGAAAAGGTCAGCCACAGCTTGCCTTCAACCGTGTAGGACTTGTCATTGGTTGAAAAGCCGTAGATGTTGGCCAGTCGCATGTCGACCACGATCGGCTCGGCAGGCAGCTGGCTGGGGGTCGGCGCGGCGTGCAACGGGGGCTGCAGGGCCAGCCCGATTCCGATCAACGCCAGCGCCAGGCTGGTGATCCCCCCCAGTAGCCAGGGCAGACCATGGCGTGACCATCGCTGGCGAGGTGGCATGGCCATCGGTGCTGGTTGCACGGCTCAGCTCAGCAAGCGTTGCAGCAGGTCCGCGGCCGAGCGCACGGCGGCCCGTGCTGTGGCATAGGCCATCCGCATCGGACCGACCAAGGCCACCCGTCCCTGGGATCCGTCGGCGCAGCAGTAGCAGGCCTGGACGACGGCGCATTGGTTGAGTGCCTGGTGAGGGTGTTCGTGCCCGATCCAGACGCTTCCATCGCTGGGCTTGGGGCCCAGCACCTCGCTGGGGTGGTTTTCCACCAGGGCCACCAGCGGCAACAGGCTTGCGGTGCGTTGAAATTCAGGTTGGCTGAGCAGGCCTCCGAGGCCGGAGGCCACCACCGCGTCGGGGTCCTGCTGGCGGTGATCGTGATGGCCCAGGGCCTGACGCAGCAGGGTGCCGCTGCTGCGCAGTTCGGCCGGCAGCCGATCCCAGGCGAATGCACCAGCCGCCTGGTCGGCATCGGACCGTTGCAACTGGGCGTTGAGCCAGCGCTCCAGAATCGGGATCTGCTGATCCAGACCCCTTGGCAGCCGCAGGTTGAGGCTGCTGCTCGAAGCGGCCCCTTCGACCAGAAACACCAGCAAGCGGTCTTCACGGGGCACCAGGCGAATGGCGTGCAGATCGCGTTGGCGGCGTTGCGGCGGCGTGATCAGGCTGAGCAGCCCCGTCAAATCGGCCAGGCGCCTGGCCAGGTGCAGCAACAGGTCATCGAGGGCTGCCCATTGCAGGCTCAGCCCCATCAGCTCCCGTTGGAGCTGATGGGCCGCTGCCCCAGGAGCGGGCAGCAGCTGGTCGACATAGGCGCGGTAGCCGGCCTGGCTGGGGATGCGGCCGGCCGAGGTGTGGGGCTGGGTGAGCAGTCCCCGTTGCTCGAGGGCTCCCATGGCCGAACGCACCGTGGCGGCGCTGGCCCCCAGGCCAAAGCGGCGCACCAGGGTTTTGCTGCCCACGGGTTCGGTGGTGTCGACGTAATGCTGCACCGTTGCCTGCAGAACCTGTTGTTGGCGGGGGGAAAGGCTCTGCAAGGGTGGGCCGTGCTCCAGCCGGCGAACTGCGTTGGAGCGTAGGGCGATTCAGGCGGACCTCGAGGCCGGATCGCTCAGTAGCGGGGCACGGCTGGATCCACCTCCACACTCCAGGCGTCGATCCCCCCCTGCAGGTTCAGCACGGCCGTGTAACCGTGTTGCTCGATCAACCAGCAGCCGAACTGCCAGCTGCGCACTCCGGCATGGCAGAGCACGGCCACGGGCCGGTCGCGGTCGAGCAGGACCTCCAGCTGCTCCATCCACTCAGCCGACCGGCTCAGGGGCAGGTGAATCACGGGGTGGTCGAGGCGTGCGATCTCCAGCTCCTGGTCTTCGCGCACATCCACCAGCTGAATCAGCTCGCCGGCCTGCAGGCGTTCCTGCAGCTGGCGGGCGCGAATGCCGATCGGAGTGGTCATGGCGGCCACAGGGGTCAAGATGGACCCATCCTGCGTGGGTTGCATGAAGGCCCGCCCGTTTCTGGCGGTGGTGCTGGCAAGTCTGATGGCGCTGCTCGCCATAGCTGGCACGGCCTGGTGGTGGGTGCTGGCCCATTCACCGCTGCAGCTCCAGCACCACAACCTCAGCATGCCGCTGGCGGCCCGGTTCGTGCCTCGCCAGGCCCCCCTGAGTCTGTTCGTGTTCAGTGATGGCCGCCAGCTCGAGGGCTATGCCCGGGCTGTGGCCCCCAGCCGCCAGCGCCGCCAGGCGGTCGAAGCGGTCGCGGCGCTGCGGGATGGCGCCTTTGCCGCGGCAGGCCTCGATTACGCCAGCGAGCTGGCGGGCTGGCTTGCTCCCGAAACAGGCCTGGCCCTGCTGGCCGACCGGGCCGATGCTCCGCCCAGCGGCTGGTTGCTGAGCCTGCGCAGCCGCGACCCAGAAGGAGCGCGGCGTTTTCTGCAGCGCTTTTGGCAGACCCGCAGCCTGGCCGGGACCGATCTGCAGGTCAGCAGCTATCGGGGCATGGGGTTGATCAGCGGCCGCGGCGGGTTGGTTGGCCAATCCGCCCAACCGCTGGCCACCGCATTGATCAACGACGACCTGGTGTTGATCGCCTCGGGGCGTGGGGTGCTTGAGCAGGCCCTGGATGTGTCCCAGATCGACGAGCTCAATCAGGCCTCCAGTCCGGCCTTTCAAGCCAGCCTGCGCCAGCTGGGCCAGGGTGTCGCCCTGATCAGCGCCGGGCCGGGTGCTCTGCAGGACCGCCTGTGGCCGGGGGCCGCCAGCCTGGTGGCTGCCGTGCGCCCCGAGGGGGCCAGCCTGGCGCTGGAGGCCCGGATTGAACTGGCTGACGGGGTCAACCTGGGGCCAGCTGCAGACCCTGACGGTCCCGGGGCGGCTGCGCTGTTGCAGGCCTACCGCGGCGACGCCGACAGCCTTGCTGTGCTGCAGGCGCCTGCCGACTGGCCACAGCAGTTGCAGGGCCTGTTGCAGCGGGTGCTGGCGGTCGAGTCCGAGGCGATGCCGGCACGGGTGGCGGCGGCTGATCATGGCCCCCTGCTCTGGGCTCAGGACCCCCTGGGCTGGCAGCTGGGCAGCGCCGCCCACAGCCCTGACCCCCAGCAGCTGCAGGACGGTCTGCGGGCCGCAGGCCTGGTGGAGGCCCCCCTGCAGTTGCAGGGCCAGACCGTTCAGGTCTGGACCCGGCTGGCGGCGATCACGCCGGCGGCCCTGCGCAAGCAGCGCGGTGAGACTGACCCACACCTGCAGGCCACCCTGCTGGGTGCCCATACCCTGCCCGCGGCTGGCAGCACCGATGCGCCGGTCTGGTGGGCCCAGAGCCTGGCCCTGCTGTCGCAGCAGCTGCAGCAACGGCAGCAGCCCCGCCAACGGCTGGCCCAGCTTGAGGGGTTGGCGGCACCGCAGGCACTGTTGCGCTGGGCCTTGGCAGCCGCCCCCGCCCGTGACCTGTTGCAGCAGTGGCAGCCCTGGCAGCTGGTTTCGGGTCTGGCGGGCCGGCCGTTGGCCGACGCCGTCCAGGGCCTGGCCCTGGCTGTCGAGCCCGGCTCGGGCGAACTGCTGCTCAAGGCACGCCTGCAGTTCGATGGCTGAGCTGCTGCTGCTGCGCCACGGCATCGCCGCCGATGCCGTGGCAGATCCGGCCTTGGACCCCCTGTTGGTCGATGGTGCCAGGCCGCTGACCCCAGCCGGCCGCCGCCGCACGGCCGGCGTGCTGCAGCGTCTGCTGAGCCTCGAGCTGACCTGCGCGCAGCTGTTCACCAGTCCCCTGCTGCGCGCCCGGCAGACCGCCGAGCTGGCGGTGCAGGCCGGGCTGGCCCCGGCGATGGCCGAGGCCGGGGCCCTGGCGCCCGGCGGTGATGCCGCCGCCTGGCTGCAGCAGTGCAGTGCCGGGCACGTGCTGGATGGCCAGCGCTGGGCGCTGGTCGGCCATGAACCCGATCTGAGCGGCCTCGCGGCTGGCCTGATCGGGGCCCCTGCCGGCAGCCTGCAACTCAAGAAGGCCGGTGTGGTGCTGCTGGACTGGTCCCCGGAGCAGGCGGCCGCCCGCCTGCTGCTGCTGCTGACTCCCAGGGTCCTGCTGTGATTGCTACGGCCTGGGTCGCTGGGGCCGCCTTAGGTTCGAGCGATCAGCATCAGGGTCATGGCCGTCGATTCCTTGACTCCCCCGGTGGAGGGGTTGCCCTTCAGGCCCGGCCTGGAGGGGGTCCCCGCGACCCACTCGGCCATCTGCGACATCGAGGGTCGCCAGGGTCTGCTCACCTACCGGGGCTACACGGTCGGCGATCTGGTGGCCCAGAGCAGTTTTCTCGAGACCGCCTATCTGCTGATCTGGGGTGAGCTGCCCACGGCCGCCGAGCTGCGGGCTTTTGAGCACGAGGTGCAGATGCACCGGCGGGTGAGCTTCCGCATCCGCGACATGATGAAGAGCTTTCCGTCCCAGGGGCACCCGATGGATGCGCTGCAGGCCAGCGCAGCGTCCCTGGGTCTCTTTTATTCACGCCGGGCGCTCGACAACCCCGAGTACATCGCCGGCGCGGTGGTGCGGCTGCTGGCCAAGATCCCGACGATGGTGGCGGCTTTCCAGCTGATCCGCAAAGGCCAGGATCCGATTCAGCCCCGCGACGACCTGCCTTACGCGGCCAACTTTCTCTACATGCTCACCGAGCGGGAACCCGATCCCATGGCGGCGCGCATCTTTGATGCCTGCCTGATCCTGCACGCCGAGCACAGCCTCAACGCCAGCACCTTCAGCGCCCGGGTGACGGCCAGCACCCTCACCGATCCCTATGCGGTGGTGGCCTCAGCGGTCGGCACCCTGGCCGGCCCGCTGCATGGCGGGGCCAACGAGGACGTGCTGACGATGCTCGAGGAGATCGGCAGCGTCGACCGGGTCGACGCCTGGCTGGACCAGGCCATCGCCAGCAAGCAGAAGATCATGGGGTTTGGGCACCGGGAATACAAGGTCAAGGACCCCCGGGCCGTGATCCTGCAGAAGCTGGCCGAGGAGCTGTTCGACCGCTTCGGCCACGACCCGCTGTACGACCTGGCCCGCAGCCTCGAGCAGGCCGCCGCCACCCGGCTGGGCCCCAAAGGGATCTATCCCAACGTCGACTTCTATTCGGGCCTGGTGTACCGCAAGCTCGGCATCCCTGAGGACCTGTTCACGCCGATCTTTGCCATCGCCCGCACCGCCGGCTGGCTGGCCCACTGGAAGGAGCAGCTGGGGGCCAACCGCATCTACCGGCCCTCGCAGATCTACACCGGGGCCGCGGGCCGTGACTGGTTGCCCCTGCAGGCCCGCTAAGTTTCAGCAACGGATGCCGTGCGATGGTGAATTCCCTTGACCTGCAGGCCAGCTTTGAGGCGACCCTTGAGGGGGTCGGCCTCAGCCCCGGCATGGCGCACCTGTTGTGGCTGCCCCTGCCGATGGTGCTGGTGCTGGTGGCTGCCGTTGTGGGCGTGCTGGTCAACGTCTGGCTCGAGCGCAAAATCTCGGCCGCCGTGCAGCAGCGCATCGGCCCTGAATACGCCGGCGCCTTGGGGATCCTGCAGCCGATGGCCGATGGCCTCAAGCTGGTGTTCAAGGAGGACATCATCCCGGCCCGGGCCGACGGCCTGCTGTTCACCCTGGGGCCGATCCTGGTGCTGGTCCCGGTCATCCTCAGCTGGTTGGTGGTCCCCTTCGGTCAGAACCTGCTGATCAGCAATGTCGGTATCGGCATTTTTCTGTGGATTGCCCTCAGCAGCATTCAGCCGATCGGCCTGCTGATGAGCGGCTACGCCTCCAACAACAAATATTCCCTGCTGGGTGGCCTGCGCGCGGCGGCCCAGTCGATCAGCTACGAGATCCCTCTGGCTCTGGC
>CAZJIF010000094.1:0-6777 GCA_964546045.1 uncultured Klebsiella sp. | reverse complement strand
AGGGGCCGTAGTTGTTGGAACAGTTGGTGAGCACCACCGGCAGGCCATAGGTGTGATGCCAGGCACGCACCAGATGGTCACTGGCGGCCTTGCTGGCCGAATAGGGCGAGCGGGGGTCATAGGGGGTCGTCTCCGAGAACCGTCCCTCCGGGCCCAGGCTGCCGAACACCTCATCGGTGCTGATGTGCAGCAGGCGGAAGCGCTCCTGACGCTCGGCCGGCAGCTGGTGCCAATGGCTGCGCACCGCCTGCAGCAGCTGAAAGGTGCCGAGCACATTGCTCTCCAGAAAGGCGGCCGGACCTTCGATCGACCGGTCCACATGGCTTTCGGCAGCCAGGTGCAGCACCAGATCGGGGTCGGCGGCGGCCACGGCGGCGCTGGTCGCGTCAGCGTCGGCCAGATCCACCTGCAGGAAGCGGTGGCGCGGATGCTCGCCGATGCTGGTCAGATCGCTGGCGTAGCCCAGCTTGTCGAGGTTGAACACCAGCGCTTCGCTGGTCTGCAGCAGGCGGCGCACCACCGCCCCACCGATGAAACCGGCACCACCGGTCACCAACACCCGCGTGCGTCCTGCCAGCAGCTCGCCAGCCGAGAGCATCGGTGCGGTCATGGGTCGTTGCGCGCAGTCCACGGGCTGAGCGTATTCACAGCTGCGCCAGCAGCTGGCGCAGGGCCAGGCGCCAGTGGGTCGGCTCCAGACCCAGCAAGGCACGGCTGCCGCTGCAGTCGAGCAGCGAGTAGCTGGGCCGCCGCGCCGGTGTGGGGTAGTCGGCGCTGGTGATCGGCCTGACGGCAGCAGGCTGCTCGAGCAGCCCCAGCTGCTGGGCCAGCTCGCCGACAGCGACAGCGACGTCGTACCAGCTGGCCGCACCGGCATCGCTCCAGTGCAGCAACGGCGCCTCCAGGCCCGTCTCGAGCACCCGCCAGCAGGCGGCCGCCAGGGTGTGGGTGCTGGTGGGGCCACCCACCTGGTCCGCCACCACCGCCAGGGGCTGACCCGCTGCCCCCCGTTCGCGGTGCAGCCCCAGCATCGTCAAAGCAAAGTTGCGCCCGACCGGGCCCATCACCCAACTGGTGCGCAGAATCACGCCACGACCGCTGCCACCCAGCACCCGTTCGACCGCCCGTTCGCCCGCAGCCTTGCTGGCGCCGTACACCCCCAGGGGATCGCGCGCCTGCTCAAGGCGGTAGGGCGTGCCCTGGTTGCCGCTGAAGACGAAGTCGGTGCTCAGCTGCAACAGGCGGCCGCCGGTCTGCAGCAGGGCCTCGGCCAATGCCTGCGGGGCGCCGCCATTGACCGCGTTGGCAAGCGCGGGCTCGCTTTCGGCCCGGTCAACCGCCGTGTATGCGCCGCTGTTGACAACCCAGTCGGGCCGCAGATCGAGCACGGCCTGACGGCAAGCCTGGGGATCGGCCAGATCAAGCGGCAGCAACCCGGGGCCGCCGCTGCGGCTGGTGGCGACCAGCCGCATCCCCGGCGGCAGCTGGCGCTGCAGCGCCTGGCCAAGCTGGCCAGCCGCACCGGTAAGCAGAACGATCACAGCCGTAGGGGCAACAGCTCACCAGCCTCGGCCAGCAGGGGGGCCTGCGCATCCTTGGGCGACAGCAGCGGCCGGGCACCGGCCAGGCGGGCCAGGGGCCAGTCAATCGCCAGGGCGGGGTCATCCCAACGCAGCGCGCGCTCGCTGGCCCGGTGCCAGAAGGCGGTGGCGCGGTACAGCACCTCGGCCGTCTCCGACAGGCACAGAAAGCCATGGGCAAAGCCAGCCGGCAACCACAGCTGCTGGCGGTTGGCGGCGCTGAGGACCACGCCGATCCAGCGGCCACAGGTGGCCGAACCGGGCCGCAGATCGACGGCGACATCAAAGATCTCGCCCTGGATGCAGCGCACCAGTTTGGCCTGGGCATGGGGGGGCAGCTGATAGTGCAGACCCCGCAGCACACCACGTCTTGAGCAGGAGTGGTTCTCCTGCACAAACGGGACAGGCTCCTGCCCGTGGGCCTGCAGAGCGCTGGACCAGCGACGCTGGTTCCAGCTCTCGAACAGGCAGCCCCGGGGATCGCCGAACAGCTCGGGGGTGACCAGCAGCAGACCGTCGAGAGCCAGGGGCTGGACGTTCATGGCTGGCCGTTCCCGTCGCCATCGGCCAGCAGCCGCAGCAGATAGTCGCCGTAGCCGCTGCAGCGCAGGGGCTCGGCCAGGGCCGCCAGCTGGTCGTCATCGATCCAGCCCTGGCGCCAGGCCACCTCCTCGGGGCAGCCGACCTTGAGGCCCTGACGCCGCTCGAGGGTGCGGATGTAACTGCTCGCCTCATGCAGCGAATCGCAGGTGCCCGTATCGAGCCAGGCCATGCCCCGGCTCATCAGCTCGACCCGCAACAGTCCCTCCTCGAGGTACTGGCGGTTGAGGTCGGTGATCTCGAGCTCGCCGCGGTGGGAGGGGCTCAGACTGGCGGCCCGCTCGACCACGGTGTGGTCATAGAAATACAGGCCGGTGACCGCAAAGCGCGAGCGGGGATGGACGGGTTTCTCCTCGAGGCTGACCACCCGTCGCTCGCCGTCAAACCCGACCACGCCGAAGCGCCCAGGGTCGCGCACCGGATAGGCAAAGACGGTGGCCCCGAGCGCGTCGGCCTGACTGTTCTGCAGCAGGGTCACCAGATTGTGACCATGGAAGAGGTTGTCGCCGAGCACCAGGGCCGCGGCCGAGCCGTCCAAAAAGTCAGCGCCGATCACAAAGGCCTGGGCCAGTCCGTCGGGGCTGGGCTGGATGGCGTAGTGAATGGTCATGCCCCAGGCACGGCCATCGCCCAGCAGACGCCTGAAGGCCCCCTGATCGTGCGGGGTGGTGATCACCAACACCTCGCGGATTCCCGCCAGCATCAGGGTGCTGAGGGGATAAAACACCATCGGTTTGTCGTACACCGGCAGCAGCTGCTTGCTCACCCCCTGGGTGATCGGATGCAGACGCGTGCCGTTGCCGCCGGCAAGCAGCAGACCTTTGGAAACGCTGGGCAAGGCAGGTTTGAGCAGGCCAAGGCCAGCAACCTGCCGTCAAACAGCGGTGCCTGCCCGCTGATCAGCGGATCCGGGCTAGATCGGAGCTGAATCAGGGCTTGGAGCGCAGCGTTGCTGGCAGCGCTGCTTAGGGCAAGGCCCCCATCAGGCTGCCCATCTCGAGCGCCTGCAGGCCGTAACTCCAGCCCAGGTTGCTCTTGATGCCGGCCCGTTCGAGGGCCTGCTGCAGGGTGTCGGTGGTCAGCACACCAAAGATCACCGGCACGCCGGTGTCACGGCTGACGGCGGCAACCCCTTTGCTGACCTCGGCCACCACAACATCAAAGTGGGGGGTGTCGCCCCGGATCACGGCCCCCAGGGTGACCACCACCTGGTAGCGACCGCTGGCAGCCAGACGCTGGGCCACCAGGGGAATCTCGAAACTGCCCGGCACCCAGGCCACATCGAGCTGGGTGCTGGCCTCACCAACATCGATGCCATGGCGGCTGAGGCAATCGAGACAACCGCTCAGCAGCTTGCCGGTGACCAGATCATTGAAGCGGGCGACCACGACCGCGATGCGCAGGCTGGCCGCATCGGTGAACCGACCCTCAAAAACGCCCAAACCGTTGGCCCTGCAGGTGTCGCCAGCCTAAGCAGCGGACGTGGCGACGCCCGGGGCCTTGGGGTTCAGACAACAAAGAAGCTCACGCCCCAATTGACCAGCACCAGGGCCACCCACACCAGGCCGCCCAGGAGGATCAGGCGATTGGAGCGACCACTGTCCTCGTTGCTGGCGTAGAGCACCGGCACGGCCACGATCAGGGCAAAGGACATCACCACCAGGGCCAGAACGGTGAGGGTGTTGAGGTACTGCATGGCTCGGCGTCGAAGGGCTGCACGAACCTGATTCGCCAGCCAGTGGGCGGATTCTCACACGCGAGGGCCGGACAGCCGTGGGCTCCGCTCCGCTTCCTTCACAACTCGATGCCAGGGAGCGCTGCTGAGGGCCCAGGGCCATCACGCCTACGATCGATCGGCCCCAATCGCCTGAGCCGTGGCCGCAGACGCCGAGCAGCAGCTCTCGCTGGTGGCCGCGCTGGGATTGGCGACGGAGCCCCCGACCCCGGACAGCCCCCCCGCCTCCCATGATGCGGCCCTGGTGGCGGATGCCGGCAGCCGGCCCAGAACACGGCAGTCAGCGGCCCCCACAGGCACGGCCGTTGCCGAAACCGCCGTTGAGACCAGCCCAGACGACGACCTGCCGCCCTGGCACCACCACAGCCTGGTCAAGCCTGCGCAGCTGACGCCGATGCTGCGCCACTACGTGGAGCTCAAGAGCACCCACCCGGAGCGGCTGCTGCTGTACCGACTGGGCGACTTCTTTGAATGCTTCTTTGAAGACGCGATCCTGGTGTCGCGGCTGCTCGAGCTCACCCTGACCGGCAAGGAGGGGGGCAAGGCCATCGGCCGGGTGCCGATGGCGGGCATCCCCCATCACGCCGCCGAGCGTTACTGCGGCGAGCTGGTGCGGCGCGGCCACAGCGTTGCCCTGTGCGACCAGGTGGAGGAGGCTGGCGCCCGCGGACCCGCCAAGGGCGAGCTGCTGCGCCGCGAGATCACCCGGGTGCTCACCCCGGGCACCGTGATCGACGAGGGCCTGTTGAGCGCGCGCCGCAACAACTGGCTGGCGGCGGTGGTCCACGAGGGTGCCAATTGGGGGCTGGCGGTGGCCGATGTCAGCACCGGCGAGTTCAGGGCCAGCCAGCGCAGTGGCAGCGCCACCCTGCACCAGGAGCTGCTGCAGCTCGAGGCGGCCGAACTGCTGGTGCCGGGGGAAGACGGCCAAACCACCACCGGTAGCGGTAATGACGAGTCGGACCCCCACAGCTGGTGCCCACCTGGCCTGCACCGCACCCCCCAGCCCCGCACCCCGTTTGCTGCCGCCGAAGCCGCGGCCACCCTCAAGCAACGCTTTGGCCTGGCCAGCCTCGATGGCCTGGGGCTGGGTGCGATGCCCCTGGCCCTGCGGGCCGCCGGCGGGCTGGTGGCCTACCTGGACGGCACCGTCAACGAAGCCCGGGTGCCCCTGGATCTGCCCACCACCTGGCACCCGGGCGATGCCCTGGTGCTGGACGCGGCCACCCGCCGCAACCTTGAACTCACCCGCACCCAGACGGGAGGCGGCGTGCATGGCTCGCTGTTGTGGGCCCTCGACAGCACCCTGACCGCCATGGGCGGCCGCTGCCTGCGGCGTTGGATCGAAGCGCCCCTGGTCGATCGGGCCGGGATCCTGCGGCGCCAGGCGGCCGTGAGCGAACTGGTGGGCACTCGGCCCTTGCGCAGCGCCCTGCGCCGCCTGTTGCGGGCCATGGGAGATCTGGAGCGACTGGCAGGCCGCTGCGGCGCCGGCACCGCCTCGGCCCGGGACCTGGTGGCCCTGGCCGATGGGCTGGAGCGGCTACCCCAGCTGGCAGCTCTGCTGCGCAATGCCACCAGCACCCCGCTGCAGGCCCTGGCCCGGCCCTGGCCCGAACTGGACGCCCTGGCCGCCGACCTGCGCCACGTGCTGCTCGACACCCCACCGCTGGCCCTGAGCGAGGGTGGCCTGATTCACGATGGCGTTGATGCCCTGCTCGATGGGCTGCGCAACCAGCTCGACGATCAGGACCGTTGGCTGGCCGAACAGGAAGCGGCAGAGCGCAGCGCCAGCGGCATCAGCACGCTGAAGCTGCAGTACCACCGCACCTTTGGCTATTTCCTGGCGGTCAGCCGCGCCAAGGCTGGCGCGGTGCCGGAGCACTGGATTCGCCGCCAGACCCTGGCCAACGAGGAGCGCTTCGTCACCCCGGCCCTGAAGCAGCGCGAGGGTCAGATTCTGCAGCTCAAGGCCCGGGCGGCCCAGCGCGAATACGACCTGTTCTGTGACCTGCGATCCCGGGTGGGCAAGCAGGCCAACCCGGTGCGCACGGCCGCCCGTTTGGTGGCCGAGCTCGACGCCCTGGCCAGCCTGGCCGACCTGGCCGCCACCCATGGCTACTGCTGCCCAGAGATCACCGACCCCGACGGCCCCGAGGCGCGGCTGCTGGTGATCGAAGCGGGCCGCCACCCAGTGGTCGAGCAGCTGCTGGTCGAAGAGCCATTCACCCCCAACGCGGTCGCTCTCGGAGCGAGCGACGGCCTGCAACCCGACCTGGTGATCCTGACGGGGCCCAATGCCAGCGGCAAGAGCTGCTACCTGCGCCAGGTGGGCCTGCTGCAACTGATGGCCCAGATGGGCAGCTGGATCCCGGCAACCGCGGCGCGGCTGGGGATCGCCGATCGCATCTTCACCCGGGTGGGTGCCGGTGACGACCTGGCGGCGGGCCAATCCACCTTCATGGTGGAGATGGCCGAAACGGCCAACATCCTGCACCACGCCACCAGCCGCTCGCTGGTGCTGCTCGATGAGATCGGGCGCGGCACCGCCACCTTTGACGGACTGGCGATCGCCTGGGCCGTGGCCGAGCACCTGGCGGGCGATCTGGCGGCCCGCAGCATCTTTGCGACCCACTACCACGAGCTCAACGAACTGGCTGCGCTGCTGCCGAACGTTGCCAACGCCCAGGTTCTGGTCGAAGAAACCGGCGATGCCCTGGTGTTTCTGCACCGGGTGGTGCCGGGGGGCGCCAGCCGCAGCTATGGCATCGAGGCCGCCCGCCTGGCCGGGGTGCCGCCGTCGGTGGTGCTGCGGGCCCGCCAGGTGCTGGGCCGCATCGAGGCCAACAGCCACGTGAGCGT
>CAZJIF010000093.1:0-6874 GCA_964546045.1 uncultured Klebsiella sp. | reverse complement strand
AGCGATCCCCACCGGGGCGGCCGGGCTGTCGCAATTTTGACTTTTGGCGAAGGAGACGAAGCCCGCAAAGTCGTCTACAAGCCCAAGGACATGCAGGTCGATGCGACCTACCAGCGCTATCTGCAGGCACTCAACGACGCCTCAACTCTCGAGCCCCTGCGCTGCCTGACGATCGTCAACCGCGACGGCTACGGCTTCATGGAGTGGGTTGAACACCGCCCCTGCAGCGACGACGCCGAACTGGCCCGGTTCTATACCAATGCCGGTCGCACCATGGCGGTGCTGCACCTGTTGGGTTGCACCGACTGCCACTACGAAAATCTGATCGCCAGCGGCGATCAGCTGATCCTGATCGACACCGAGACTCTGCTGGAAGCCGACCTGCGCGATCTGATCAGCGACGACGGCGACGATCCCGATCTCCTTTCACCCCTGCAGACTTCGATGCAGGGCTCGGTGCTGCGCTCAGGCCTGCTGCCCCAGTGGCTGATGGCCGGCGCCGGCCGCAAGCGCGCCTTTGACATCAGCGCCCTGGGCATTCAACCGCCGCCGCCCGAACGCGAGATGCCCGGCTGGCTGGGCCTCAACAGCGACGGGATGATGGCCGGCCGCAGCAGCCAGCCCTGCGAGCTGCCCACCAGCCTGCCGGTGGAGCTTGGCAGCCCCCAGCGCCTCACTGATTACATCGACGAGTTGTGCACGGGCTTTGCCAACCAGCTGCAGGAAGCGCTGCGGCTGCGGCCGCTGCTGCTGACGGCGCTCGATGGCTTCAGCGGGCAGCCGCGGCGTCTGGTGGCCAGGGCCACCAGGCTGTATTTCACGATTCAACGGCAGATGCTGGAGCCGGCCGCACTGCGCAACGCCGTGGTGCATGGGCTCAAGCTCGAGCAGCTGAGCCGCAGCTTTGTGCTGGCCAGTGAGAAGCCACTCAACTGGCCGATGTTCAAAGCCGAACTGTTGCAGATGGAGCGGCTCGACATTCCGTTCTTCGAGCACCTGATCGACGGCGAAGAGCTGCCCCTGCCGGAGGGGCTGGCGCCAATTCCCGACTTCATGAAGTCGAGTGGATTGACCGCAGCCCGCCGCCGTCTGGACGAGCTGGATGCCGCCGAAATCGAGTTTCAGCAGCAACTGATCCGCGGGGCGATCGCTGCCCGGCATCTCAAGTCGACCGCCGCAGCCCTCCCGCCGGCGGCTCCCACAGCCGTGGAGCCCACCGCCGAAGCAGGGGTGTTCGAAGCCGATGTCTACCGCAACGAAGCCTTCCGCCTTGGAGACGAGCTATGGAGCGCCGCCATTCGCGATCGCAAGGGGCGCCCCGAATGGCTGGGCATGGACCTGGGCTCCGATGGCGAGTCGTTTCACTTCGGCCTGATCGGCAACTCGTTGTATTCGGGATGCAGTGGCATCGCCCTGCTGTTTGGCCAACTCGCGCTGGCCAGCGAAGGCGCAGCCGCCCAGAGCTGGCGCGAACGCGCCTGGGCCTGTTTTGAAGGCCTGGCCGAGCTGGCCGAGCGCAACAGCAACGATCAACTGTTCCGCATGGTGCGCGATCTGCCCTTCGGCATCTCGGGCACGGGCGGCACCCTGCTCACCCTGCTGCTACTGCAGGAGGCAGGTTTGGAGCAGGCCGCCCACCTGGTCGAGCTGCTTGTCCAGCAACTGCGGCCCGAACGTCTACAGGCCGATGAGTCCATCGACATCATCGGCGGCGTCAGCGGGGTGATCGGCCCCCTGCTGATGACGGGGCTACCCCGAAGTTTGGAGTTGGCCACTGCTTGCGGCGATCGCCTGCTTGCACTGCAACAGGACAATGGCGGCTGGTCAGCAGGAGCTGTGAGCAGCTTGCGCCGGCCCCCACTGACCGGTTTCTCCCATGGTGCGGCGGGCATGGCCGGCGCGCTGGCACGCCTGGCCCAGGTCACGGGCGAGCAACGGTTCGCAGATGCTGCCGGGCGTGCTGTGGCCTACGAACGGTCGGTGTTTGACGCCGAACGGGGCAACTGGCCCGACTTCAGAAGCAGCAACGACCCCAACGAGTTCATGCTCAGCTGGTGCCATGGGGCTCCGGGGATTCTGCTGTCGCGCCTGGTGCTTCAGGCCTCGGGGCTCGGCGATGCAGCCATGGAGGCCGAGCGGCAGGTGGCCCGCGAGAGCACGCTGGCGGTGCTCGACGAGATCGCTGCCACAAGAAACGACTACGCCGGTCACCTCTGCTGTGGGGCCCTGGGCCTGACCAGCCTGCTGCAGGTTGATGCCCAAGTCAGCGGTGTGCCCCTGTCGCCCCGGGTGGCCGCCGCCGAAAGCAAGGTGATCAGCAACGCCCAAACCACAGGCGGCTACACCTTCTTCAGTGTCGACACCGGATCCCTCAACCTGCCGGGCCTGTTCACCGGCAAGGCCGGGGTCGCGCTGGCCCTGCTGGAGGCTGCCACCGGCCAACAAGCGATGCCGGCCGTGCTGAGCGCCGGGCTGCTTCTGCCTTGATGCAGCCGCGGCCCGGACCTGTCAGCGACCAACCAAACCTTCAGGTTTTGATCCCTGACAGCCCGGACTGCGAGCGCTAAACCGAGATCATCCACACGGCATGCCTTTCATGTCAGCCAACGATCTCCAGGCTCTGCTGGCCCAGGCCTTCGACGAACCCGAGCTGGAAGCCCGCCTCCAGGACGGCAAAGCCGATCCTGTGGCCGTGGCTGCGTCAGCGGGTTACAGCATCACCGCCGAAGAGTTCAACAACGCCCAACAATCCTGGGAGAATTGGCGCATCAGCAGCGTTCACGACGAGGAGATCTGAGCTCATGACCGGCGGCGGCTTCAATCTGGGCACGGTGCTGCTGTTCGGCAGCGGCCTGTTTGTCCTGGCCACCCTGTTCTTTGGAACCAAGGGTGGCTATTACGACACCGACAAGTACGACGGCAACGGCACCGCCCACTAACGCCGCCACCACACTCTGGTCTCAGCTGCGTCACCAACCGCGGCTGTGGTTGTTTGTCGTGGCCCAAAGCCCCCTGAGCATGATCCCGGGGGCCTTGTTTGCGCTGATCCTCAACCCCCTCGCCAGTGATGCCCTGGGAGGGGAACCAGGCGTTGGCCTCCTGGCAGGACTGGGAAGCCTTGTGGTGTGTGCGATGTCCCTGGCAGCAGGGTCCTTGGCCGATCGCTGGAAACCTCAGCTAGTCATGCTGGCGGGGATGACGCTCTATTGCGTCTCAACCGCTGGACTTTGCCTGCTCAGCTTTTGGACCATTCCAGTCTTTGTACTGTTCGGATATGCCGTCATCGAAGCCATCAGCGTGGGGCTCTACATCCCACCAATGCTGAAAACACAGGCGGCGCTGGTTGCACCAGAGTCCAGGGGCTCAGCCGATATCCTGCTGAACCTGTTTCGATTCAGTTCTGCCCTGATTGGGTTTCAGGTCGTGGCGCGGTCAAGCCATCCGGCGGCGGTCTTGTCAGTGCTGACTGGCTTGGCACTGGTTGGATCCTTCAGTGCCTGGTTGATTGCAAGAGAAATCCCCATCGCCCCGCTGCAACGCTCGTCCAAGAGCTGGGGGCTGAGCGGTTTCATTCACAACCTCCAAAGCCAGAAACGACTCAGAACAACCCTGATTGCTGAGATCAGTCTTCGCTTCGTCCTACCGACGCAGTTGGTCGCCCTGTTTGCCGTCGATTACGCCATCGGCCCGCTGATCGTCCCCCTGACCACAGCGGGCATGGCTGGGGTGGCGGCGGGCCGAATCACACTTCTGCTGATCGGTATCCAAGGGGACATTCCACTGCGATTGAGAATCACCCTTTGGAGCTGGATTGGTTTGTGTGCGATGGGAGCTGTGCTGCTGACTGACAATTGGCTGCTGAACCAGCCAATCCTGATTGCTCTGTTGGTTGGGCTTAGTTCCCTATGCATTGCTGTGCTGCAAGGAACCCTTCAAGCCGTCATTCAACAACAATGCCCCGATGAGATCCGAGGCCGGCTTTCAGGCTGGTTGATTGCTATCAAAACCGGAGTCGAAATGATGGCACTTGCTGTCACAACCAGCGTGATCAGTATCTGGCACAGTGAAGCAGTTCTGATCCTGTTGGCTTTGTTCTCCATCCTGATCAGCATCAGCCTCAAAGGATTTGCCTCCGTCAAGCCTTTTGGCAGCAATGGCATGGCCATGCCATGAGCATCGTCCTTCGGGATCAACCCTGGCTGCCCAGCTTTTCGGCTTCGGGGCAGTCGTCGGCGGTGGCCAGGTCATCGGCTGTGGTGAGCCGACTCACATAGGACAACCTGGTGCTGACCGCGCCGATCGAGTCGAGCCGCACGCTTTCTTCCCAGCTGTGCAGCTCGTCGTCGTCCTCGGCCTCGTAGCGCAGGGTCACCAGATCACCCTGGATCTCGACGATGGTGGCTTCCTCGATCCAGCGCTGCTGATCGCGCAGAAACACCCAGACCGGGCGGCCTTCGGCATGGAACTGGTAGAGCTTGCGATGCAGCATCGGCTCCACAGCTGCAGGTCCCTGCATGCTAGGCAGGGCACCGTGTTCTGTTGTTCAGAGCAAGCCAAACCCCATGCCGACAGCCACCACCACGGCCACCACTGAGGACATTCGCCTGCAACTGCGCAGCTGGCCTGAGGTGGAGGCCTACCTGCAGCGCTGCAAGGGTGTGATTGTGCCCCTGGGGTCCACCGAGCAGCACGGACCCACCGGCGCGATCGGCACCGACGCGCTCACCGCTGAAGCGGTGGCCCTTGAGGTGGGGCGCCGCACCGGCGTGCTGGTGACCCCGGCCCAGGCCTTTGGCATGGCCGAACACCACCTGGGCTTTGCCGGCACCGTGAGCCTGCAACCCGCCACCCTGATGGCTGTGCTGCACGACATCGTGCTGTCACTGGCTCGCCACGGGTTTGAGCGCATCTATGTGATCAACGGCCACGGCGGCAACATCGCCACCGCCAAAGCCGCCTTTGCCCAGGCCTATGGCACCGCGGCCACGCGGGGGCTGGCCAACGCCGCTGCCCTGCGCTGCAAACTGGCCAACTGGTTCATGGCCGGCCCGGTGATGGCCGAGGCCCGCACCCTGTATGGCGATCGCGAAGGCCACCACGCCACCCCCAGCGAAATCGCCCTGACCCTGGCGCTGGAACCCAGCCTTGAGAGCAAGCAACGCCCCCTGGAGGCGCCTGCACCCGCCGGGCCGATCCACGGTCCCGAGGACTTTCGCCGCCGCCACCCCGACGGGCGCATGGGTTCGGACCCCTACCTGGCCAAAGCCGACCATGGCGAGCGGTTTCTCGACTTGGCCGCCACCGCTCTAGCCGAGGATCTGCAGGCATTTCTGGAGGGCACATCCTGATCAGCCGCCTGGCCTGATCTAGGGTCTGGCCATCGTGATTGTGCCGCTGCCTGAATGAGCCACATCTCAGCCGAGGACGTGCGCAAGGTCGCCCAGCTGGCCAGACTGCAGCTGCCTGAAGACAAGGTCCAGGCCTACACCGGCCAGCTCGAGCGAATCCTGGACTACGTGGCCCAGCTGGAGGCGGTCGACACCGAGGGAGTGCCCCCCACGACCCGTGCTGTCGAGGTCGTCAACGTGACCCGGGAGGACCGGATCGAGCCCACCCCAGTACGCGAAGACCTGCTGAACCTGGCACCCCAGCGCGAGGGTGACTTTTTCAGGGTGCCGAAGATCCTGGCCGACTAACGCACTGGCGAGACGGCGGTGTGGTGCAGTAACTCCAGAACCCGCCGCCTGGCGTGGCGGGTGGGCATCAATGCAGCCAGGGGCCGCAAGCGACTGCGCCGTTTCTTGTGGCTACGGACACCGAGAAAGATGTCATACAGGAAGTTGATGCCATCCTTGCGACTTTCGAACAGCCCCAAGCGCTGGGGAGATCCTTTGGCGTCTAGAAGGTGCTTGGTGGCGTGATACGCAGGGCGGTATTCGAACCAGGGGATCGACGGCCAGAGATGGTGCACCAGGTGATAGTTCTGGCCCATGATCAGCCAATTCATCAACCTGCTGGGGTAAATCCTGGCGTTGTGCCAGCGGTTCCGCGAAAGAAAGGGACGATGGGGCAAATAATCAAAAAACATCCCCAAGGTCACACCAACCATTAACGCTGGCGCGAACCAGCAATTGAAGATGAAGGGCAGAAATCCGAATTTGACACCAGCAATCACAATCGAGGCAAAGATCGCCCGGGCAATGCCCCACTCAAGCAATTCATAACGCCGCCAAAGGCGACGCTTGAAGAAGAAAACTTCGTGATAAAAGAACCGCGGAGCAATCAGCCACAACGGTCCAAACGTGCTGACGATGTGGTCAGGATCGTGCTTCGGATCATTGACATGCGCATGGTGCTGCAGATGCACCCGTGTGAACACCGGAAAACTGAAGCCCAGCAGCAGGGCGGCACCATGGCCCATCGCCGCGTTGCAGAACCGGTTGGGGTGGGCAGCGTTGTGGCAGGCATCGTGAATGACCGTGCCTTCCAGGTGCAGGGCCAGGAAGCCAAGCAGCAGCAACACCGGCAGGGGCCACTGACCGACGAACCAACCCCAGATGGTCAGCCCTGCCAGGGCGTAGCCGCCAACAAACAGTCCAACCGTGGGATTCCAGGCTGCCGGTGGATCGAGAAACTCTTTGGGGACCGAACGCGGCAAGGGGTCCTGACTGGCTGCCAGGGGCACCTGCCGTGCCAGTGCAGGGTTGAGCAGGGCCTGGGTCATCGGCGGCGAAGGGACCAGATCAGCGGGGAACTGGATGCGACGTCCCCGCAGATCACGGGTGAACCCAACTTAAGGGGCACTGGATCGCGCCGCGAATGCCCACCGGGGGACTTGAACCCCCACAGCCGAAGCCACTGGAACCTAAACCCA
>CAZJIF010000092.1:0-6876 GCA_964546045.1 uncultured Klebsiella sp. | reverse complement strand
CGCGATCGCGTGCTGCTGCGTGCCGACGGTGGCCTCAAGACCGGTTGGGACGTGCTCATTGCCGCCCTGCTTGGCGCCGAGGAGTACGGCTTCGGTTCGGTGGCGATGATCGCCGAGGGTTGCATCATGGCCCGCGTCTGCCACACCAACAACTGTCCGGTGGGGGTGGCCACCCAGAAGGAGGCCCTGCGCAAGCGCTTCCCCGGCACCCCAGAACACGTGGTCAATTTCTTCCTCTACGTGGCCGAGGAGGTGCGGCAGCTGCTGAGCGTGCTCGGGGTGGCCCGGCTCGAGGACCTGATCGGCCGCAGCGAGCTGCTGCAACCCCGCCAGGTGGCCCTGGCCAAGACCAAGGCCCTCGATCTCACCTGTCTGCTGGCGCCGATCGCAGCGGCGACCGACCGTCGCTGGTTGCAGCACGATGTCGAGTCCCACGGCAACGGTTCGATCCTCGAGGATGGGCTACTTGCCGATGGCGACCTAATGGCCGCCATCGAGGGCCACGGCCATGTCGCCCGCACCCTGCCGATCGTCAACACCGACCGCAGCGTCTGCGCACGGGTGGCCGGCGAGATCGCCGCCCGCTATGGCAACACGGGCTTTGCCGGCCAGCTCGCGCTCACCTTTGAGGGGGCTGCGGGCCAAAGCTTCGGTGCGTTCGTGCTGCAGGGCATGGATGTGCGCCTGGTGGGCGAGGCCAACGACTATGTGGGCAAGGGCATCAATGGCGGCCGCCTCACCGTCGTGCCGCCCCCAGGGGTCCAGGATCCTGGCAACCAGGTGATCCTGGGCAACACCTGCCTCTATGGCGCCACCGGCGGCGAGCTGTTCGCCCTGGGCCGCGCCGGCGAGCGCTTCGCCGTGCGCAACAGCGGCTGCCGAACCGTGGTCGAAGGCGCCGGCGACCATTGCTGCGAATACATGACCGGTGGCGTGGTGGTGGTGCTCGGCAGCACCGGCCGCAACGTCGGTGCCGGGATGACCGGTGGCGTTGCTTTCATCCTTGATGACGACGGCTGCCTGGCCCAGCGGGTCAACCGCGAGATCGTCGCGATTGAGCCGCTCGCCACCCTCGAGCAGGAGGCTGCACTCAAGCCGTTGCTCGAGGCCCACCTGGCGGCTACAGGCAGCATCAAGGCTGCTGCCCTGCTGGCCGACTGGCCCAGTGCCAAGGGCCGCTTCAAGCTGCTGGTTCCCCCCAGCGAGAAGACCGCCATGGGCCTGGCCGCCATGGCCGCTGTCGCGGCCTGAGCACGCCAGCCGTTGTCCTGGTTCGTCAAGACCGAAACGTTTCAGCCGGCGTTCAGGGCCCTCGAAGCCGCTGAGCGCCGGGTTCATCTTCAGGCCCACAAAGCCTGGGTGTCGTCCCTGCGTGCCCAAGGGCAGACCATGGCCAGCGGTTTTCTGATCGACGAACAGCAGCGCCCCGGCGGCGGCGGTCTGCTGGTGTTGCAGGCCGCCAGCTACGCCGAGGCGCTGGCACTGATTCAGCAGGACCCGCTGATCGCCGGCGGCTGGGTGGACTGGCAGCTGCAGGAATGGGTCCCCGCAGTGGGAGATCTCAGCATCGCGTCCTGAGCGACCCGCCTCAGCGCGGGTGCTCGCGCATCAGGCGTTGGACTTCGCCGGCGTGGTAACTGCTCCGGGTCAACGGGCTGCTGACCACCTGCAGAAAACCCAGCTCGGTTTCGCCCTGATTGCGGTAGGCCGCGAACTGCTCGGGTGTGACAAACCGGTCGACCGGCAGGTGCTTGGGCCCCGGGGACAGGTACTGGCCGATGGTGACGATGTCGACCTGGTGTTGCCGCAGATCGGTCAGCACCTCGCCCACTTCGGCGTCGGTTTCGCCCAGGCCCACCATCAGTCCCGATTTGGTGTAGCAGCGCGGCCAGCTGTCGTGCACCCGTTGCAGCAGCTCCAGGCTGCGCTGGTAGATCGCCTGGGGACGGGCCCGCTTGTACAGCCGCGGCACGGTCTCGATGTTGTGGTTCAGCACATCGGGGGCGGCGGCCATCACGGCGGCCAGGGCGTCCCAGTCACCGCAGAAATCGGGGATCAGCAGCTCGATCGTGGTCAGTGGGCTGCGGGCGCGCACCTGCTCGATGCAGGCCACGAACTGGCTGGCGCCACCATCGGCCAGGTCATCCCGGTTGACCGCGGTGATCACCACATGGCTGAGCCCCAGCCGGCTGACTGCTTCGCCCAGCCGCTGCGGCTCGCTGGGGTCCAGCGGCCGCACACTCTTGTCAAAGTCAATGTCGCAGTAAGGGCAGGCGCGGGTGCAGCCTGGTCCCATGATCAAAAAGGTGGCGGTGCCGCCGGCGAAGCACTCGCCGATGTTGGGGCAGCTGGCTTCCTGGCAGACGGTGTTGAGCTGGAGATCCTGCAGCAGATCGGCCACCGCCCCGATGCGCTCGCGCTGGGGCGCTTTGACCCGCAGCCAGTCGGGTTTGCTGGTCGCTGGTTTGCTGGTCACCATGGGCGATCTTCTAGAGTCGCGGACATCGGGATGTAGCGCAGCTTGGTAGCGCACTTCGTTCGGGACGAAGGGGCCGCAGGTTCGAATCCTGTCATCCCGACTTGACCACAGCTGCCGGCGGGTTCAACGGAGCTCTGCCCCCGGGTAGCCACGGGGCGTCACCAGCCGGCCGGCCTCGGCCCTGGTGCTGCTGTTGCCCACGAGCACCAGAGTCAGCATGTCGACCTGTTCAATCGGCAGGCCTTCGAGGGTGTGCAGGCTGATCGCCTCATCGTCGCGACCCAGCTGGCGGGCCAGGGCCACCGGGGTGGATCCCGGACGCCCCTGAAGCAGCAGTTCCACAGCCCGGGCCAGCTGCCAGTCACGCCCCAGCGAGCGTGGGTTGTAAAGGGCGACGACAAAGTCCCCCTGGGCTGCGGCGATCAGCCGGCGTTCAATCACGGGCCAGGGGGTGAGCCGGTCGCTGAGGCTGATAGTGCAGAAATCGTGCATCAGCGGTGCGCCGCAGCGGGCTGCTGCCAGCTGCAGGGCTGAAAGTCCTGGATGCACCGCAAAACGGGGCCGCTCGGCCTCAGTCAGGCTCAGCCACAGCTCGAGGGCCAGGCCGGCCATGCCATAGATGCCGCTGTCCCCTGAAGAGACCAGGGCCACGCTCACCCCTTGGCTGGCCAGCTCCAGGGCCTGGGCGCAGCGCTCCCGCTCGCGGGTGAGCTGGCCGTCAACACGCACCTGGTCAGGGCGGCGCAGGGGCTCGAGCAGATCGAGATAGAGCCCGTAGCCCACCCAGACGCTGCAACGGCTCAGCACTGTGCGAGCCTCGGCCGTCAGCAGGGACAGGCTGCCTGGACCGCTGCCGACCAGGTGCAGCTCACCCTGGTTGGGGGCCCATTGGCTGGCGGCCATGGCAATCGCCAGGGTGGCGGCGCCCCGCTCGTCATCACCGCTGGCATCCCGCTGTTCACCCGCATGCAGCACGGTTTTGGCCACGGTCAGCGTCGCCGCCGACCCTGCGGCCAGCAGGGCAGAGGCCTCGGCCACACTTGCTGTGCCCATTTCCTGGGCGACCAGGGACGAGGGATTGGGCACCGAAACGGCGGCCAGGTCTGCGGCGCTGAACAGACGCAGGGGCCAGCCCCGCTGCGCGGCCAGTTGCAACAGGGCCGGTTCGTCGCCTTTGCGATCAATGCTGGCCAGGCCCGCCACGGCGGCTTCGGCCAGCCCGTGCTGGTGCAGGGTCAGCGTCAGCAGCCGCTCCAGCAGCTCCAGGCTGGTGTGGCGTTCGCAGCCCATGCCCAGCCAAAGCTGCGGTGGGTGCCAGCGGCAGCCAGGCCCGGTCCGTTCGCTGATCACCAGATCGGCCGGTTCTGCCTCGAGCGTTGCCTGATGCTGCAGCGGCAGCCCTGTGGCGGCAGGGCACTGCCGCCACAGGCTCAGACCGCCATGCTGTTGCACCTGCAAGGGCTCTTGTCTGGCAGCGCGTTGCATCAGTGCTGTCCAATCGCCAGGGCCTCGACGCCAGCCCCAGGCATGGCCAAAGCTGTCCAGCGCCAGCAGGCCGCGAGCACTGCTGGTGCCGGTCAGCACCGCTGACCCCCCCAGTGCGGCCGCCAGCTGCTGAGCGAGCCTGTCGGCGCCGGCCCCGTGCCCCCCCAGAAGGGGCACAGCGAATCGGCCGTCAGGATCCAGGACCACCACGGCCGGATCCTGCTGCTTGTCCTGCAGCAGTGGTGCCACCAGCCGCGTCACCAGGCCGCAGGCCGCGACGACAACAAACCCCCTGGCCCGGGGCCATTGCTGCTGCAACACCTCGGCCGGCGCTGGGGTGGCGTCGACCGTGACGATGGCGTCGACCAGGCCCGCCTGCTCCAGCCGCTGCAGCAGGCTCTGGGCTCCATGGCTGAACCCCAACCCCCAGATCAGCTTTGGGCTGCTCATGGATTGAACCGTTGACGCAGCCCTGCCAGCGGTCCGCTGGGCCGCGGCTGGATTAGCGAGCCGTCGGGATTGACCAGGTCACGGGCGCTGCCTTCGAGTTCCGTGCTGCTGCTGATCCGGCTGGTGGTCGGAACTGCGAGCGCTGGAGGGGCAGCCGTCTCGGCGTCAGGCTGGGGTTCAGGCTCTGGCTCAGGCTCTGGTTGTGGCCATGGTGCGGATGGTGGGACCGCTGCTGCGTCCTGTGCTGGGTCGAGTTGTTGTGCTGGCTGCGGTTCCATTCGCAGGTCTTGCTCCTGGTCAGGATCCTGATCCTGAGGTTGGTCGGCTTGAGGCTCAGCGACCTGTGCGGGCTGCACCGCCGGTTCCGGGTTCCCCGCCGGTTCCAGCTCCAGCTCAGGCTCAGGTTCGGGCTCGGGCTCGGGTGCTGGCAGCTGGCCCAACAACTGGGCAAGCTCAACGTCGCTCAGACGACCCTGAAGCCAGCGGGGCGTGGCCCCTGCGGCGCTGCCTGGCTTGGAGAGCGTCACCGCGCTCACCAGGCTGTTGAACGGTGGGTTGAGGGGCTCGCCGCGTCCGTCAACCAGTTCCAGCAACAGGCTGTTGTCTCCTGGGCGCCAGCCCTTGAGCCACAGCGGTACGTTCTGGTCGACCAGGAAGCTGTCACCGTTGATGGTCACCCGCAGTCTCCAGCTGCCATCGCCGGGTCGCAGGTTCTGCAGTGGTGCATCCAACAGGATCCAATCGAGCAGGACCGGTTCCCCCTGACTCAGCTCTGCCGGGCTGACCGGAAGCAGTTGCACACTGCCCGGCGCTGGCAGGGCCCGGGGGTTGGCCACCAGTCGGTGCACCCTGATCTGCTCGATCGCGCCTGGGCTTTTGACCGCTTCACCCCAGGGGCGGGCGGCGTAGGCGGTGATCCGGTGGCTGCCTGGGCTCAGCTGGGGGCCCTGCAGCACCACCTCGCCGTCACCCCCGGGGGCGTCAGCAGCCGTGAGACGCCGCGGCGGCTGGTCATCGATCTGCACCACCAGATGGGATCCCAGGCCGAGGGTGCCCGCGTCCACCACAGGCCAGTCCTCGACCCTGACCTTGAGCTGCCATGGCCCTGCCTCCAGCACGGCCCCGTCGTGCGGTGCGGTGATCGTCACCCGCGGTTGGTAACCGGCCAGGGCCTGTTGCAGTTGCTGGACTGCCTGCGGCGGGCTGACTTCCTGCAGGTGCCCTGTTGGCGGCGTCGGCACAAGGGGACTCTGTGGGGATTGGGGGGTGCCACCACGGTTGCCCCATGCCGGCAGCTGCAGGGCGACCGCCGGTGCCGGTCCCCAGCCCAGCCACAGCAGTGTGGCCATCACCAAACACAGCAAGCGGGTGTGCCACGTGCTGGGCCAATGCGGCCAGGACTTGACTGGGCGGGCTTCAGGGGCCGGGCTGCTGCCGAACATCACGCCGCTGCGGGAGTCATTGGGCTTGGGTTCATTGTGCGCGGTCAGTGCGCACAAGCTTCATGTTGCCGATGAATCGCAGCCTCGCAGATTGTTTTTAGTGCTAAATCAGTTCGTCATTTAGTCGAAAACCTGAACGAACTGCAGCTATTTGAGTCATCTTTTTGTGGCGGTAAAGCCCTGTCTCTGCCTGGGAAGCTCGGGGATTGAACCTTTGTAACTGACCCCCCAATCGGCTTGATCAACGCCCCTATAGTTTCGCCAGCGGTCCCCTATCTGGGGCCCAAGCTCCAGTCGGGATCAGTGATTTCGCGGTTTCGCGGGTCGCCTCCGGCTGGCGCCCATGGACAGCGGGTGGCCTTGGTCGCCTGCTGTCCATGGGGCCCAGGGTGATTTGGCTCGCCTCGGCGATCCGGCTCCCGCAGGGGTGGACCTCCCACCTCGACTCCGTCCCTCGAGGAACGACTCGATGACCATCAGCCCACCAGAGCGTGGGAAAACGGCGAAGGCCATGGTCGACCGGAACCCCGTTCCGGCCACGTTCGAGCTTTTCGAAAAGCCCGGGCATTTCGACCGCAGCCTTGCCAAAGGTCCCAAAACCACCACCTGGATTTGGAACCTCCACGCCAACGCTCACGATTTCGATAGCCACACGAGTGACCTCGAAGAGGTTTCTCGCAAGATCTTTTCGGCCCATTTCGGGCATCTGGCCGTCATCTTCATCTGGTTGAGCGGCGCCTTCTTCCATGGCGCCCGCTTCTCCAATTACGCCGGATGGCTGGCCGACCCTCTGCACGTCAAACCGAGTGCACAGGTGGTCTGGCCGATCTTCGGCCAGGAAATTCTCAACGGTGATGTCGGTGCCGGCTTCCACGGCATCCAGATCACTTCAGGCCTGTTCCACATGTGGCGCGCCTGGGGTTACACCAATGAGACCCAGCTGCTGGCCACGGCCATCGGCGCTTTGGTGATGGCCGGCTTGATGCTCAACGCCGGTGTTTTCCATTACCACAAGGCAGC
>CAZJIF010000091.1:0-7135 GCA_964546045.1 uncultured Klebsiella sp. | reverse complement strand
GGTGTTCAACAGCGCCTATTTCGAGCACAGCTACCTGGCCCAGCAGATGGGCATCCAGCTGGTCGAGGGTCGAGATCTGATCTGTTACGACCAGCGGGTCTGGATGCGCAGCACCGCTGGCCTGGAGCCGGTCGATGTGATCTACCGCCGCATCGACGATGACTTTCTCGATCCAGCCGTGTTCCGCAGCGATTCGATGCTGGGGGTGCGCGGCCTGATGGAGGTCTACGCCGCCGGTCGGGTCGCGATTGCCAATGCCCCAGGCACCGGTGTGGCCGACGACAAGCTGATCTACGCCTACGTGCCCGAGATGATCCGCTTTTACCTGGACCAGGAGCCGATCATCGAAAACGTGCCCACCTACCTGTGTTCCAGAGCGGACGAGCAGGCCTACGTGCTGGAGCACCTACAGGAGCTGGTGGTCAAGGCGGTTGCCGAAGCCGGTGGTTACGGGATGCTGATCGGCCCCCACGCGAGCGCCGGCGAGATCGCCGAGTTCGCTGACAAGATCCGCGCCAACCCCCGCAACTACATCGCCCAACCCACGCTCGAGCTCTCGACGGTGCCGTCGCTGAGCGAAGGCGAGCTGTTTCCCTGCCACGTGGATCTGCGCCCCTACGTGCTTCGGGGCCAGGGGGCCTGGGTCAGTCCAGGCGGCCTGACCAGGGTGGCGCTGCGCCGCGGTTCCCTGGTGGTCAACTCATCCCAGGGCGGCGGCTGCAAGGACACCTGGATCGTCGATGAACAACCCCGCCCGGAGGCGATCCCATGCTGAGCCGCGTTGCCGACTCGCTCTACTGGATCAACCGCTACGTCGAGCGGGCTGAAAACCTATCCCGCTTTGTCGAGGTCAGCGAAGCGATGGCCCTCGACTGCCCGCCCGGCAGCGCTGAACCATGGCTACCCCTGATTGACGCCAGCGGGGACCGTGAACTGTTCGATCAGCTGTTTCCCAACGGCAACCCCCAGGACGTGGTGCAGTTTCTGGTGCGCGAAGCGCGCAATCCCAGCAGCATCGTCAACTGCGTGGGGATCGCCCGCGAAAACGCCCGCCAGATCCGCGAGGTGATCACCACCGAAATGTGGGAGCAGCTCAATGACCTCTACTGGACCCTGCAGGACAACGAGAGCTTCTGGGACCAGCCACCCCAGGAACAGCTGCGGGACATCCGGCGCGCCTGTCAGCTCTTTTATGGCATCACCGACGCCACGTTGAGCCGCGATCTGTCATGGCAGTTCAGCCGCCTGGGCCGGCTGCTCGAGCGCGCTGACAAGGCCAGCCGCATCCTGGACGTGAAGTACTTCCTGCTGCTGCCCTCCCCCGATGAAGTGGGCGGCGTGCTGGATGAGCTGCAATGGATCTCGCTGCTGCGCAGCGCCGGCGCCTACCAGATGTTCCGCCAGGCCCGCCAGCAGGCGATCGAACCCAAGGCCGTGGCAGCCTTTTTGCTGCTCGATCCGATCTTCCCCCGGTCGGTGCGCTATTGCCTCGAGCGCATCACCGAGACGCTGCGGATCATCCGGGGGAGTGCCGTGCCCGGCGCACCCGATGCGCTCGAGTGCCTGGCAGGTCTGACCCTGGCGCGCTGGAGCTACACCCCGATCGACGCCCTGATCGCCGGCGGGCTGCATGAATCCATCGATGCGCTGCAAAGCGACCTCAACCAGCTCCACACGCTGATCGAAGCGCGATACTTCGTGGCCAGCACGGCCGAACCCATCGACACCGTCCCGGCATGCGCGCTCGCGTAACCCACACCTTCACCTACCGCTACAGCGCACCGGTGCTGCTGGGGCCCCATCGCTTCTGCCTGAAACCGCGGGGTCATGGGTTCCAGAATCTGCTCGCGTTCGACCTCGCGATCAGCCCTGAGCCGTCACGCCTGTTCCCGCTGATGGCGGCCAGTGGCGACGAGATCCTGCGCGGCCGTTTCAGCGGCGAAACCGACCGGTTCGTGGTGCGCTCCGTGAGCGAGGTGGAGACCCAGACGGCCCCCTTGCTGCAGGCGTGCCTCGAAGAGAACGAACCCCAGTTGCCCTATCCGATGGGGCGCCTCAATAGCGATCTGATGGGATCGCTGCAGGGCTGGCTGCCCAACGGCCAACACGATCCAGCAGCGGTGGATGTGGCCCAGGAAGCACTGATGGGTAGCGATCAGCGGGCTCTGATGTTTCTGCAGCAGCTGGTGGAAATCATCCAGGACCGGGTCAAGTACACCCAACGCCACGTGGGCCCCGCCTGGCCGGCCGGCCGCACGCTCAAGGAACGGGTGGGCTCGTGCCGCGATCTGGCGATGCTGATGGTCGAGGCCTGCCGCTGCGTGGGCCTGCCGGCGCGCTTCGTCAGCGGCTATCACCTGGTGGATCCCAAACCGGAGCACTACGACCTGCACGCCTGGGCCGAGGTGTATCTGCCGGGTGCGGGCTGGCGTGGCTTCGACCCCAGCGGCATGGGCAGCATCGACGATCGCTACATCACCCTGGCCACCTCATCCAAACCTGACCTGACGGCGGCGATCACCGGCAGCTTTTCAGGACCGCCTGGCGTCGAAAGCGTCCTGGACTGGAGCATTGAGGCCGACGTGTTCGAGGTCTGCACAGCCTGAAGACACGGGTACATTTGGGCCTGGCGGGTGATCCAACGGACGGCTCTTGCATCACCTCAGCGACGATCCGGCCCCCCTGCTGGCCCTGCTGGAGCAGCACGGGAACCCGACCTGCCCCCATGGCCTGCTGTGCTGCAGCCTGCGCCATTACCACCGGCTTGAAGCGCTGTATGGCCACGCGTTGGCCGAACAGCTGTTTGCGGCGGGTCGCGACAGCCTGGAACAGCGGCTCCCCCAGGGCAGCACGATCGTGCGCACCGGCCCTGCCGAACTGGCGCTGGTGTTGCCCCTGAACACCGGCCATGACGCCGAACTGATGACCCTGGCGCAGCAACTGAACCACCAGTGCACGGTGGTCAGCAGCGCCGCAGGACCACCGTTGTTGTTGACGATGGCGATCGGCGCCGCAACGACCGGATCGCGACCGACGTCCAACGCCAGCGAATGGCTCAGCCGCGCCCGCCTGGCCATGCATGCGGCCCAGAGCCGTCCTGGCCACCAGGTGGTGATCGCCACCCCAACGCTGCAGCAGCAGTCCGAAACCCTGTACCGGAAGGAAGCTGACCTGGTGCTGGCTCTCGAACGGCAGCAGCTGACGGCCTACCTGCAGCCGATCGTCAACCTGCAGAACCGCCAGGTGATCGGGTTTGAATGCCTGGCCCGCTGGATTCAAGGCGACGGCAGCGTGATCTCGCCCAGGCATTTTCTGGCGCAGGCCCAGGCTGCCGGCCTGACCGCCGCCGTCGACCTGCAGGTGCTGGAGGCCAGCCTCAGGGCCGCCCAACCGCTGGCCGAGGCCCTGGGCCCGGGCCAGCCACTGCTGCTGTCAGCGAATCTGTCGGCCCAACTGGTGGACAGCGAGCGCTACCAACGGCGATTGCTGGACCTGATCGGCCGCCATCCGCTGCCGCAGGGCGTGGCCCTGCAACTGGAACTGGTGGAAGAATCCCTCAACGAAGCCGATCCAGGCCTGGAGGATCTGTTGCAGCATCTGACTGATCGCCAGATTCAGATCGCCATCGATGACTTCGGCACCGGCTATTCGTCGCTGAGCCGCCTGCACAACCTGGCGATCGACGCCATCAAGGTGGACCGCAGCTTCGTGCAGCGCATCAATGCCGCCGACAAGCCCAGCAATCATCTGCTGGACATGTTGGTGGCGATCGGCTCAGACCTGAAGATCAGGCTGACGGCGGAGGGGGTGGAAACGGAGCAGCAACGGCAATGGTTGCTCGACCATGGCATCGGTCAAGGCCAGGGGTACCTGTTCAGTGAACCCCTGGGCCTTGCCGACGCCATCGACACCCTGCGCAGGCAGAACAGCAACAGCGCCGACCCTTGAGGGATCACCAGTTGAGCCCGTGCAACTTGGGCAGAGGCGCGGTCTTAAAGGTGGTGGCGAACAGACGCGGAATGCGGCGGCTGTTGTACACGCGGAACTCACGCATCACGCTGGCACCCTGATCACGCACTGCCTGATTCAGCACCACGGAACCATCGGGATCGGACACCGAACGGTGAAACGTCCCGGGCGGAATGCGCAAGATGTCGCCACCGGTGTCGAGGCGCACAATGTGATACGGGTAATTCCAGCCGAAATTCACCAGATAAAACGTGCGGCCACCGTGCAGAGCCAGCAGGTTGTCCTCCTGATGGGGGTGCAGATAGAACTGCCAGGCACCGGTCTTCTCCTCATCGGGGGGGCTCACCGCCGGACCCGAATGAATCACCAGATCGCGGGCATTGGACTCCGCCACGGTGATGTCGAAGAAACGAACCGCGGGGGTATCGCGAAATTTCTCGTAGGGGATCAGCTCAAACATCGGAGCCCGGTCGCTGATGGCAACGGGCTCAGGCGATCGGCTTTCGCGGGGCAACAGATCCTGGTGAAGCGGCGTGGCAGACATGACGGTGTGCGCCCAGGGCGAAACGCCTTGGCACAGCGGCGAAGGGATCGCCCAGTGAACCGGCTGGACAACCCCGCCAGCGGTCACACGAGCTACTGAAACCCGCTTTCCACAGACCAGTTCGCCAACTGATTGGCCCAAGCCATCAGAAGGGAATCGGCATCTCCACCGCCGCCGGCTCTGGCGCACAGGCCTCGACCCGCTGGTTCACCACCTCACCGATCACCACGATCGAGGGCGAAGCAAAGCCCGCCACCGCCGCCTGAGCGGCCAGCTCGGACACGGGCGCCACCAACTGACGTTGCCCCCGCACCGTGCCCTGTTGCACCACCGCGGCGGGGGTGGCTGGATCGAGGCCTCCGGCGATCAGCTCGGCGCAGATGCGCGCGAGGTTGTGCAGGCCCATGTAGATCACCAGCCCATCCGAGCAACGGGCCAGGCCGCGCCAGTCGACACCGGGGCGCCCCTTGTCGATCTCTTCGTGACCGGTGACAAAGGTCACCGAACTGCCGGCACGTCGGTGCGTCACCGGAATGCCCACATAGGCAGGCGCGGCGATGCCGGCGGTGACCCCGGGCACCACCTCCACCGGCACCCCATGGCGGGCCAGGTGAGCGGCCTCCTCACCGCCGCGGCCAAACAGAAACGGATCGCCGCCCTTGAGCCGCACGATGCACTGATGGCGCGCGGCCAGCTGCACCAGCACCGCATTGGTGCTGGGCTGGGGGACCGAATGGTGACCGCGCCGCTTGCCGACGAAGTGCTGTTCGGCCGTCTCGGGCACCAAGGCCAGCACCTGACGGGGAACCAGCGAGTCGTAGACCAGGGCATCGCACTGGCTCAGAAGCCGCTGGGCCTTGACCGTCAGCAGGTCGGGGTCGCCCGGGCCGGCACCCACCAGGTAAACAGTTCCCGGCGTTGCAGGAGAGGCGCTCATCGCAGAGCTCCCAGGCGATCCAGCAGCAGCTGACGAAAGCGGGGACGCTGCAGCAACGGCAGCCCCACCCGCTCAGCCAGCACATCGGTGAGGCGATTGGCCGCCAGGGCCAGGGGCAATGCCGGGGCAGAGAGGCTCAGCTGAAGCGCGGCTAGCTGATCGGCACTGTATGGAGTGGCACGCAACTGAGCACCACTCACCCGGGCCAGATGATCCAGATAACGGGGCGCCAGCGGGCCTTCGAGGGGGTGGTGCAACAGCTGGGGCTCCTGGGAGCTGGAGGAGGCAGCCTGACGCAACTGCCGAACCTCGTCGGCCAGGGCCTGCTGCCAGGCGGGCCAGGCCCCCAGGAAGGGAACCCGTCTGAGACCACCAACACCCGTCCTGGCACCCCAGTGCCGAACGATCGCTGGAATGTCCTGGCGCACATGGGCACCGGGCAGCAGCATCAGCGGCACCAGGGTGAGCGGGCGTTCGTCATCCGGCGGCCTGACGGCAAGGTCGCCTGTCAGAGCCTGCAGCCACACGGGCGACCTGCGCCTGTGGGCCAGCTCGGCAGCGAGGGTCTGCAGCTCAGTCGGAATCACCCCACCGGTGCGGCCATGCACCACCAGCAGCAGAGACGTTGCCATTGCAGGCGAGGTTGCCAGGGTGAAGGCAGCAGCAACAGCCTCCATCGTGCTCCCCGACCCCATCGCGGCGCGGCGTCAGCAACGGCAACAGCAGCTCGGCGCCGATGCCCTGCGCTTTCGCGAGCTGATCGCCAAGGTCGGCAGCGGCGAGCGCACCAGCACTGGCCTCGACCGCGCCGAGGCGGCCGAAGCCCTGACGCGGCTGCTGCAGGGGCAGGTCAGCGAGGCCCAGGCGGGGGCCTTTCTGATCGCGCACCGGCTGCGGCGACCCCGGCCCTGCGAACTGGCCGGCATGGTCGACGCCTACCGGGCCCTGGGACCACGGCTGCCAACCAGCGACCGGCCGGTGATCAGCTTTGGCGTGCCCTTTGACGGCCGCAGCCGCACCGCGCCGGTGCTGCCGCTGACCGCCCTGCTGCTCAACGCGGCCGGCCTGGCGGTGGTGCTGCAGGGGGGCGATCCGATGCCGGTCAAATACGGCGTCACCCACGCCGAGCTGCTGGCCGCCCTGGGACTGCCCCTGGCCCGGCTCGCCTGGGACGCCACCGCAGCCCTGTTTGCAGGCGAAGGGCTGGCCCTGCTGCACCAACCGCGCCACTTTGCCAGCGCCGAACGGTTGATCCCCATTCGCGAGCAGATCGGCAAACGGCCGCCGATCGCCACGCTCGAGCTGCTGTGGAGCTGCTACCCGGACCCGCACCTGCAGGTCAGCGGCTTTGTGCATGCCCCCACCGAGCAGATGATGGGGGACACCTGGGCGCTGCTCGGCCAGGCCAACGGCATCACCGTCAAAGGCCTCGAAGGCGGCGTCGATCTGCCCACCAGCCGGGTGAGCATTGCCGCGCACCACAACGGTGACCGCGAACCGGAGCGGCTACTCCTGCAGGCCCGCGACCACGGGCTGCGGAGCGACGAGGTGGAGCTGAGCACCCTGAGCGACTGGTCTGGTTGGGCCCGCGACGCCCTGCTGGGACGGGGCCCCCTGCTCAAGCCGCTGCTCTGGAACGGGGGCTTTCTGCTCTGGCGCAGCGGCCAGCAACCCAGCCTCGAGGC
>CAZJIF010000090.1:0-7179 GCA_964546045.1 uncultured Klebsiella sp. | reverse complement strand
GGCGCCGATGACTACCTGACCAAGCCCCTCGACCTCGAGGAGCTGACGGTGCGCATCAAGGCATTGCTTCGCCGCAGTGAGCACAGCCCGCTCTCGAGCAAGCACAACGAGATCCTCAGCTTCGGCTGCCTGACCCTGGTGCCCGAGCGCTTTGAGGCGATCTGGTTCGACCAGCCGGTGCGGCTCACCCACCTCGAATTCGAACTGCTGCACTGCCTGCTGCAGCGCCATGGCCAGACCGTGGCCCCCTCGCTGATCCTCAAAGAGGTGTGGGGCTACGAGCCCGATGACGACATCGAGACGATCCGGGTGCACGTGCGGCACCTGCGCACCAAGCTCGAGCCCGATCCGCGCAAGCCGCGCTTCATCAAGACGGTCTATGGCGCCGGTTATTGCCTCGAGCTGCCGGGTGACGACCAACTGGCCGACCTGATCCCCCTGATGCGCGAAGCCCGCGAACGGGTTGAGCAGGCCAAGGCCAGCTGATCAGCGCTTCATCTGCGGGCCAGATCCAGGAGGGCCACCTCCCAGGCCAGGCGCGGCTGCACGTAGCTGAGCAGGTGGCTGCGCAGGCGGTCCAGGCGCTCGATGCAGGGCTGGCCGCAGCCGCTGCGCCACAGCAGCAGCTGCCACCACTGCAGCAGCCACAGCTGTTGCTCGCCCTCGAGCGCGTCGCTGATGCGGCTGGCCAGTTGCAGCAGCTCGAGCGGCGCACAGCCGGCCAGGGCCCCCGGCTGCTGGGCCAGCTGCACCAACTGCTGGGTCAGATCAGCCGGCAGCTGCTGCCACTGGCGACGGTGCTCGAGCAGGGCCCCGGGCGAGCCGGCCGCCAACGCGACCAGCGCGGGGGGATCCTCGGCGTCCGTCAACGCGTCGGCCGAACAGCGCTGCAGCACCTGGGCCAGATCGGCAGGCTCGAGCCGTCCCAGGGGCACCATCTGGCAACGCGAGCGGATGGTGGTCAGCAGCTGCTCGGGGGCGGCGGTGATCAGCAACAGCAAGCCATCACCCGGCTCCTCGAGGGTCTTGAGCAGGGCATTGGCAGCGGCCTCGGCCATCGCCTCGGCCCCATCGAGCACCACCAGGCAGCCGCGGGCCTCGACCGGCCTGCGGGCCAGAAAGCGCGACACCTCGCGCACCTGCTCGAGGCGCAGCTGGGGCGGCGTGCGCCGGTTGACCCCCTCCTCCAGCGCCTGGGACTGGGGCACCAGCCGCCCCTGATGGCTGTAGGTGGGCTCGACCCAGAGCAGATCGGGATGGTTGCCCGCCTCAAGGCGGCGGCGCAGAGCCGGATCACCGGCCGGACCCGCCACCACCCCCTCGAGAAAGCGCAGGGCAGCCAGACGGCGGCCCACCCCATGGGGCCCGGCCAGCAGATAGGCCGGGGCCAGGCGGCCGCGCTCCAGGCTGGCCATCAGCAGGGCCACCGCCTGGCGCTGCCCGATCAGATCGTCAAACAAGCCCGCTGCCATTGGCATCAGGCTCCGAATCGCTGCTGCAAGGCCTGGCGGCAGGCCGCACCGACCTGCTCGGGAGACTGGTCGGCGGCGATCCGCTGCCAGCCCCGCTGCAGCGCCTGGGCCGCAAAACCCTGCTGCACCCGCGCCAGAAACGCCTCACCGGCCGCCTCGATGCGGTCGGGCTGTGCAGCTGCAGCGCCCTGGCGTTCGCCGCGGCGGCGCGTGGCCTCGGCCAGGGGCAGATCCAGCCACAGGGTCAGATCCGGTTGCAGACCCGCGGTGGCGATCTGCTCGAGCTGGGCGATCAGGTCCAGGTCCAGGCCACGGCCATGGCCCTGGTAGGCAGCGGTCGAGCCGCTGTAGCGGTCGCTCAGCACCCAGTGGCCGGCCGCCAGGGCAGGTTCGAGCCGCTGTTGCACGTGCTGGGCACGGTCGGCGGCATACAGCAGCAATTCGGCCGTGCTGTGGGGGTCGGCGCCGCTGGGGGGGTGCAGCAACAGCTGGCGCAGGGCCTGACCCAGGGGTGTGCCGCCGGGCTCGCGGGTGACCAGCAGCTCGGCGCCGGCGGGCAGCAGGCCCGACTGCGGCAGCCAGGCGGCCAGGGCCTGCAGCTGGGTCGTCTTGCCGCAACCATCGATGCCCTCGAGCACCACCAAGCGTCCGCGCACCTCAGGCCTCAGAGCGAGGGCCATCCTGCAGCAGCAGGGCGTTGACCACCACCGTGATCGAGCTAAGCGCCATCAGCAGGGCGGCCAGCGGCGGGGTCAGCAGCACGCCAAACCGGGGCAGCAACACCCCGGCCGCAATCGGAATCACGATCAGGTTGTAGCCAAAGGCCCAGACCAGGTTCTGGCGCACCTTGGCCATGGTGGCGCGGGCCAGGCTGATGGCCTCGGGCACCGCTTCGAGCCGATCGCCCAGGATCACCAGATCGGCCGTGTCCTGTGCCACCTGGGTGCCCGTGCCCACCGCGATGCCCAGGTCGGCGGCGGCCAGGGCCGGGGCGTCATTGATGCCATCGCCCACCATGGCCACCGGCCCACCGCAGCGACGGGCCTCGAGCTGGGTCAGCTTGTGTTCGGGTCGCAGGTCCCAGGCCAGTTCCTGGGGGGCCAGACCCAGCTGGGCCCCCAGCTGCTGCACCGCCGGTGCCGCATCGCCGCTGAGCAGACCCAACCCCAGCCCCAGCTGCCGCAGACGCGCCACGGTCACGGCCGCATCGGCGCGGGGCTGGTCGGCCACCTGCACCAACCCCAGCAGCGCATCGCCGCAGGCCACCGCCAGCAGGGTGCCGCCCTGGTCCTGCTGCGTGGCCGCCTGCAGCAGCAGCGCCGGATCGACCGGCAGGTGCTGCTGCAACCAGGCCAACCGGCCCACCCGGGCCAGGCGGCCATCGGCCAGAACGGCCTGGACCCCTTGGCCCACCACCGCGCTGGCGTCGCTGACCGCCACTGGGGTCAGCCCCTGGCGCAGAGACTCCTGCTGCAGGGCATGGGCCAGGGGGTGGCGACTGCCGGCCTCGACCCCGGCCGCCAGGGCCAGCAGCAGTTCGGCCGTGGTGCCGGGCTGGGGCAGCACGGCTGTCACCAGCGGCCGTCCAAGCGTCAGGGTGCCGGTCTTGTCGAACAGCACGGTGGCCAGACGCGACGCCATCTCGATGGCATCGCCACCGCGAAACAGCAGGCCCCGCCGGGCGGCCAGGCCTGAACCGACGGTGATCGCCGTCGGCGTTGCCAGGCCCAGGGCGCAAGGGCAGGCCACCACCAGCACGGCGATGGACAGCTGCAACGCCAGGGCCAGCGGCGTGTCGGCGTGCTGACCCAGCACCCCATGAATGCCATGGCCGGCGTGGGCCATGCCGTGCCCCATCGGGACCTGATCAGCAGCCGGCATCAGCACCTGGGGCCAGAGGCGAGTGCCCCACTGCCACCAAAACAGAAACGTGGCCGCGGCCAGCGCCAGCACCGCCAGGCTGAAGCGACCGGCCACCCGGTCGGCCAGGCCCTGGATCGGCGCCTTGCGCGCCTGGGCCTGCTCGACCAGCGCCATGATGCGGGCGACCGCGCTGTCGGCGCCACTGCGCAGCACCTCGAGCTCCAGCTGGGACTCGAGGTTGAGGCTGCCGGCCGCTAGTTCCACGCCCGGGGCGGCGATCAGGGGCAGCGGTTCGCCGGTCAGGGCCGAGACATCAACGCAGCCCGAGCCCTGGCGCACCCGCGAATCCACAGGCACCCGATCACCCGGGGCCAGCACGATCGCATCGCCGGGCCGCAATCCACCAACCCGCAAGGGCCGGGTCTGTCCCGGCGCCACCAGCAACTGGGCGGTGTCGGGCTGCAACTGGGCCAGCTGCTCGAGCGCCCAACCGGTGCGGTAGCGGGCCCGCTCCTCCAGAAAGCGACCGCTCAGCACAAAGCCGAGCAGCATCACCGGCTCATTGAAGAAGCAGGGCCAGCCGCTGGATGGCCACAACAACCCGACCACACTGGCGGCGTAGGCACTGGCCAGGCCGACGCCCACCAGCGAATCCATGCCCGGCACCCCATGCAGCAGACCGCGGGCGCCATTGCGCAGAATCCCGCGGCCCGGACCTGCCAGGGCCAGGCTGGCCACCAGGGCGTGAAACCACTGGTTGCCCAGCAGCGCTGCGAGCGCGCCCTGACCCAACAGACCAAGCATCGCCAGATGGGCCAGGCTCGACACCAGGACCAGGGCCAGGGCCACCACCAGCTGGCGCCATTGCTGCCACCAGCTCTGCTGCTGCTGACGCTGCCGCCGACTGAGCGGATCCTCGCCCTGATCGCGCGCCTGCGCGGCAAACCCGAGCCCCGACAGGGCCGTGATCAACGCAGGCAGGGCCTGGGCCGGCGTGGCCTCCAGATCGACCCAGGCGGTCCGGCTCAACAGGTTGACGTTGGCGGCGGCCACACCGGGCTGCTCGCGCAGGGTCTGCTCGACCGCGCGTACGCAACCGCCACACTTCATGCCCTCGATCTCGAGCAGCAGCGTCGACATGGGCCATCGCCATTGGGCTCAGGCTAGGGGCGTCAACCCATGACACAGCCGGCCGGTTGGCGAACCGAAGCCATCGTGCAGGGGGCAAGATGGGCCAACGTCAGAACCGCGCGACCACCGCGCCATCACCCGTGCCCCGCTCCCAGCGCAACGACAACTTCATCGACAAGAGCTTCACGGTGATGGCCGACCTGATCCTCAAGGTGCTGCCCACCAACCAGCGGGCCAAGGAGGCCTTCGCCTACTACCGCGATGGCATGAGCGCCCAGGCCGACGGCGAGTACGCCGAAGCACTCGAGAACTACCAAGAAGCGCTGAAGCTCGAGGACGACCCCAACGACAAAGCCTTCATCCTCTACAACATGGCGCTGGTGTTCGCCTCCAATGGTGAGCACGGCAAAGCTCTCGACTTCTACGGCCAGGCCCTGGACCTGAACGCCAAGATGCCGCAGGCCCTCAACAACATGGCGGTGATTCATCACCACCTGGGCTCACTGGCCGAAGAGCGTGGCGATGCCGACGAAGCCGACCGCGAGTACGACCAGGCCGCCGAGTTCTGGGGCAAGGCGATCCGCCTGGCGCCCAACAATTACATCGAGGCCCAGAACTGGCTCAAAACCAGCGGCCGCGGCAGCGTCGACGTCTATTTCTGAAGCTGCCAGAGCCGGCAGTGTGCCAGAGCTGACAGTGCGCCAGAGCTGGCAGTGCGAATGACAGAAGCGGACCGTCGAGAACCGAATCAGGCCTCGATGGCTCGAAGGTGGTGACGTCCTGGGCGTCGCTGATGAGGCTGGGCTGGACCACGCCCGGGGACATTGGCAGTGATGACATGTCATCACTGCCAATGCATCAACCGGAAGCTTCCTTATCTCCGGAAGCCTCCTTATCTCCGCAAGCTTCCTGATCTGAAGATCAGGGCTGGTCGTCGGCGGGATTCACACCCAATGCCGCCACCAGGGCCTGGGCGATGGTGGCGGCTTCAAGCAGCTGCAGGCCCAGACCGGCGGCCACCGGCCCCAGGCCGCTGCCGCGGGGCACCACCGCGCGGGTGAAGCCCAGCCGGGCCGCCTCGCCAAGGCGCAGCTCGAGCTGGCTGACCGGCCGCAGTTGCCCCCCAAGCCCCAGCTCGCCGATCAGCACCGTGCCCGGCGGCAGGGTCAGGTCGCGGTAGCTGGCCACCACCGCAGCGGCCACCCCCAGGTCGGCGGCGGGCTCTTCAACCTCGAGGCCGCCGGCCACCGCCAGATAGCAGTCAAAACGGGACAGGGGCAGGCCCATGTGCTTTTCGAGCACCGCCAGGATCTGGTGCAAACGGTTGACCGCGATGCCGGTGGCACTGCGGCGCGGGCTGGCGTAACTGGTGGTGCTGACCAGGGCCTGCAGCTCGACCACCAGCGGCCTGGTGCCCTCGCAGGCGACGATCGTGGCGGTGCCACTGCTGGGCTCCCCGCCCCCCAGAAACAGCTCGCTGGGGTTGGTGACCTCGGCCAGGCCGCGATCCCGCATTTCGAACACCCCCAGCTCGTGGGTGGCCCCGAAGCGGTTCTTGACCGCCCGCAGCAAGCGGTGGCTGGCGAAGCGATCCCCTTCAAAGGTCAGCACCGCGTCGACCAGGTGCTCAAGCACCTTGGGCCCGGCCAGCGCACCCTCCTTGGTGACATGGCCCACCAGCAGCAGGGCCGTGTGCTGACGTTTGGCGATGCGGGCCAGGGCGGCGGCGCATTCGCGCACCTGGGCCACCGAGCCCGGGGCGCTGCTGAGCTCGGCGTCATGCAGGGCCTGGATGCTGTCGATGATCGCCACCGCCGGCCGCAGGCTCTCGAGCTCCTGCAGCACCAGCTCCAGATCGGTTTCCGACAGCAGCTGCAGATCGGCATCAGCCACGGCGGCAGGTCCAGCCGGATCGGCCTCGGCCAGACGGCGCCAGCGCAGCTTGACCTGCTGGGCCGACTCCTCGGCACTCACGTAGAGCACCGACGTGCGGGCGGCCATGGATTGCGCGCTCTGCAGCAGCAGCGTGCTCTTGCCAATGCCCGGATCGCCCCCCAGCAGCACCAGCGAGCCCGGCACCAGGCCGCCCCCCAGCACCCGATCGAGCTCGCCATAGCCGCTGCCAAGGCGCTGCAGCGGCCGCTCGCCGACCGCAGCGATCGGTTCAGAACGCCGGGGCTGGGCTGGGGCCGCCGGTGCATCCGGTGCCGCCACCGGCCGGCGCCGGCGTTGATCGGCAGGGGGTGCGGCAGCCTGCTCGATCAGGGTGTTCCAACTGCCGCAGCTGCTGCAGCGGCCGAAGAACTGACGCGTCTGGGCGCCGCATTCGGTGCAGACAAACAGGGAAACGGGCTTGGCCACAGGCGACTGGTCGCAGAGAGTTATGAAGAAAGGCGTCGTTCAGGTAACGAATGCCGCCCCTGGCCTTTTCAGTAGAACCAATCCGTTGTATCGAAGCGTCGCCAGGATGACGGCTTCTGCCACCCCCAAAGAAACGATCCTTGTCGTCGATGACGAGGCGAGCATTCGCCGGATCCTGGACACCCGCCTGTCGATGATCGGCTATCGGGTGGTGACCGCCAGCGACGGCGAGGAGGCGCTCGAGGCCTTTCACCAGTGCAACCCCGACCTGGTGGTGCTCGACGTGATGATGCCCCGGCTCGATGGCTACGGCGTCTGCCAGGAGCTGCGCAAGGAATCGGATGTGCCGATC
>CAZJIF010000089.1:4872-7278 GCA_964546045.1 uncultured Klebsiella sp. | reverse complement strand
GCCGCGGCGGGCGTAGCCAAGCGGTTAAGGCAGCGGCTTGTGGCGCCGCCACTCGGGGGTTCGAATCCCCTCGCTCGCCCTTTTTCATCGGGGTCGCAGCCATTTGGTCTGCGACCTTTTTCTTGTTCGGGGAGCTGTTTTTATTCCCCGGGCAGCTGCAATAAGGCATCGAGCAGCGGCCCGGGGCCGTGGCGTACGGGGTCCTGGCAAACGAGTCCCGTCATGGCCTGCACCTCAGCCAGGGCTGCCGCCGCCTGCGTTGCATCGAGCAGGGCGGTGTTCAGGGCAATGGCCCGCACCCGGGGACTGTGCCCGTCGGGGCGGCCCAGGGCAGCCAGGGCCTCCACCGCCGCAATCAGTTGCGGCAACGGCGGGATCGGCAGTGCAGGCAGCCCCTTGATGTGGTGCTGGCCGGCCCGGTGCACCAGCAGCAGGTCTGTGGGTTGGCTGCCGCGCAGCAGCGGCAGGGTGGCAGTCGAGCCCGGATGGGCCAGGGAGCCCTGGCCCTCCACCAGCATCCAGCTCGCTGCGCTCACCGGTCCCAGCCCCGCGTGCTCGCCGGCGGCGGCCTCCAGCACAGCTGCTTCGACCGCACCTGCGGCGTAGTCGACACGCACAGCATCCAAGGCCACGCCGCCGCCACTGATCAGGATGCCCGCCTGACCGGTGCCGACAAAGCGGGCATCGATGCCCCGGGCCAGGGCTGCGGCCTGAAGTTCGAGGCAGGCGCTCATCTTGCCGACGGCCATGTCGCTGCCCACCGCCAGCAGCCGCCGGCAGGGCAGCGCCGCCGCCCGGGCTGCCGCCACCTGCAGGCCTGCAGGCTCATGGCGCAGATCCCAGATCCAGCGGCCTGGCTGCACCAGCGCTGCCAGTTCGGGGTCGGCGCCCAGGCGGGTGTGCAGGCCGTTGGCGACGCTGAGCCCCGCGGCCAGGGCGGCCGCCACATCGCGCCGCACTGCCGCCGGCAACACCCCGCCCGATGGCGCCAGGCCGATCACCGCGACCTGCGGTGCCTGGCCGAGGCTCTGGCCGCCCAGGGCCAGGGCCTCGGCCAGGTTGGCCACCAGCGGCGCCGGATGGGCGATCCCGCAGACCTGCTGCAGGGTTCGGCCCGCCTGGTGGGGATCGACGACCGCCACAATCGGATGACGGCTATAGCGGAGCATCGCCAGGCCGGTTTTGCCGCTCAGGTTGTCCGTGCCGCCGTGCAGCAGCAGCACCAGGGGCTGGTCGGGTTGCAGCGGTGCGGCGATCGGCATGGCTTCAGCCTGGCAACGTTCCGCGCCAACGGATGCCCAGGCCTGGTCCGCTGGGAGGTTGCAGCACGTCCTGGCGGATCTCGAGCCCCGTGAACGGATCGTCGATCAAATTGAGATGGCTGTCCAGGTCAGGCCAGTCAACCAGTGGCAGCAGCTGGGCGGCTGCACCATTGAGCAGGCTGCCATCGCCGTAGCAGCCCAGCATCACCCGCAGACCCCGCGATCGGGCCTCCCGGGCCATCGCCAGGGCCTCGCCCAGGCCGCCGCATTTGAGCAATTTGATGTTGATGCCGTCGACGTGGGGTGCCAGCCGAACCACGTCGTGGCGGTTCCAGCAGCTTTCATCGGCCACCAGCGGCAGGGGGCAATGGGGCTTGAGTGCCGCAAAACCCGCCGTATCGGCATTGGCGTCGCCCAGCGGAGCCAGGGGCTGCTCCAGCAGCACCACCCCCTGGCTGGCCAACCAGGGCGCCATGGCGCGCGCCGCGTCCAGGTCCCAGCCGCCGTTGGCATCGACCTGAAGCTCACAGGTCTGCCCGCATTGCTGTTGCCGTTGCCGCAGGCGCTCGGCCACAGCCAGCACCAGCTCCCTGTCGTGGGCCTGCCCATCAGGACTGCCCAACTTGAGCTTGACGCGGGTGGCGGGCAGCTGCAGCCACCAGCGCTCGAGCCGCGCCAGAACCGCCTCGGTCGTTCCGAGCCCCAGGGTGACGCTGGTGGCCACGCAGGCTGTTGGATCCAGCCCCCAGAGCCGGTGCAGCGGCAACCCCTGCCGCTGACCCCACCAGTCATGCAGGGCCAGATCCAGGCCGCAGCGGGCCGGCGGCGAGACCCCGTCCAGTAGGGGTGCAACCGCGCTCAGGAGAGGCTCAATCGTTGCGCTCGCCAGCTCGGCCTCGATGCCCAGCTCTGCCATGGGCGGTGCCATCGCCTGCAGCTCGGCTGCGATGGCGTCGGCGTTGAAGTGACGGTGTCCAGTGTCAAAGGGGCCCGTTTCACCCAACCCGGTGATGCCGCCATGCTCGAGGGTCACCAGCAGATGGGTGGTGCCACTGCTGCTGCCACGACTGATCGCCAGAGGCACTGCTTTGGTCAGCTCAAAACGGCGCAGGCTTAGACGCATGGCATGGCCGCGTGGGCTTCA
>CAZJIF010000089.1:0-4772 GCA_964546045.1 uncultured Klebsiella sp. | reverse complement strand
GCACGCTTGCATCACGGCACGGTTGCATCAATGTGCCGAGATCGCAGGGCCGTGGACAAAGGGTTTGCTCCCCCGCCGCGCGGATCAAGCGCGCTGAGGCCACGGGCATGGGCCACGGCCACGGCTACGGGGTTGGGCCAGGGGATCGCCTCCATGCGGGAAACTGGATCGATGACGGCGACCACGACCAACAACAGCACCAGTACGAGCACCAGCGGTATCCAGCAGGTGACTCCGGAGCGCGGCAGCTACTGGATCACCACGTTCGGCTGCCAGATGAACAAGGCTGATTCCGAGCGCATGGCCGGGATCCTTGAGGCGATGGGCTACCGCGAGGCCCAGGCCGAGCTGGAGGCCGACCTGGTGCTCTACAACACCTGCACGATCCGCGACAACGCTGAACAGAAGGTGTACAGCTATCTGGGCCGCCAGGCCCAGCGCAAACGGACCAATCCCAGTCTCACGCTGGTGGTGGCCGGCTGTGTTGCCCAGCAGGAGGGGGAATCCCTGCTGCGCCGCGTGCCCGAGCTCGACCTGGTGATGGGCCCCCAGCATGCCAACCGCCTCGACACGTTGCTCGCTCAGGTGGAGCAGGGCCAGCAAGTGGTGGCCACCGATGAGCATCACATTCTTGAGGACATCACCACCGCCCGCCGCGACAGTGCTGTGTGCGCCTGGGTCAATGTGATCTACGGCTGCAACGAACGTTGCACCTACTGCGTGGTTCCGTCGGTGCGGGGCCGCGAGCAGTCGCGCCTGCCTGAGGCGATCAGGCTCGAGATCGAGGGGCTCGCGGCCCAGGGGTTCAAGGAGATCACCCTGCTGGGCCAGAACATCGATGCCTATGGCCGCGATCTGCCGGGCATCACCCCAGAGGGCCGCCGTGAACACACCCTGACCGATCTGCTGCACCATGTGCACGGCGTCAAAGGCATCGCGCGCATCCGCTTTGCCACCAGCCATCCGCGCTACTTCACCGAGCGCCTGATCGATGCCTGCGCAGACCTCGACAAGGTCTGCGAGCACTTCCACATCCCCTTCCAGAGCGGTGATGACGACGTGCTCAAGGCGATGGCCCGCGGCTACACGGTTGATCGCTACCGCCGCATCATCGAGCGCATCCGCCATCGCATGCCGGATGCGGCGGTCAGCGCCGACGTGATCGTCGGCTTTCCCGGCGAGAGCGATGCCCAGTACCGCCGCACCCTGGATCTGATCGAGGAACTCGGTTTTGATCAGGTCAACACCGCTGCCTACTCGCCTCGCCCCGGCACCCCCGCTGCCGACTGGCCCAACCAGCTGAGTGAAACCGTCAAGGTCGAACGGCTGCAGGAGCTCAATGCTCTGGTGGAGCGCAAGGCCAGGGAACGCAGCGCCCGCTACCAGGACCGGATCGAACAGATCCTGGTGGAGGGCATCAACCCGAAGGATCCCGAGCAGGTCATGGGCCGCACCCGCACCAACCGGCTCACGTTCTTTCCGGCCACGAAACCCGACAGCACCATCTGGCAGCCCGGTGATCTGGTCGATGTGCGCATCACCCAGGTGCGCGCTTTCTCATTGAGCGGCACACTGGCCTGACCCGTTGATGCGGTGCTGCTGCGCAGACCGCTTGGCCCCCACGATGCGCTCGCCTGACCCCGCTGCCCCGCTGTCTGTCGGTCTGATCTTCGGGGGCGATTCGGGCGAACATGCCGTTTCGATTCGCTCGGCGGCAACGGTGGCCGCGGGATTGCGCAGTGGCGCCAATGCCGGGCGTTACGACCTGCACTGCTTCTATATCGATCGGCTTGGCCGTTGGTGGGGGCCCGAGCTGGCTGATGCGGTGTTGCACCAGGGCACCCCCGCCAGCGACGACCAACTTCACCAGGCCCTTGCCACTGCCGGAATTCCGCCCGAGCGTTGGGGCCAGGGGGGCTTTGCCGGGCTGCCGGCAGCAGCGCTGACGGTCGGGCTGTGGTTCCCCGTTTTGCATGGTCCCAACGGAGAGGACGGCACCGTTCAGGGTCTGTTCACCCTGATGCAACGCCCCTTTGTCGGCTCTGGCGTGCTGGGTTCGGCGGTGGGCATGGACAAGCTGGCGATGAAGGCCGCGTTCGCCGCGGCGGGGTTGCCCCAGGTGCCCTACGCGGCGGTCGATGCGGCAGCGGTGCTCAGCGGTGGAGCCTCGCTTGAGGCCCTGGTCCAGCGGCTCGAGGCCCAGCTGGGCTACCCCTGCTTCATCAAGCCCGCCAACCTGGGCTCGTCGGTCGGCATCAGCAAGGCCACCCAGGCTGCCGAACTGCGCAGCGGTCTGCAGTTGGCGGCGGGGCTCGACCCGCGCATCGTGGTCGAGCAGGGCGTGGTGGCGCGCGAGCTTGAGTGCGCGGTGCGGGGTGGAGGCGCCAGAGCGCTCGAGGCTTCGGTGCTGGGCGAGATCTGCTTTGACGCCGATTGGTATGACTACGAAACGAAATACAGCGACGGCCGCAGCCACACCGTGATCCCGGCCCAGGTGCCCGCCGCGATCGCCGAGCGGGCCCGGGCGATGGCCCTGGCGGCTGTGCAGGCGGTGGCTGCCCAGGGCCTGGCCCGGGTGGATTTTTTCTATAGCGAGGCCAGTGGTGAGCTCTGGCTCAACGAGATCAACACCCTGCCCGGTTTCACCAGCCTGAGCATGTACCCCATGCTTTGGGCCGCTTCTGGCGTCGATCTTGAAACGCTCCTGCACGAATTGGTCCAGGGGGCACAAGAATGGAGCCAGCTAAGGGCCGCGGCCTGATCTGCACGACCAGCCATGTCACACGGTTTGCTCTGGCTGCCCCTGCTGGTGGTGTTCGTCCTGCTCACCGCCCTGGGCTGGTTGGAGCGTCGACGCCAGCGCCTGTTCGGCGACTGGGCCGAAGGGGCCGAACTGGCCAAGCTGGACGGCATGGGGGCCGCCCGCTTGGTAGACGGCGTCTTGAGCTGGAGCACCTTTGAGGCCGGGCAGCTCAAACCTGTGGATTCGTTTGTGATCAAACAACTCGAGCTGGTCGAGTTGCTGTCGTTGCGTTCGGGTGAAGCCCCCCTCACCGAAGAAAGCCAGGGCGCCTGTCGCCTGCGACTCGTGGGTGGCGGCCTGCAGAAGGATCTGCCGTTCGCCGATGCCGAGCGGGCCCGCCGCTGGATCGAGGAGCTGATGTCGCGCTCCCGCTGTGAGCTGTGACCCAGGCTGATCGGCGTCGCCAGCTGCGCCAGCAACGGCGCCAGGAGCGCTTGCGCCAGGTGTGGCGGTTTGTGGTGTTCACCGGGGTGGCTCTGGGCCTGGGCTACGCCCTGCTGCGCTACGGCTGGGTGCTGCAGGGGCCTGATCAGGTCGAGGTCAGCGGCAGCCGTCAGGTGCAGCGCGACCAGGTGATTCAGGCTGCGGGGCTGCGCTTCCCCTTGACCCTGCTCAGCCTGCAACCGACCCGTCTGGCCCGCGAGCTGTCGGTGGCCCTGCCCGTCGACCAGGTGCAGGTGCAGCGCCTCATGGCCCCGCCGCGGCTGCGCGTGCAGCTGGTGGACCGTCGGGCCGTGGCCCGGGCCGAGCGGCGCGGTCCCCGGGGGCTCGAGCTGGGTTTTGTCGATCAGCTGGGCAACTGGATGACCATGCGTCAGCAGACGGGTGTCGGGCTCGATCCCTCCCAGGGACGGTTGACCCTGCTGATCAAGGGCTGGCAACCTCGCTACCGCGAGGCACTGGCGGTGCTGCTCAGCCGCCGGCAGCAGCTGGGCAGTGCCCTGCTGACCATCCGCTTTGAACCCGGGGGCAGCCTGTGGCTCGACACCACCAGTCTGGGGGCGGTTCGCTTTGGCCCCCTTGATCAGCGCCTGCCCCAGCGCATTGAAGTGCTGGAGCACCTGCTCAAGGAGCTGCCCTCTCGCCTGCAGGGCCGACGCCTGCAGGCGATTGACCTGAGCGACCCGGATCAGCCCGAGCTGGCCCTGCCCGGTCCGCTCAAGCCGCTCAAGCCCCAGCAGGCCAGGCCCTGAACACCATCCGTTGCATCGGCGGGGCAAACGCGCAAAGGTGTGTCATTGCTCAATGTCACCGAGGCCCTTGAACGACATAATGCAGCCGCAACGCAACGGCCTTGAGGCCCCGATGACCCAAGCCGCCTCCAGCAATCCGGGAATCGTGCCCAGCCAAACCGCCCGGATTGAGGTGATCGGCGTCGGCGGCGGCGGCAGCAATGCCGTTAACCGCATGATCACCTCGGATCTGCAGGGGTTGGGCTATCGGGTGCTGAACACCGACGCCCAGGCGCTGCTGCAGTCGGCGGCCCAGCAGCGCATGCAGCTCGGTCAGAAGCTGACCCGCGGTCTGGGTGCCGGCGGCAACCCAGTGATCGGCCAGAAGGCCGCCGAAGAATCGCGGGCCGAGCTGCAGCAGTCGCTCCAGGGTGCTGACCTGGTGTTCATCGCCGCGGGCATGGGTGGCGGGACCGGCACCGGCGCGGCGCCGATCCTGGCCGAGGTGGCCAAGGAGGTCGGAGCCCTGACCGTGGGCATCGTCACCAAGCCCTTCGGGTTCGAGGGTCGCAAACGCATGCGACAGGCCGAGGAGGGCATCGCCCGTCTGGCCGAGCACGTCGACACCCTGATCGTGATCCCCAACGACCGGCTGCGCGATGCCATTGCCGGGGCGCCCCTGAACGAGGCCTTCCGGGCTGCCGATGACGTGCTGCGCATGGGCGTCAAGGGCATCAGTGACATCATCACCAAGCCGGGCCTGGTGAACGTCGACTTCGCCGATGTGCGCTCGGTGA
>CAZJIF010000088.1:6138-7379 GCA_964546045.1 uncultured Klebsiella sp. | reverse complement strand
CGCCGAGCTCACCGAGCTGCACCACAACCGCAAGGCCGATGCCCCCAGCGGCACCTGCATCAAGACGGCGGAGCTGATGGAGGAGCTGGGCAAGCCCTTCAATCCCCAACAGGTCGACGAGCACGAAAGCCTTCCCGGCTGCCGCGGCGGCGTGCGAGACAGCGGTCTGCGCGTCCATTCGGTGCGGCTGCCGGGGCTGGTGGCCCACCAGGAAGTGATGTTCGGTGCGCCTGGCGAGACCTACACCCTGCGCCACGACACCATTGATCGCAGCGCCTACATGCCCGGGGTGCTGCTGTGCATTCGCAAAGTGCGCCAGCTGGCAGGCCTGGCCTACGGCCTGGAACGGCTGCTCTGAGCCCTGCGAGGTTCAGGACGCTCCCGGCAGCCCTCTGCCGCGGTGCAGCAGCTGTCGTAGGACGGGCCACCCAGAATGGCCTGTCTCGGCCGACCCCCGCCGCCGCCGATCCAGGCCTGATCCTGCTCCTGTTCTCGATGCTGAGCAAGCCGCGATGCTGATTCCGCTGAGACCCGGTGAACTGCCGCGCCTGATCCCGGCAGTGGCCACCGGCCCCCAGTTCAACGCCTGCAGCGGCAACCCGCGCAAACTGCTGCAGCGGGTGCTGATTGCCGTGATCGGAGGGGTGATCTCGCTGTTGCTGAGCCAGAGCCTGTTTTCAAGCCGCTGGGGACCGGTGTGGCTGGTGGTCGGCTTCGTCTTTCTGCTCTACGTGCTGTGGGGACCGATCCTGGAGGCCGGTCGTCGCAATGCGACCCTGCGGCGCTACCCAGCAGCCGCCATCTTTGAGGGCACCGTGGCGGGCATCGAGCAGCGCGAGGTGGTCGAGAACCGTCGCGAACAAGCTGACAACAGCGGACGCCTGCAACTGGTCGAAAACACCCGCACCTGGCTCAGCCTCGATCTCGAGGATGAGGACGGGTACCTGGGAAAAATCCGCTTCCCCATGGAAAAAAAGCACCAGCAGATCAGGGCCGGCATGCTGGTTCGGGTCCTGGTGCTCAGTGAGCGCAAGGACTTTTCCCGTATCGGCGCCATCAGTGATGCCTGGTTGCCCCAGATCAAACTCTGGGCCGGCGAGTACCCCTACCTGTTGCGTCCAGCCTTTGAGGAGCTCTGCCTCAGGCGCCTGCGCTGAAGCGTCAAGGCAGCTTGAAACCTGGCCCACTCCCGGCGTGGGGGGTCGGGTTCGAGTTCGGAAGCGGGGTCGGGGTGAGGGTTC
>CAZJIF010000088.1:0-6038 GCA_964546045.1 uncultured Klebsiella sp. | reverse complement strand
GATCGGCTTCCAAGCCCACTGCGGCCCAGGGGCTGTCAGCGCACGAACAGCCCAGACAACCCCAAAAGCCGATACGACCTGGCCAAAAGCCGACAAGACCAGGAAGACGAAGGACTCAGACCTGCGGCATCTCCGTCGCAGCGACTGCCCCCATTTCGCAACATTGCGTTACAGTGTCGTTAACACTTCTAAAGGTGACCGCCATGACCCAGGCCAATCCTGCTGCCCCCGCCGCCATCCGCGGTGCCACTGTGACCACCGAAGACGGCGGACGGCTCAATGCCTTCGCCACCGAGCCCCGCATGGAGGTTGTCAGCGCCGAGAGCGGTTGGGGCTTCCATGAGCGCGCCGAAAAGCTCAATGGCCGCATGGCCATGCTGGGCTTCATCGCCCTGCTGGCAACCGAATTCGCCCTTGGCGGCGAGGCCTTCACCCGCGGGCTGCTCGGCATCGGCTGAGGTCCCTACTGCGGGGCCATCTGTTCAACCAATTGAGCCAGACGCCGCAGCACCACCGCTGCGGCTTTTTTATGCCAGCGTGCTGCCGTGATCTCCGCTTCCGATTCAGGACTCACTGCTCTTGTCCGCGGCTGCGGGCCAACGGGAGCGTTGGCAGCGCTGGCCTTGGCCGAAGCGGGGTGGAGCGACATCACCCTGGTGGATCCCAGCCCACGTGAGGGACTGCTGCGACGTCAGCGGGCCTATGCCTTCACCCATTCGAGCCGGCGCCTGCTGCAGGACCTGCAGCTGTGGCAAGCGCTCAGCCCCCGCCTTGAGCCTTTTGTCCAGCTGCAGTTGGCCGATCTGGGCGTCGATCCGGGCTCAACAGCCGCAGCCGTGCCATTCACGACGGCCGATCTGAGCCGCCGCCGCCAGCGTGGAAGCCTGTCCACCAGCGGCACCACCGCGACTGAGCCTGAGGCAGCCGTGGGCTGGATTGCCCAGCATCAGGACGTGATGGCGGTCCTGTTGGCGGCGATCGACCGTCAACCGTCCATCCAGTTGCAGCTGGGGCAGCCGCCCCGCCCCCTCGATGGGTCTGGCTATGAGCTGGTGGTCGCCGCCGATGGACCGGACTCGCCCAGTCGCCAGGCCCTGGGGATCCAGCAATGGCAATGGATCTACCAGCAGCGCTGCCTGACGGCCCAGGTGCATCTGCGGGGTGTCGGCGCCCAGCAGGCCTGGGAGTTGTTCAGACCCGAAGGCCCGATGGCCCTGTTGCCCCTGGGCGGCGAGCAGGTTCAGGTCGTCTGGAGTGCAGGGGCCAACCGGTGCCGGCAGCTGGAGGGCATTGGCAGCGATGCCTTTCTGGATCGGCTGGCCGGCGCCCTGCCGGACCGGTTCCAACCCGATGCGCTGGCCGTGCCACCCCAGACCTTTGCGGTGGGGCTGGCGCTGGCGCGGCGACTGCAGGCCGGCAATGCGGTGCTGGTGGGAGAAAGTGGGCACCGCTGCCACCCGGTGGGAGGCCAGGGCCTCAATTTGTGCTGGCGCGATGTGGCCGTGCTGCACGCCCTCGCCCGGCGCGTCAGCCAGGGGCGTCTGGCGGCGGCTGCATTGCCGCGGCGTTATGCCCGTGGACGCTGGCTTGATGTGCTGCTGACCCTGGCCTCCACCGACCTGCTGGTGCGCCTGTTTTCCAACCGCTCGCCCCTGCTGCTGCCCCTGCGGCGGGTGGCGCTGGTGGGCCTGCGGCGGGTGGCGCTGCTGCGGCGCCTGAGCCTGGGGGTGATGACCGATGGCCCTTGCCGGCTGCCGCGGCGCTGATCACACTGGCGGGATGGTCATCAGCACCACCCCGCAACCACCACCGAGCGCCGCCCTGCTAAGCCACCTGCGGCTGCGCCTTGGGCTAAGCGACAGTGCCCTCGGCCTGGGGATCCGCCAGGCCGAACAGGAGCAGGCCCCCCTGCCGATCGTGTTGTGGCGCTTTGGGCTGATCAGCCTTGAGCAGCTGGATGGAGTGCTCAGCTGGCAGGACCAGCAACCCTGAACACCCAAACTCAGCTGAACTCCATGGCTCAGCTGTAGACGATCAGCGATTCCACCGGGTGGGGCTCGGGCAGGCGAGCCCGGCCCCCGAGGGCTGCGAGCTCGGCCACGAAGGCAAAACCGCACAGCTCGCCACCTGCGGCAGTGACCAACTGGGCGCAGGCGGCCGCGGTGCCGCCGGTGGCCAACAGGTCGTCGACCACCAGGACCCGCCCGCCGCCATCGAAGGCATCGCTCTGAATTTCGAGGCGATCGGTGCCGTACTCAAGGGCGTAGTCGACGCCGGTCACCGCACCGGGCAGTTTGCCGGGTTTGCGCACGGGCACAAACCCAAGGCGTACCGCCGTGGCCAGAGCGGTGCCAACGATGAAGCCCCGGGACTCAATACCGACAATCAAATCGGGCTGCAGGCGTTCGCAAAGGGCAGACAGCTGGCGAATCACCTCCTGCCAGCCAGCGGGGTCACGCATCAGCGGCGTCAGGTCGCGAAACAGGATCCCGGGCTTGGGAAAGTCGGGAATGTCGCGCACCAGGTCGCGCAGATCGAGGCCGGCGGTCATCGCCCACTCCAGGCAGCCATGGCATCATCGCAGCCATGGCACCTGACCCAGCTGCGCCCCTGCCCCGTCGTGGCCTTGAGCGGCTCGACCTGATGCTGCTGTGCGCCGAAGCCCTCGATCTCAATGGCGCTGAAGCCATGCTCTGGCTTTGCCAGGATCTGGGCCTGGGCGACAGACTTGGCAGCAGGGTCGATCTGTGGAAGCGCCGCTGCCACAACCCCCTGCGACGCCACGTGCGCCGCGGCAGCCTGGGGGTCGATGACACCGACGCCCTGATCCGCATTCTGTGCAGCCAGGCCGACCGCCTGTACCCACTGTTGCGGGCCCTGCTCTCGAGCGCCGAACCGGCAGCCATGTCGCAGCAGCGCTGGGGTCTGTTCGAAGAACGGCTGGGCGAGCTGATGCGCGAACGCATGAACCTGCGCCGGGTTGCGGTGCAACGGCTGCTGGATGCCGAGGACGGCGCTGCCCAACGGCGTCAACTGATCCGGGCGATGGCACTGGCGGCCGGCAGCGGCGGCTTTGACAGGCTCAAAGCCAGCCTGATGGATGCCGCCGCATGAAACAGACCCTTCGCTTCGACCAGATCAGCTGCCGCCTGCAGGTCGAGGGCGTGCCCGACGTCTCCACGGGCCAGGGTGGCAACGCCATCGGCATCATCACGGGCTGGAGCCTGCAATGGGCGGGCCGGCCCGAGCTGGAGGGCAAGAAGGAGCACCTGCTGGCCCTGATCCAGACGGTGCTGCCCTATGCCCGGCGCTTGATCAGTGACGCAGCCGGAGCCATCGGCAGTGGCTCCGATCCGGTCGAGATCAGGCCCGCCGGCGCCGGCAGCCACCGCCTGCTGCTACGCAGCAGCCAGCCCGACACCCCACCGCTCGACGTCCAGCTCGATGACGCCGAACTGGCCGACCTGGTGCGGGTGCTCGATCAGCTGCGCACCGATGCACGGCTGCAGCTGTCGCTGGAGCTGCCAGCCGCCCTACCGCTGCGCTCCCGTGAGCTGGGCGGTCGCATTCCCAGGCGTCAACGGCTGGCGGCGCCGGCGGCCGCTGTGCTGGCGCTGGCGGTGAGCGGCACGGCGGCGCTGCTCTGGCCGACCCCTAACCCGCAAACCGCCCCCCAGGGCAGCCCGTCCAACCCTGGCAAGCTGAACACCCCCCGTTGACGCAGGCCCAGGCCTCTGCACACTGGACACACAACTGTGCCGGGGATCGTTCATGGTGCTCACCTGGTCCGAGCTGCGACGTCGGGTGGTTCGCCTGGGCGCCATCCTCGATGTGGTGGTGCGCAGCGACCCCGAGGTGTGCGGTCTGAGCGGTGATGGCTTCCACATCTCGCTGCATCACGGTGGGCAGGGGGACTGCAACGTCGGCACTCTGCACCTGATCGACTGCCCCAACGAACTGGTGCTGAGCGAGTTCGAACGCTGGATGCGCCACGCCGGCCATCGCCTGGAACCATGAACCGCAGCAAGCCGGCCAGGGACAGGGTGCGCAAGGTGTTTCAGCAGCGGCGCCGGCCTGGACGCTGGACCCAGGCCTTGAGCGGCCTGCTGCTGCTGGCCCTGGGGGCGGGCCTGCTGGTGGCGCTGATGCAGCTGCCCGAACGACTCGACACGATGCTGCTGGTCAGCACGGCCATCGCCAACCTGATCGGTGGCCTCGGACGGTTTGTGCAGGGGCTGCTGCAGCTGCTGGCCGTGCTGCTGCTCGTGCTGGTGGCGATCGGCGCCCTGCTGCTGCTGGTGGCCGGCCTGGTGCGGCTGCTGCGCAGCGTGCTTCCCGGGGCAGCCGGCACCCCCCAATCCCCCCGTCAGCGACGCTGAAACCACACCCCATGGGCAAGCACAGCAAGACCAAAGCAGCCGGCAACGACAGCGACCGCTACCAGCCCTCGTCGCTGATGGAAGACCTGGGGGCCGAACCGACCGGCAACGGCAAGCTGGATCGCAAGCTCTACGAAAAGGAGCTGGCCCGCCTGCAGGTCGAGCTGGTCAAGATGCAGTACTGGGTCAAGGCCACCGGCTTTCGCCTGATCGTGCTGTTCGAGGGCCGCGATGCGGCGGGCAAGGGCGGCACGATCAAACGGATCACCGAGCCCCTCAACCCGCGCGGCTGCCGGGTGGTGGCCCTGGGGACCCCATCGGACCAACAGAAGAGCCAGTGGTACTTCCAGCGCTACGTCGAACACTTCCCGGCGGCTGGCGAGATCGTGATCTTTGATCGCAGCTGGTACAACCGCGCCGGGGTCGAGCGGGTCATGGGCTTCTGCACGCCGGCACAGGTCGAGGAATTCATGCAGTCCTGCCCCGAATTCGAGCGCATGTTGGTGCGCTCGGGCATCGTTCTGCTCAAGTACTGGTTCTCGGTCAGCGACGACGAGCAGGAAGCGCGCTTCAGGGCCCGCATCGACGACCCCACGCGGCGCTGGAAGCTGAGCCCGATGGACCTCGAGGCTCGCGAACGCTGGCAGGACTTCTCTCAGGCCAAGGACGCGATGCTGGCCCACACCAACATCCCCGAAGCGCCCTGGTTCACGGTCGAGGCCGACGACAAGCGGCGTGCGCGCCTGAACTGCATTCACCACCTGCTGAGCAAGGTGCCGTACCACGACATGACCCCGCCGGCAATCAAGCTGCCCCCTCGCAAGAAGCCCAAGCCGATCGATCGCCCCCCCCTGGGGGAGCAGTTCTTCGTGCCCAACCTGTACCCCTGACGGGGGTGACGCTGCAACGACGCGTCAACCGTGCAGCCGTGCCAGCCAATAGCCGGCCAACTGCCAGCTGCTCCACAGGAACATGCCGAGAAACAGCCAGTTCATCCAGGCCGGACGCTGGGGTTTCTCAGGCTGCATGGCGGGCAGGGGGAGCAGGTCACAGCTAAGCAGGCCCGCAGGCGTTCAGACCACTTCGGGTCGCAGCACGCATTGCAGGCCGCCCTTGAGCGCCTCGCGGCTGGTCCAGTGCGGGCACTGACGCAGCAGCGGCGCCTGCTGCACGACCACTGCCCCCCAGACACGGCAGAACCCCGAAGCCTGCAGGGTTCCCGAATAGTTGGCACAGTCGCCACACTTCTGGCTCCAGACGCCCATCCAGCCACCCTCCTTCTTCAGAATTTCTTCAAGTTTGAACGGACCGGGCCTGGCCCGCCAAGGTGACTTCAGGACTCTTCATGGGCGCGGGGGCACCCGTCCGCGGTGACGAGCGCCAGAATGCAATGCCTCAAGGGAACCGCATGCGATGCCCGAGCAGACTTGGCTGCTGGTGCCCTGGTGTGTGTTCGCCGTTGCTGCCGGCATCAAGTTCTGGCAGCTGAACCGCGGCATCCGCAACCAGCTGCGGCGCCCGCGGCCCAGCACGGCCGCCTTCAGGCGGACCCTGGAGCGCATCTGGCAGCTGGATCCAGCCGCCAACGACGATTCGACCTCGCGACCATGACCCGTCGCCGGCAGCTGTGTTGCCCGTGGCTGGTCGGTGGCCTTGCCC
>CAZJIF010000087.1:0-7667 GCA_964546045.1 uncultured Klebsiella sp. | reverse complement strand
GAGCTGTGGCTGATGTCGCGCTCATGCCACAGGGCGCAGTTCTCGAGCGCGGCGACCACGTAGCTGCGCAAGACCCGGGCCAGACCACTGATGCGCTCGCTGCGGATCGGATTGCGCTTGTGGGGCATGGCCGAGCTGCCCTTCTGGCCCTTGGCGAAGTTTTCTTCGACCTCGAGCACGTCGGTGCGTTGCATGTTGCGGATCTCGGTCGAGAACCGTTCGAGGGCCGCGCCCACCAGCGCCAGGGTCTGCACGTAGTCGGCGTGGCGATCACGGCCGATGACCTGGGTACTGGCCGTGTCAGGCACCAGACCAAGCTTGGCGCAGGCGATCGCTTCGACCCGGGGGTCGGTGTTGGCGTAGGTGCCCATGGCACCTGAGATCTGGCCAACGCTGACCGCGCTTTCCAGCCGCTTGAGCCGTTCGCGGTTGCGCTCGACTTCGGCCAGCCAGCCGGCCAGCTTGAAGCCGAAGGTGATCGGTTCGCCGTGGATGGCATGGCTGCGGCCGATCATCACCGTGGCCTTGTGCTCGCGGGCCAGGGTGCGAATGGCGTCGGCCAGCTTGTCGAGCTCGGCACGCAGTACCTGAACAGAAGCCTTGAGCTGTAGGGCCAGACCAGTGTCGAGCACATCCGAACTGGTCATGCCCACATGGATGTAGCGCCCGGCGTCCCCAACGTGTTCGTTGACGTTGGTGAGGAAGGCGATCACGTCGTGGCGCACCTCCGCTTCGATCTCAAGGATGCGGGCGACACTGAAGGTGGCCTTGGCTTTGATCGTGGCGACCGCGTCGGCCGGCACGTTGCCCAGCTCGCAGTTGGCCTCGGTGGCTGCGATCTCCACGTCGAGCCAACTCTGAAATTTGGCCTCTTCGCTCCAGAGGTTGCCCATCTCGGGCAGGGTGTAACGCTCGATCAAGGCCGCCGCGGGCTCACAGTCAGCACCACTTTGCCTGAGGCCGGGGCGTCACCCCCATGCCCCTTGCCGAACGCTGATCAGGGTGGCTTCAGCTGGCGATGGTGAGCCGGCGGTGGGGGACCTCCCACTGGACCAGCTGGCCCCAGGCCTGCTGGCGCACCCAGCAGCGCCCACCTTTGCAGTGGATCAGCTGGAACGGGGGCAGATCATCGGGTTGGTTGACCAGTCGCACAAAGCTGCCCGGGGGCAGCAGTTCGACCACATTGCTGTGGGAGCTGGCATTGGCGTGGATGCTGACCATGAACGATGGCGATGGAGCCCTGTTGGCGCCCATCCTCCGGTCCTTTCTGTGCCCACCTGAACTTTCACCGAATCTGTTCCGTTTGCTGTGTGGTTCGATGACAGAAGGCAAAGCTCTGTTGCCTCTCGGTCATGACAAGCAAACAACGACTCGATCTGGAGCTCGTGGCCCGTGGTCTGGTGGCGAGTCGTCAGCAGGCCCAGCAGCTGATCCGGGCGGGTCTGGTTCGCAGTGGTGATCAGGTGCTCGACAAACCTGGCACCGAGGTGCGCCCCCACACCCCTTTGCAGGTGCAGGAGCAGCCTCGCTTCGTGTCCCGCGGCGGCGACAAGCTGGCAGCTGCGCTCGAGGGCTTTGCTCTGCCGGTGCTCGGACGGATCTGCCTGGATGGCGGCATTTCGACGGGTGGATTCAGCGATTGCCTGCTGCAGGCCGGCGCCAGCCTCATCTATGGGATTGATGTTGGCTATGGGCAGACGGCCTGGACCTTGCGCAACGACCCCAGAGTGGTGCTCAAGGAGCGCACCAATCTGCGCCACCTGACCGCAGAAGGGCTGTTCAGTCCCGGTGCTCCACGCCCTGATCTGGCCGTTGCCGACGTGTCGTTCATCGGCCTGGCTCTGGTGCTGCCGGCATTGCTGGGGTTGATGCGACCCCTGGCTGAGGCTGGCCGCAGGGATCTGGTTCTGCTGGTCAAACCCCAGTTCGAGGTAGGGCGCGAGCGCGTCGGCAAGGGTGGGGTGGTGCGCGACCCCATCGCGCACCGGCAGGCGATTGAAGGGGTGATCACTGCAGCCCAGGTGCTGGGGTTGGCAGCAGGCGGACTGATGGCCTCGCCGATCACCGGACCGGCGGGCAATCACGAATATCTGCTCTGGTTGCAGCCCCAGCAAGCGCTGAATCCAGATCAGCTGGTGACAACCGAGGCCATCGCCGATCTGGTGGATCAGACCCTGTCTCCCCGCACCTGAGCCAGCTCAGATGGCGGCGCTGCCCGCTTCGCCGGTACGGATGCGGATCACGGCGTCAATGCTGCTGACAAAAATCTTGCCGTCACCGATTTCACCGGTGCGTGCGGCATCCTGAATTGCTCCGACTACGGTGTCGACCTTGTCGTCATCGACCACGATCTCGAGCTTGAGCTTCTGCAAAAACTCGACCGTGAACTCCGACCCCCGATAGCGTTCGACCTGGCCCTTCTGGCGTCCAAAGCCGCGAACCTCGCTCACGGTCATGCCCACGATGCCGGCGTTGACCAGGGAGAGCTTGACGTCTTCGAGCTTGAAGGGGCGGATGATGGCCTCGACTTTTTTCATGGGAGCTGGGCAGGCAGTGGTTGGACTGGCAGGGCCCATCTCACCCGAGCCTGGTTCCTGCAGCCGTAGCCATTGTTACTGCTTTTGGGCAGAAGCGCAGCTCTCCGGTTCGCGGCTGCTGCCTAGAGTTTTGCCTGGACTTGTTCTGATGTGACCCAAGCTCCCGTTGCCCAGACCCGGACGCCCCTGTACGGCGAGCGTGCCATCGCCGAAGCCGAGCTGGTCTGCTTTGACAACCCTCGGCCCGGGCGCCCCTATGAGGTGGCGATCGAACTGCCCGAATTCACCTGCAAATGTCCGTTCTCGGGCTATCCCGACTTCGCGGTGATGCGTCTGCTCTATCAGCCGGGCCCGCGGGTGCTCGAACTCAAGGCGATCAAGCTCTACATCAACAGCTACCGCGATCGCAGCATCTCCCACGAGGAAGTGGCCAACCGAATCCTCGATGACCTGGTGGCGGCCTGTGAGCCGCAATGGATGCAGCTGGAAGCTGACTTCCATCCCCGTGGCAATGTGCACACCGTCGTCAGGGTCAGCCATGGCACGCGTCAGCCCTGCTGACGCACCTCAGAGCTGTTGCAGCAGCTGAGGCAGCTCGCCTGCAAAGGCCGTCAGGTTGCGGTTGCACAGGCCCGCCACATGCAGGCGTCCATCGCTGCCGCTGCCTTCCGTGATGGCCCAGAGCTGGCGGGTCGCGATCAGGCTGAGGGCTCCCCCAGCCAGCGCCAGCCCAAACCCGCCGTACACAAGCGGCACGCCAGGATCGCGCTTGAGCAGGATGCCGCTGGCCGGCAGCACTGAGGCCACGCGGATCGGCAGCCCGTCCACGTCCAGGGCCGCGCCACCGAGGCTGATCTGTCCGAGGGACTGGCCGTCTGCGCCATACACATCGACCGGACCGGTTTCGCTGTTGAGCAGCAGCAGCACTGGCTGGCTGCCGTCGGGTCGGGTGGGCATCACCAGCCCCCAGATCTGCTCACCCAGTTGGGGAAAACTCTGCAGCGGCAGTTCCAGCACCGGACTGCGCCCCAGTTGAACCCCGATCGCCGCCAGTGCCCAATCGGCCTGGTAGAGGGTCATGCCGCGAAAGCGCAGCGGGTGGTTGACGCTGATCGCGGCAGTTCTGAGCAAGCTCCCCTCGCCAGGTTCCTGACCTTGGGCAGGCTGCAGCAGCCGTAGCTGGGAGCTGAACTGCTCGGGCCGGCCGGCGGGGTCGCGCTGGACGGCAAAACTGTCAAGGGCAAGGGTCAGTTGGCTGTTGCCGCGTCGATCGAGCAGCTCGAGGCTGCGTCCCGGCGCCAGAAACTGCTCGCTGCGTTGACCAGCCAGGCTGCCCCAGGCCGCTCCAAGCAGCAGCAGCACCAAGCCGGCATGCACCAACAGCGGGCCGATGCGGCCAGCGATGCCACGGCGCGCCGCCAGCCGATCCGGCTGACGCTGCAGCTGCCAGCCCTGACGACGCAACAGCTGTTCGAGGGCATCGAGCTGGTTTGCTGGGGCGCTGCAGCTCAAGGTTTCGGCGACGCTCAGCTTGCTGAGTTGCCTGGGCTGGCTGTAGTCCACCCAGCGGAGCGCCGCCTGCAGTGCCGGCCACTGGCGCCGCCAACTGCAGAGCATCAGGGCCAGGCCAAGCGCTGCCAGCAGGGCCAGAAACCAGCCACTGCTGTAGATGTGATCCAGCTGCAGACGCAGCACCCAGTTGCCGTTGGCGAGTCCCAGCCAGGGTTGCGCGTCATACAAGCGGTGGTAGAAGTCTTCTGGTTCCTGTTGCGGAATCACCGTTCCGACGCCACTGGCAATGGCGATCAGCAGCAGCAGGCCAATCGCCAGCCGCAGGTCAGAGATCAATGCCAGCAGCCGTTGCAGGGCTCTCATGGCCAATAGGCAGCAAGGGTCAGGCCCCCGCTCAGCAGGAGCAGGACGCCACTGATCGGTGGCACCCAGCGGCCCGCGGCGCGCAGGTCGAGCAAACGGGGCAGGCTGGCTGCAGCGGTTCCGGCCAGCAGCAGCGGCAACACCTGTCCAGCTCCGAAACTCGCCAGCAAGGCGGCACCCAGCAGTGGTCGACCGGCCTGGGCCATCCAGCCGAGCAGGACGGCCAGCACCGGCGTGGTGCAGGGGGTGGCTGCCAGGCCGAAGGCCAGGCCGGCGGCAATCGGCGCCAGGGGGGCCGGCACCGAGCGCCGCCAGCGTTCCGGATCCGGACCTGCCGGCAGGCGCAGCTGAATCACACCCAGAAGCTGCAGGCCCATGATCACGGCCAACAACGCCACGAGCACAGGCACCAGCCCCGGGACCTGGCCGTAGATCCGGCCCAGCAGGGCACTGCTGAGGCCCAACCCCATCAGGGCCAGCACGATGCCCAGAACGAAGCTGAGACTGCGTTGCCAGGCTGGCTGCCCATCGCTGAAGCCGGCCAGATAGGCGAGCGTCACGGGCAGCAGCGACAACGAACAGGGCCCGAGGCTCGTCAGCAGGCCAGCGGCAAAAACCACGGCCAGGGTCAGCGGGCCAGGGGAGCCCAGTGAGCTCTGCAGCAATGTGTCTGCGTGTCGGGCCCAGTCAGCCAGAACAGGCGCGATGCTTGCCATCGCCGGAAGCCTATCGCTTCAGCGCGCGGGTCTGGGGGATCGGCGCCGTCCGCCGGTCAGACCGCTCGACTCGAGGCTGCAGCGGATCAGCAGGCCGGCGATCAGCAGGCTGGCCATCAAGGAGTTGCCGCCGTAGCTGATCAGGGGCAGGGGCAGGCCTGTCGTCGGCATGGCACCACTGGCCACGGCGATGTTCAGAATCGCCTGGCCAACCAGCAGGGCCGTGCAGCCGATCGCCACCAACCGTTGCTGGTTGCTGCGGCAGGCGATGGCAACACGCAGGCCGACAAAGCCGAATAGCAGCAGAAACAGCAGCAGAACCACCGATCCGACATAACCGAATTCCTCGGCAAAGACGGCAAAGATGAAATCGGTGGATTGGATCGGCAGGTACTGCAGCTTCTGGGTCGACAGACCGAATCCTTCCCCCAGTACTCCACCGGAGCCGATCGCCATCAGGCTCTGCACCAGTTGGTAGCCGTCTCCCTGTGCATCGACCCAGGGGTTGAGAAACGAAGTGACTCGGGCCCGCTGGTAGTCGTTGCTGAGGATGCTGGCCACGCCCACGAGCGCACCGGCACCTGCGGTGCCCAGCAGCAGGGGCAAGGACATGCCGCTGGCCAACGCCATCAGCCACAGCAGCATGCCTGTCAGGGCTGCTGTGCTGAGGTTCGGCTGTTTGAGGATCAGCAGGATCAGGGCCCCAAAAATTCCCAGCCAGAGCAGCTTTTGGTCAGACCCCGTTCGTTTCCAATGGGCAAACAGGGCAGCACCCTGCAGCACCACAAAGGGCTTGATCAGCTCAGACGGTTGCAGTTGAATTGGACCCAGCACCAGCCAGCGGCTGGCACCGTTGACGGTGCTGCCGATCACCAGGGTGGCGGCAACCAGCAGTCCGCCGATCAGCAGCAGCGCCGGAGACAGTTGCAACCAGCGACGAATGCTGGTCCGCAACGCCAGCCACAGCAGGGACCAGCTGACGCCCATCCAGATGAGCTGGCGTTTGAGGTAGTAAGCCGCATCGCCCATTTCGCGCTCGGCTACCCACCAGCTGGCAGAGGTCAGCATCAACAGACCCACCAGGCTCCACAGGGCCACCATGGCCAGCAGCAGGCGTGCCTCTGCAGGCCACAGGTGCCATGGGATCGGCAGCGACAGCCGTGCAGCGGCAGAGCTGGCCGTGGAGCGGATGTCTTGCCGGCTGGACACGGACGCTGCGGTACGGGGCACTGCGTGGAAGGTTTGACGATTCATTCAGAGCCATGGTGGCTCCGTTGTCGAGGGCCTGGCACAAAAAAACCCGGCCAGGCCGGGTTTTCAAGCGGGTGGTGACCCAGGACTCAGTTGCCGCAATTCTGCTGGCGACGCCCTGTGGCCAGTTCCACCTTGAGGATCTTGCCTCCCTGTTTCATGATGCGCTGCTGTTCAGCAAACCAGCTCTCATAGGGAACCCACTTGGTGAAGTAGGTGTTTTGGAGCTCGCGCTGGCTGCGCACCTTTTCGGGGCAGGGAATGCAGGCAGTGATTTTAAAGAGCCGCATGGATGGTCCTCAAACGGAATGTGCGGCGATCAGTTGCCGAGACCGGAGCAGATGTAATCGAAGTACACGGCCATTTCGCGACCGGCATCGGGACCCACCAAGGAAGCGGTGCTCTCCTTCATGGCCTGAATCGACTGCACGGTGGCGCCGATGGGCACGCCCAGGGAGTTGTAGGTCTCCTTGAGGCCGTTGAGCACACGCTCGTCGAGGATCGAGGTGTCGCCAGCCAGCATGGCGTAGGTGGCGTAGCGCAGGTAGTAATCCAGGTCGCGGATGCAGGCTGCATAGCGACGGGTGGTGTACATGTTGCCGCCGGGACGGGTGATGTCCGAGTACAGCAGCGACTTGGCGACGGCTTCCTTGATGATCGCGGAAGCGTTGGCGCTGATGGTGGCAGCAGCGCGCACGCGCAGCTCACCGCTGGCGAAGTACTGCTCCAGGCGGCCCATGGCGGAACCGTCGAGGTACAGACCCTGAACGTCGGCCTGGTTGATGACGTTGGTGATCGCGTCTTGCATGGATTCGGCTTAAGAGCGTTGGGATGTCAGGGAGTGCAGCCTCAGGAGAGGGCGCCGACCAGGTAGTCGAAGTAGAAGCCGGCTTCCTCGGCATCAGCACCGGTGAGCAGGCCAACGGCGGCGTTCTTCAGCTCGCGCACGCCTTCGGCCATGGCTTCGAGGGGGGTGCCCAGGGCGCGATACATCTCCTTGGCACCGATCACACCGATTTCCTCGATCGGGGTCACATCGCCAGCCACCACGCCGTAGGTCACCAGGCGGAGGTAGTAGTCGAGGTCGCGGAGGCAGGTGGCGGTCATTTCCTCGCCGTAGGCATTGCCGCCGGGGGAGATGACGTCGGGGCGCTTCTGGAACAGGGCGCCGCCGGCCTGCTTCACGATGCGCTCACGGCTCTCGCTGAGCACCTGGGCAACGCGCAGACGGCGCTGGCCGCCGGCCACAAAAGCCTTGATCTGGTCGAGTTCGCCAGGGCTGAGGTAG
>CAZJIF010000086.1:0-7927 GCA_964546045.1 uncultured Klebsiella sp. | reverse complement strand
GTCTGCTACCTGAGCCAGGTGGGGTTCTGCGACCGGCTCAGCCAGGCGATCGCCCGCGGCATCGGCAAGGCCGGCGCCGCGGTGCAGCTGGTGGACCTGCGCGCCACCGACCCGCAGGAGCTCAGCGCCCTGGTGGGCGAGGCGGCTGCCGTGGTGGTGCCCACCTGGCCAGCAAGCGCCGACGCCGAGCTGCAGGCCGCCGTCGGCACGCTGCTGGCCGCGCTCAAACCCAAGCAGTGGGTGGGCTGCTACGACGCCTACAGCGGCGACGACGAGCCGATCGACACCGTCGCCGGCCAGCTGCGGTCGCTGGGCCAACCGTCGGCTTTTGAGCCGCTGCGCATCCGCCAGGTGCCCACCGCTGAGGACTACCAACGCTGCGAGGAAGCCGGCACCGACCTGGGCCAGCTGCTGACCAAGGCCAAGGCGATCGCGGCGATGAAGTCACTCGACGGCGACCTCGACAAAGCCCTGGGCCGCCTGTCGGGCGGGCTCTATGTGGTGACGGCACGCCAGACCGACGCGGCCGGCGGCAGCCGCAGTGGCGCGATGGTGGCCAGCTGGGTTAGCCAAGCCAGCTTCGAGCCGCCCGGCATGACCGTGGCCGTGGCCAAGGACAGGGCGATCGAAGCCCTGCTGCAGGTGGGCGATCGTTTCGTGCTCAACGTGCTGCGCGAGGGCAACCACCAGGACCTGCTGCGCCACTTTCTCAAGCGCTTCCCCCCGGGAGCCGACCGCTTTGCCGGGGTCAACGTGCTCGAGGGGGCGGCCAGCGGCGGGCCGGTGCTGGCCGATGCCCTGGCCTTCCTGGGCTGCCGGGTGGCGCAACGGCTCGAGGGTCCCGACCACTGGATCATCTATGCCGAGGTGGAGGAGGGCAACGTCTCCGACACCGAAGCCGCCACCGCTGTGCATCACCGCAAGGTGGGCAACCACTACTGAGATGGCCAGCACCTCCTCCCCTGCCACCAGCGACGGCATCGATCGCCGGGTGATCGAACTGCCGCTGGAGCCCGGGCTGGTCTGCCTCAAGGGTCTGAGCTTCAAGCGGCTGCGCTTCGAGATCGAATACGGGCTCGAGCGGGGCACCACCGCCAACAGCTTTTTGTTTACAGCAGGCACCAGCGCCGACGGCAACAGCGTGCCCCCGGTGCTGGTGCACCCCCCCGGTGCCTCGTTCGCCGCGCCCTACCGGGCCGCCCTGGCCCGGCTGGTGCCGGCCGACGCCCCGCTGAAGGTGGTGGTGAGCCACGTCAACCCCAACCGCGTGGCGTTGCTGCGCCAACTGGCCGACGACTGGCCCCAGCTGATGCTGGTGGCCTCGAACGCCGGCGCCAAGCTGATCACTGAGCTCTGGAGCCAACAGAAACCCTCGAAGCCCGGGGCGAGCGGCGAGCCGGCAGAGCCTGCGCAACCCATCCCGCCGCTGCCCCCGATCGACGTGATCAAGCAGGAGGCGAGCAGGGCCCTGAGCCACGGCCATGTGCTGCACCTGATCCCCGTGCCGACCCCGCGCTGGCCGGGTGGCCTGGCGGCCTTTGAAGAGCGCAGCGGGCTGCTGATGAGCGGCAAGTTCTTTGCCGCTCACCTCTGCAGCGAGAGCTATGCCGAAGCCAACCGCAGTGCCAGCGAAGAGGACCGGCGCTACTTCTACGACTGCCTGATGGCGCCGATGGCCCGCCAGGTCGAGGCGGTGGTGGAGCGGTTCGAAGCGCTCGACATCCGCACCATTGCCCCGGGACACGGCCCGGCGATCAGCGAAAGCTGGCGCAGCCTGCTGGCCGACTACCGCCGCTGGGGCGAGAGCAACAGCCGCAGCACCCTGTCGGTGGCGCTGCTGTTCGCCAGCGCCTATGGCAACACCGCCGCCATTGCCGATGCCCTGGCCCAGGGGGTGGCCCGCACGGGCGTGCGGGTCGAGAGCATCAACTGTGAATTCAGCCCACCCGAGCAGCTGCTGGCAGCGATCCGCCACAGCGACGCCCTGCTGATCGGCTCGCCCACCCTGGGGGGGCATGCCCCCACACCGATCGTCTCGGCGCTGGGCACGGTCCTGGCCGAGGGTGACCGCAGCAAACCGGTGGGCGTGTTCGGCAGCTTCGGCTGGAGCGGCGAAGCCCTCGATCTGCTCGAGAGCAAACTGCGCGACGGCGGCTTCAGCTTTGCCTTCGAACCGATCAAGGTCAAGTTCAGCCCGGATGCGGCAACGATCAAGACGATCGAAGAAACCGGCACCGCCCTGGGCCGCCAGCTGCTGGCCGAGCAACGCCGCAGCCAGCGGCGCCAGGCCGCCGGCGGCCTGGCCGAAAGCCGCAGCAACCCTGCCGTGCAGGCCCTGGGCCGGGTGGTGGGCTCCCTGTGTGTGCTCACAACCCGCAAAGGCGAGGGCGACAGCAGCCTGAGCGGCGCGCTGGTGGCCAGCTGGGTCAGCCAGGCCAGCTTTAGCCCTCCGGGCTTCACCGTCGCCATTGCCAAGGACCGGGCCGCCGCCTCACTGCTGCACACCGGCGACCGTTGCTGTCTCAACGTGCTGGCCGCCGGCCGTGAAACCGCGCTGATGAAGCAGTTTTTGCAGCCGTTTGCCCCAGGGGCCGATCGCCTGGCGGGCCTGGCGCTCGAGACCAGCCCGGCGGGGCAACCGATCCTGCCCGAGGCCCTGGCCTGGCTCGACGCCGAGATCAGCGCCCGCATGGAATGCGGCGACCACTGGCTGCTCTACGCCCAGGTGCGGGCCGGTGGGGTCCTGGATCCCGACGGCACCACGGCCGTCCACCAGCGACGCAGCGGCGCGAACTACTGAACAATTGGTAGTCCTCTATACCCAGGCTGCCTGCACGCCAGACCAAGCTGCGCAGGTCGACACCCGTCGATCGCCTGCCCCACCTGGCTTGTGCAGCATCTGTGCGCTAGTTCTTGCAAGCTGTAAAGCCAGCAGGAAGGAATTGTGAATTTGCCTGCTCCCGCCCGCTGGACGGCTCCAATAGGAACCCCATTCTTTGTTGTGAACCCATGGGATCGGCGGCCTCGCAGGTCAAACTCAGCGCGCCGGTGCGCTACCGCGGTTTCGTGCTGATTCCGCAGACCGACCTGACCTGGGTCGTTCGGCCGGAGCGCAGCCCGCTGGAACTGCTGCCCTTCCGCGCCCCGGCCAGCTCGATCGAGGACGTCAAGGCCTTGGTGGACTGGAAGCTGAATCAGGCGGCCTGAGGCGGCTGGGGGCCCGAGCCACCGCCGGCCACAAAGGGCAGCACCAGGGTGGCCCAGTGGTCGGGGCGCTGGGGCCTGACACGACGGGCGCGACGCACGCCAAAGGCAACACGGACCACGTTGGTGCCTTCGACCCGTGCAACCGGGTGGCTGGGTCCGGATCCGTTGTTGTTGGCTCCCATGGTTCCCAGAAGGGATGCGCCATGATGCGGCACCGCTGCCGTCTTGGCAACCCCCAAGCGCTTCAGGACGCTAGCGGTAGTGGCAGGGCCAGCTCCTCGACCGACGGACAGGTACAGACCAGATTGCGATCGCCATAGGCGTTGTCGATGCGGCCCACGGCGGGCCAGACCTTGCTGGTCTGCTGCTGCTCTCCCGCTGGAAACGCGGCCTGCTGGCGGCTGTAGGGCCGGCCCCAGACATCAGCCGTGACCGCGGCCAGGGTGTGGGGAGCCCGTTTGAGCGGGTTGTCAACCGGATCGCTGCTGCCCACCTCGATCGCCGCCGCCTCGGCGCGGATCGCTGTCATCGCCGCGCAGAAGCGGTCCAGTTCAACCAACGCTTCGCTCTCGGTGGGCTCCACCATCACCGTGCCGGCCACCGGCCAGCTGACGGTGGGGGCGTGGAAGCCATAGTCCATCAGACGTTTGGCCAGGTCATCCACCTCGAGGCCAGCGCTGCGCCGCAGCGGCCGCAGATCGAGGATGCACTCGTGAGCCACCCAGCCGCCGGGCCCCTTGAACAGGACCGGATAGTGGGGCTCAAGCCGCCGGGCGATCAGATTGGCGGCCAGCAGAGCCACCTGACTGGCCGCCCGCAGGCCGCTGCCGCCCATCATGCGGATGTACATCCAGCTGATCGGCAGGATGCCGGCGCTGCCCCAGGGGGCCGCCGACACCGGGCCGATGCCACCGGGCTGGCCGGGCAACAACGGCGCCAGATGGGCCGCCACGCCGATCGGGCCCACCCCCGGGCCGCCGCCGCCGTGGGGGATGCAGAAGGTCTTGTGCAGGTTGAGGTGGCAAACATCGGCGCCATAGAGGCCCGGCTTGCACAGGCCCACCTGGGCGTTGAGGTTGGCACCATCGAGGTACACCTGACCGCCGTGGTCGTGCACGAGCGTGCAGATCTGACGGATCGCCGGCTCAAACACCCCGTGGGTCGAGGGGTAGGTGACCATCAGGGCCGCCAGCACGTCGGCGTGCTGGGTCGCTTTGGCCTCCAGATCGGCCAGATCAACGTTGCCGTCGTCATCGCAGGCCACCGGCACCACCGTCAACCCGGCCATCACCGCACTGGCGGGATTGGTGCCATGGGCACTGGTCGGAATCAGACAGACGTGGCGATGCCCCTCGCCGCGGCTGCGGTGCCAGGCGCGGATCACCAGCAGGCCGGCGTATTCGCCCTGCGAACCGGCATTGGGCTGCAGCGACACCGCTGCAAACCCGGTGATCGCCGCCAGCCAGCCCTCCAGCTGCTGGGTCAGCTGGCGGTAACCCTCCAGCTGGTCGGCGGGCGCGAACGGATGAAGCTGGGCGAAGCCGGGCCAGCTCACCGGCGCCAGCTCGGCCGCTGCGTTGAGCTTCATCGTGCAGCTGCCCAGCGGGATCATGCCGTGCACCAGCGACAGGTCCTTGCTGACCAGGCGCTGCAGATAGCGCAGCAGCTCGGTTTCGCTGCGGTAGCGGTGAAACACCTCCTGCTGCAGCCAGGGCCCCTGGCGCCGCGGCAGGCCGGACAACAGGTCGCCATCCTGCTGGAGCTGGGCGCGGCAGGCCGTGACCGCCGCCTCAGCCGCCGCTGCCGCAGCCTCGCCGGCCAGGGCGCGCAGCAGGGCCTCGAGCTCGGCCGGGGTGCTGAGCTCATCAAGGCTGATCGCCACCGCACCGTCGCCGGAGCGCAGGTTGAAGCCCGCCGCAGCAGCCCGGGCCAGCAGGGCTGGGGCCTGGGGTGTCACCACCCGCACGGTGTCGAAGCCAACGCCAGGATCCGGGGCCAGCTGCAGGGCCTCCAGGCCGGCGGCCAACGCCGCCCGCAGGCTCAGGATGCGGCGCGCAATCGCCGCCAGGCCGTCGGGGCCGTGGTGCACCGCGTACATCGCGGCCATCACCGCCAGCAGCACCTGGGCCGTGCAGATGTTGCTGGTGGCCTTGTCGCGGCGAATGTGCTGCTCACGGGTCTGCAGCGCCAGGCGCAGGGCAGGCCGCCCTTCAACGTCGAGCGACTGGCCCACCAGCCGCCCCGGGATCTGGCGCTTGTAGGCCTCTTCGGTGGCGAAGAAGGCCGCGTGGGGCCCACCCGCCATCATCGGCACCCCCAGGCGCTGGGCACTGCCGACGGCGATCGCCGCCCCCAGCGCGCCCACCGGGGCCAGCAGCACCTGGGCCAGCGGATCGATCGCCACGGTGGCAATCACACCGGCGGCACGGGCGGCCTGCAGCAGCGCGGTCGGATCCCAGAGCACGCCAGCGGTGGCCGGCAACTGCAGCAGCAGACCAAAGACCTCGGCATCGGCCAGGGCTGCAGCAGCCCGATCGGCGTCCGCGCCCAGGGCCTGGGCATCGACCAGCTCGAGCGTGATGCCCACCGGCTCGGCGCGGGTCTGCAGCACCGCCAGGGTCTGGGGCAGCACCTGGCGGTCCACCAGGTAGCGGCTGGCACCAGGGCGCTTGCACACCGCGCGGCTCAGGGCCATGGCCTCGGCCGCAGCGGTGGCCTCGTCCAGCAGCGACGCGTTGGCGATCGGCAGGCCGGTCAGTTCGCTGATCAGGGTCTGGAACGTGAGCAGGGCTTCGAGGCGGCCCTGGGAAATCTCAGCCTGATACGGGGTGTAGGCGGTGTACCAGGCGGGGTTCTCCAGCACCTGGCGCTGAATCAACGCCGGCGTGACCGTGCCGTGGTACCCAAGGCCGATCAGGCTGCGGTGCAGCTGATTGGCGGCCGCCAAGGCCGCCAGCTCGGCGCTGGCCACCGCCTCGTCGCAGGGCTCAGGCAACCCCTCGGCGGCGGCGGCAGGCGGCAGCAGGATGTCGGCCGGGACGATCGCCGCGGCCAGCGCCTCCAGGTCAGCCAAGCCCAGCTCGGCCAGCATCTGCTGCTGTTCGGCCGGCGTCGGGCCCAGATGCCGTTGCAGAAACCCTGCGCTCACGCCTGCACCTTGGCGCCGTAGGTGACGGCATCCATCAGCCCATCGATCTGACCGGGGTCGCTGGGGCGCACCACCAACAGCCAACCCTCGCCATAGGGATCGTTCTGCAGCTCTTCCGGACTGGCCAGCACCGCCTCATTGCGGGCCTCGACCACGCCGCTGATCGGCGCCAGCAGGTCTTCGACCGCCTTGACCGACTCCACGCTGCCCAGGCTCTGACCAGCCGTGAGGGCAGCGCCCAGCTCGGGCAACTCGACAAACACGATGTCGCCCAACTGCTCGACCGCAAAGGCACTCAGACCGATGCGCACCAGCTCACCTTCAACCCGCACGGTCTCGTGGCTGTCGGCGTAGCGGCAGTCATCCGGAAACTGAAGCGCCATGGCCGCAGAGCGAGGCAAACATGCCCAGTTTGTCAGCAACCGGCGGGCAACTGCTCCTGACCATGCAGAGCCCCCAGGGCCTGCTCCAGGGCGAGCGCCGCATGGCTGTGGTGCGTCCCCCCCTGGACGTAGAGCACGTAGGGCTCCCGCAGCGGCCCATCGGCCGACAATTCGCTGGTGCTGCCATCGATGAAGCTGCCACCCGCCATCACCAGGTCGCTGGCATAGCCGGGCATCGGCGCCGGCACCGGATCCAGGTAGCTGCCCACCGGCGAGGCGGCCTGAAAGGCGCGGCAGACCGTCTTGATCCGCTCGGGATCCCCCAGCCGCACCGCCTGAATCACATCGCCGCGGGGGGCACCGGGCCCCGGATTGACCGCAACCCCGAGGTCGCTGAACACCTGGGCCACCAGCTCAGCGCTGATCAGGGCCTCGGCCACCATCTGCGGCGCCAGAAACAGCCCCTGAAACAGCAACCGATTTAGGTCAAAGCTGGTGCCGCCCTCGCTGCCGATGCCGGGAGCCGTCAGGCGGCAGCAGGCCTGCTCGACCAGCTCGGCCCGACCGGCCACGTAGCCGCCGGTGGGGGCAATCGTGCCGCCCAGGTTCTTGATCAGGGAGCCGGCCATCAGGTCGGCTCCCACCGCAGTGGGCTCCTGCGCTTCGACCAACTCGCCATAACAGTTGTCGACGAACACGTCGCACTGGGGCTGGATCGCTTTGACCTGGGCGATCAACCGTTCGATCTGGGCGATGCGCAGCGACGGGCGCCAGCTGTAGCCGCAGCTGCGCTGAATCAGCACCAGCCGGGTAGGCACCGCCAGCGCCTCAGCCATGCGGGCCTCATCGACCAGCCCATCGGTGGTCAGCGGCAGTTCGTCGTAGGTGACGCCGAACTCGGCCAGGGACCCCTGGCCGCTGCCGCGAATGCCGATCACCTCTTCAAGGGTGTCGTAGGGCCGGCCGGTCAGGGCCAGCAGCCGATCACCGGGGCGCAACACCCCATAGAGCGCCGCCGCGATCGCATGGGTGCCGCTGACGAACTGCAACCGCACGGCCGCCGCCTCGGCCTGCAACACCCGGGCAAACACCCGATCGAGCACCTCCCGGCCCTGATCACCGTGGCCGTAGCCGCTGACCGAGGCGAAGTGGTGCACGCCCACCCGCTCGGCCGCCAGCGCCTCCAGCA
>CAZJIF010000085.1:0-7981 GCA_964546045.1 uncultured Klebsiella sp. | reverse complement strand
TGATGATCCCGGCCTCCATGGCGGCGGTGCCGCTGCCGGTGATCACCAGCACGTCATGGCGGGTCTGGTGCAGCCACTGCAGCTGCTCGGTGGTGCGCTTGACGATCTTTTGAAAGTCGGCGCTGCGGTGGCCGATCGGGTGCCGGCCCATCGCCTGCAGGACCGTTTCCGGCACCGGCGTGGGGCCAGGAATCATCAGGGTCAGCTTGTCCTGCATGGCTGGGGCGGCGAACGGCGGCGCAGAAGCGCAATCGACCACCATAAAAAACAGACCTCCCGCCATCCCGCGCTGCGATGACCGAGCCCAGGGGCTACACCCTGCCCGTGTGGGTGTGTGCCGCTGCCAGGGCGGCTGTGGCGCAGTTGCGTGGGGATCCTTTTCAGGACCACCAACTCCTGCTGCTCGACCCGGGTGGTGATCCCCAGCGGCTGACGGAGGTGCCGGTGGTGGCCGCGGCCCCGCTGGGGGATGGCCGCGCCCTGGCGGTGGCCCGTTGCGATCCTGGTGATGGCCTGGATCTGACGCGGGGGCTGGTGATCTGGGTCGAGGCCCGTTGGCTGGTGCAGGCCGATCAGGCCCAGGGCTGGCTTCAGCTCGAGGCCGGTGAGGGGGTGGGTGTGCACGAGGGCACCGGGCAGCTCTGTCTGTCGGCCTTTGCCCGGCAGTTGCTCGAGAGCAATCTGGCGCCATTGATGCCTTCGGGCCAGGCGCTGGGGCTGCGGGTGGTGTTTCCATCCGGCCGCCGCCTGGCCGAGCGCACCAGCAACGCGGCCTTTGGCGTGGTCGATGGCCTGGCCCTGATCGGCACCCAGGCGACCGTGCAGCGCAGCGCCGCCCCCGACCAGCTCGACACCGCCCTGGCCCATGTGCGGGCCTTGGCGGCCGCTCCCGGTTTCAGCGGCGACCTGGTGCTGGTGATCGGTGAGAACGGCCTCGACCTGGCGCCGCGGCTGGGACTGCCGCCCGAGCTGTTGGTCAAGGCGGGCAACTGGTTGGGCCCGTTGTTGGTGGCCGCCGCCGAGGCCGGCGTGGCCCGGTTGCTGCTGTTCGGCTACCAGGGCAAGTTGATCAAGCTGGCGGGGGGGATCTTTCACACCCACCATCACCTCGCCGATGGCCGTGCCGAGGTGCTCACCGCCCTGGCGGCGCTCGAAGGGCTGCAGGGCGCGGCGCTGGCGGCGTTGCACCGGGCGGCCACGGTCGAGCAGGCCCTGGCCGACCTGCAGGCTGCCGATCCGCCCCTGGCCGGGCGGTTGCGGGCCCGCATTGCCGCCACCATTGAGGGGCGCAGTGCCGCCTACCTGGGGCGCTACGGCCAGGACGCCATGGCGGTGGGGGCGGTGCTGTTTGACCGCTCACGCCGCGTGTGCGCCCAGGGCCCTGTTGGGGAGGGGTTGCTGCAGGCGTTGACCGCGGGTGCCCAAGGGGGCGACTCCTAGGCTGGTTCGAATGCCCGGATGCGGAAAGACACAACCATGACTGCCACCAGTCCTGCTGCCGTCGACGCAGCCTCCGGTTCCTCGCGCCATCCGGCGGTGGTGATTCTTGATTTTGGCTCCCAGTACTCCGAGCTGATCGCCCGGCGCGTGCGCGAGACCGAGGTCTTTTCACTGGTGATGAGCCACACCACCAGTGCCCAGGAGCTGAGCCGCATCGCCCCCAGGGGGATCATCCTCAGCGGCGGGCCCAGTTCCGTTTATGAACCCGGGGCACCCTTGTGTGATCCGGGCATCTGGGAGCTGGGCATTCCCGTGCTCGGGGTCTGCTACGGGATGCAGCTCATGGTGCAGCAGCTCGGGGGCTCGGTGGTGGCAGCGGGCCGCGCCGAGTACGGCAAGGCGCCGCTGTTTGTCGACGATCCGATCGATCTGCTCACCAATGTCGAGGACGGCTCGACGATGTGGATGAGCCACGGCGATTCGGTCGAAAGCCTGCCCGAGGGTTTCGTGCGTCTGGCCCATACCGACAACACGCCCGAAGCGGCCATCGCCGATCATCAGCGTCATCTTTACGGCGTGCAATTTCACCCGGAGGTGGTGCACTCGAGCTTCGGCATGGTGATGCTGCGTAACTTCATCTATCACATCTGCGGCTGCGAACCCGACTGGACCACCGACGCTTTCATTGAGGAGGCGATCGCTGATGTGCGTGCCCAGGTGGGGGATAAGCGCGTGCTGCTGGCTCTTTCGGGTGGGGTTGATTCATCCACCCTTGCCTTTTTATTGCACAAGGCAATCGGTGATCAGCTCACCTGCATGTTCATTGATCAGGGCTTTATGCGCAAGGGTGAGCCCGAGTTCCTGATGGATTTCTTTGATCGCAAATTTCATATCAATGTCGAGTACATCAAGGCGCGTGAGCGCTTCATTAACAAGCTTGCCGGTGTCACCGATCCCGAAGAGAAGCGCAAGCTGATCGGCACCGAATTCATTCGTGTGTTTGAAGAGGAAAGCAAGCGGCTCGGCCCGTTTGATTACCTCGCCCAGGGCACCCTGTACCCCGACGTGATTGAGAGCGCCGGCACCAATGTCGATCCCAAGACCGGCGAACGGGTGGCGGTCAAGATCAAGAGTCACCACAACGTTGGTGGGTTGCCCAAGGATCTTCAGTTCAAGCTGGTCGAGCCCCTGCGGCGGCTGTTCAAGGACGAAGTGCGCAAGGTGGGTCGCAGTCTGGGGCTGCCCCAGGAGATCGTCGGCCGGCATCCGTTCCCGGGCCCGGGACTGGCGATTCGCATCCTGGGCGAGGTCACCGACGACAAGCTCGACATCCTGCGGGATGCCGACCTGATCGTGCGTGAGGAGGTCCGCGATGCCGGTCTCTATGACGAGATCTGGCAGGCCTTTGCCGTGCTGCTGCCCGTGCGCAGCGTCGGCGTCATGGGCGACAAGCGCACCTATGCGTTCCCGGTGGTGCTGCGCTGCGTCTCCAGTGAGGACGGCATGACCGCCGATTGGTCGCGGCTGCCCTACGACCTGCTGGAGACCATCTCCAACCGCATTGTCAATGAGGTCAAGGGCGTCAACCGGGTGGTGCTGGACATCACCAGCAAGCCTCCGGGAACGATCGAGTGGGAATAGGGCCATGGCGGCGCAGGCCGCTGTTGGGTACCCTCGGTTCCCAACCCCAGGCACTGTGACCGCCGTCTCTTCTGCGACGACTCCGGATCAGGACCTGCAGCTGCAGCGTCGGCTGCAGCAGGACAGCATTCTGCTGGCCGGAAAGACCATCTACCTCAACCCGTTCCTCTACTGGCGGCGGTTCGATGCCAACACCGACCGTTGGCTCAGGGAGCCCGGGCAGCTCGACGAGGAGCAGATCCATAGCAACCGCGGGCGCTTCTACCCCGAGCTGGCCTGGGATCTGCTGGAGGACGAAGACCGCGCCATCAAGGACGGGGCGGTCGAAATGTTCCTCAAGACCCTGGAACTGATCAGCACCTTCAATCCCGAGCTCACTCCCGGCCAGCTGCTCGAGGTTGAGCGCAAGATGGCCGTGACCAAGAAACGGGCCTTTGAGCGTTGGGTCAGCCGCTCCCTGCGGCGGCGGGAACAGCAGCAGGCCCGGGAGCGCCGGCGTTTTGACCGTGAGCGGGTGCTGCGCTCCTGGTTGGAGTGGGCAGCCCTTGATGTCACCCGTCAGTCGTTGCTTCCCTTGGCCGCCCTGCTGGTGATGGCCGTGGGGGCCGGTTGGTGGTGGGGGGCCCAGCAGAGCTGCCGTCCGATGGTCGTGGCCCCCGGGGTGGCGCCCTCGCAGCAGCGCTGAGGCCACCCCGGGCGTCAGACTGAAACACCCTGGTGTGCAGGCAAGCCCATGGCCGCGGACCCCCTCGACAAGCTGCGCCTCCGGCTGATGCAGGACCTGCTGCCCGTCGGCGTCGCCATGGTGGAGCGAGCCCGCAAAGGGGGCTTCAAGGATGTGGTGGCTGGCTTTTCAACCGACGAGGCGGGCGGCAGCGATCCCCTCTCCAGGCTGCGCCAGGAAGGGGAACCCCTGGCCAGTCAGTTGCGTGATGGGCTGGACCGGGTCTCGCCGGGTCTGGGCAATCCGGTGATGAAGGTCGATGTGCGGGTGGAGCAGACGCCGCCTGCGGCTGACCCCCCGCCGGTGCCATCCCTGCCAGATGAGGCTGCCCTGCTGGAGCGCCTTCACGCGATGGAGCAACGACTCGGTCAGCTCGAAGCGCGGCTCGAGCGGCCCGCCTGAGGTGTTCGGCTCCTCATCCCAGCAGCGCCGCACCGGCCAGTCCCGTCAGTCCCTGGGGCTGCTGCTGGTGGTGCTGGTCTGCGCCGGCGCGATGCTGGCGCGGCTGGTGGTGCTCCAGATCGTGCAGGGGGCGCACTACCGCACCCTCGCCGACGAGAACAGGATTCGCCTGATGGCCCGCAATCCCATCCGCGGCCGTCTGCTCGATCGCCATGGTCAGGTGCTGGCGACCAATCGGTTGACCTACAGCCTGTACATCCAACCCCGTGAGGTCAGCGCGGCCCGTTGGCCAGCGCTGCGGGCCCGTCTCAGCGCCTTGCTGGCCATCCCGGCAAACCAGCTCGAGCGCCGGCGCAACGAAGGTGCCAATCCAGAGGGATTTCGGATCCTGTTGGCTTCCAATCTCAGGCCCGAGCAGGTGCTGCGCTTCCGGGAGCAGGCCGAGGCCCTCTCCGGGGCCGAGGTCGACAGCGATGTGCTGCGCAACTATCCCCACGGCAGCCTGGGGGCCCATGTGCTCGGTTACACCAGCGGCATCACGGAGCAGGAATACGAGGATCTGCGCACCAAGGGCTATCGCATCCGCGACCGGGTCGGCCGCAGCGGTCTGGAGAAGGTCTACGAATCCAGGTTGCGCGGCGAATGGGGTGGTCAACAGGTCGAGGTCAACGCTGCCGGCCAGGTGCAACGCATCCTGGGCGACAAGCCTGCGAAGGCCGGTGGCGATCTGCGTCTGACCCTCGATCTGCAGTTGCAACGTGTGGCGGAACAGGCCCTCAACGGTGTGCGCAAGGGGGCGATCGTGGCGATGGATCCCCAGACCGGCGCCATCCGGGCCATGGCCAGCCGGCCCACGTTCGATCCCAACCTGTTCTCAGATGGCCCGACGGTCCGGCAGTGGGCCGACCTGAACCGTCCTGATGCACCGTTGTTGAACCGCGCGTTTCGCGGTTTTCCACCGGCCAGCACGTTCAAGATTGTCACCACCATCGCCGCCTTGGAGTCAGGCCTCTATCGGCCTGACTCCAAGGTGCTGACCACAAAGTCGTTCTGTTACGCAGGTCTCTGTTACGGCGATCATGGCGCCCACGGCATGATCGGATTTCCGCTGGCCCTGGCGGTCAGCAGCAACACCTTCTATTACCGGATCGGCCTGCGCATGGGGCCTGATCCGTTGTTCCGGGCGGCCCGCCGGCTGGGGTATGGCTCACCGAGCGGCATTGAGCTGGCTGAAGAGGAGAGCGACGGGCTGCTGGGAGATCCGGCCTGGAAGAAGGCGGTGCTGGGGGAGCCCTGGACCCCGGTCGACTCGATCACCTCGGCCATCGGTCAGGGAGCCCTGCAGGTCACACCGATCCAGATGGCACGGTTGTACGCAGCGGTGGCCAATGGGGGTTGGCTGGTGACGCCCCACCTGGTCGAGCGGCCCACCCGGCGCCAGAGGATCGGTCTCAAGGCGGCCACGTTGGCAGTGGTGCAGCAGGGCCTGCGCATGGTCGTCACCGACGGCACGGCCCGCCTGCTTAACGATCCCCAGCTGCCGCCGGTGGCCGGCAAGACCGGCACAGCCGAGGATCCACCACGGCCCGACCATGCCTGGTTCGGCGGTTATGCCCCGGCCGGCAAACCCACTCTGGTGATTGTCGCCTTCGGCGAAAATTCCGGAGGTTATGGCGGAACCGTGGCTGCGCCCATGGTCAAGGCGCTGATGACCACCTGGTTCAGACTGAACAGGGCTGCGGGTTGAGCACCTGCCGGTAGTACCCGCGCAGTTGCTCAGTCGCCCCACCCCAGCCCCAGCGCTCGGCTTCATGGCGAGCGGCGCCACGCAGCTCCTGCAGGCGGGTGCGATCCTCCAAGAGGCGACGGGTGGCCGCCGTGAGGCTGCCGGCGCCACCTTCAGGCCCATCGGGTTCGTAGAGGCAGCCGTTGGCGCCATCGCTCACGATGTCGGGGATGCCGCCGCGGTTGGCCGCCACCACGGGGCAGCCGGCCGCCATGGCCTCCAGCAGCACCAGGCCGAGGGTTTCGGTGCTGCTGGGAAACAGAAAGGCGTCACCGCTGGCGTAGGCGGCCGCCAGATCCTCCCCGGCCAGGTAGCCCACGAAGTGGGTGGCGCTGCCTGCAAACAGGGTTTCGAGCTGCTGGCGGTAGGGACCATCGCCCACCAGGGCCAGGCGGGCATCGGGCATGGCATCGAGCACGGGGCGAATGCGCTCGATCTGTTTCTCGGCCGACAGCCGGCCGATGTACAGCAGCAGCTGACCGGTGTCGCTCATCCCGTTCAGCAGGCGCTCGCGCATGGCCTGGCTGCGCAGCTCAGGTCGGAACAGTTCGGTGTCGACCCCCCGCTGCCATAGGGCGGTGTGTTGGATGCCCTTGTCGCTCAGTTCCTGCACCATCGCGTTGGAGGTGCAGAGGTTGAGCGAGGCCTGGTTGTGGGCGGCCTTCAGCAGCTCCCACAGCAGGGGCTCCAACATGCCCATGCCGTAGTGCTCCAGGTATTTGGGCAGGTGGGTGTGGTAACTGGCCACCAGCGGATAGCCCTTGGTTTTGGCCAGCCAGATGCCGCCCAGACCGAGCACCGCCGGGTTGACCACGTGAACCAGATCGGGCCCGAACTGCTCGAGCGCCTCGGCCACGGCCGGCCGCGGCAGGGCCAGCTTCAGTTCCGGGTAGAGGGGCAGTGGCATCGCTGGCACCCCGACCACCTTGGCTCCGCAGTAGTCGGGCGGGGCCCCCTCGGGGCAGAAGATGAGCACCTCATCGCCGGCGGCGACGAGGTGCTGCACCGTTTTGGTCAGTCGCGTCACGATCCCGTCCACCTTGGGCAGGAAGGTTTCGGTGAACAGGGCGATCTTCAAGGCAGGGGCCGCAGGGCGGGGCAGGGGCTGACTCAGGCGGTCTGGATGGCCTTGGCCTGGGTCTGGGTCCAGGCCGACACACAGGGGATGCGGCTGCGGTCGCAGCGATCAGCCCAGCGGCGCGCCACATCGACGACTTCGGCCAGCAGGCCGTCATCGAGGGTGGTGGGGTTGAGGCCCAGCTCGATGAAACAGCGATTGTCGACGATCAGGTCGTTTTCAACCGCCTCGTTGCGTGGGTTGGGCAGGTGGTTGATCTGGGCACCCGTGAGACCGGCGACCTTCTTGGCCAGCTCGCCCACCTGGTGGCTTTCGGTCATCTGATTGAAAATCATGACCCGTTCGCCCCTGGTCGGTGGGTTTTCCAGGGCCAGCTGCACGCAGCGCACCGAGTCGCGGATGTGAATGAACGCGCGCGTCTGGCCTCCGGTGCCGTGCACCGTCAGGGGATAGCCGATGGCCGCCTGCATCAGGAAGCGGTTCAGCACGGTGCCGTAGTCACCGTCGTAGTCGAAGCGGTTGGTGAGTCTGGGGTCCCGATCGGTGGCCTCGGTGTTGGTGCCCCAGACGATGCCCTGGTGCAGGTCGGTGATCCGGACCTGGTCGTTCTTGTTGTAGTAGAGGAAGAGCAGCTGATCGAGCGTCTTGGTCATGTGGTAGACGCTGCCGGGGCTGGCCGGGTGCAGGATCTCCTCTTCGAAGCGGCTGCCGTCTGGCTGAGGCACCTCGACCTTGAGATAGCCCTCGGGAATCGTGGCGCCACGGTGAGAGCCGTAGCCGTAGACCCCCATGGTGCCCAGGTGCACCACGTGAATGTCGAGGCCGCTTTCGACGATCGCGGCCAGCAGGTTGTGCGTGCCGTTGACGTTGTTGTCGACGGTGTAGCGCTTGGTGGCGCTGCTCTTCATCG
>CAZJIF010000084.1:0-8126 GCA_964546045.1 uncultured Klebsiella sp. | reverse complement strand
GTAGCCAGCCGTACAATCCGCCCGATCCGATCCGCCGGAATGATCTCCAGCAACGACTTTCGTACCGGGACTTCGATCGAGCTGGATGGACAGGTCTGGCGCGTCGTTGAATTCCTGCATGTGAAGCCTGGCAAGGGCTCGGCCTTTGTGCGCACCAAGCTCAAGGCTGTTCAGAGCGGCAACGTGGTCGAGAAGACCTTCCGCGCTGGTGAGACGGTGCCCCAGGCGGTGCTTGAGAAGAGCACCCTTCAGCACACCTACATGGAAGGCGACGATTACGTCTTCATGGATATGGGCACCTACGAGGAGACCCGTCTCACAGCCAAGCAGATCGGCGACAGTCGCAAATATCTCAAGGAGGGTATGGAGGTGAACGTCGTCGCCTGGAACGGCAAGCCCCTCGAGGTGGAACTGCCCAATTCCGTGGTGCTCGAGATCACCCAGACCGACCCGGGGGTCAAGGGCGACACGGCCACCGGCGGCACCAAGCCGGCGATCGTCGAGACCGGTGCCCAGGTGATGGTGCCCCTGTTTCTGTCGATCGGCGAGAAAATCAAGATCGATACCAGGACGGACAGCTACCTCGGCAGGGAGAACTGAGCGCCATGCAGCTCGATCACGATCAGCTTCACAAGCTTCTGGCTCTGCTGGGCGAGAGCGACATCCAGGAGCTCAAGCTCGAGGGGGATGATTTCCGGCTTGAGGTGCGTCGCAATCTGCCCGGGGTCACCAGCCAGGTGGTTCAGGCGCCGATGGTGGCGCCGATGCCGCCTGTGGCGGCGGTGCCTGCCGCTGTCGCTCCCTCTGCCCCACCCCCGGCGGCCCCTGCTGTGCGCAGCGATCTGCTGGAGATCACCGCACCGATGGTGGCGACGTTCTACCGCTCGCCGGCACCCGGTGAGGGTCCCTTCGTCGAGGTGGGTGCTCGCATCACCGCAGGACAGACCGTCTGCATTCTTGAGGCGATGAAGCTGATGAACGAGCTCGAGTCCGAGGTCAGCGGTGAAGTGGTGGAAATCCTTGTGGAGAACGGCACACCGGTCGAGTTCGGCCAGGTGTTGATGCGGGTCAAGCCCGGCTGAGGATCCCCACAGCAGGATTCAGCCCAGCTCCAGGGCGGTCTCCAGGGCTGCCGCCATGCTGGCGGCTCTGGCCACACCGAGGCCGGCGATGTCAAACCCGGTCCCATGATCCGGTGAGGTGCGCAGAAACGGCAATCCCAGGGTGGTGTTGACGGCGGCGTCGAAGGCCAGCAGCTTGACGGGAATCAGGCCTTGATCGTGGTACAGGGCCAGGTAGCCATCGGGCCCCCGGCCTTGACCCTGCCAGGCGGCTGCGGCTCCCAGCCAGCAGGTGTCGGGGGGCACCGGGCCGTCCAGGCGCACCTGGGGATGGCGGTGCTGCCAGTCCCGCAGGCAGGCATTCAGCCAGTCCCGTTCCTGGTGACCCAGGCGTCCGCCCTCGCCGGCATGGGGATTGAGACCTGCCACCACCAGATGCGGAGTGGTGTTGAAGCGTTCACAAAAGCTCAGCAGGGTGTCCAACCGTCTGCTGATCAAGGCCGCATTCAAGCTGGCTGGCACGTTCTCGAGGGGAATGTGGGTGGTGGCCAGCAACGTGTTGAACCGCCAGTTTCCCTGGGGTGAACGGGCGGTGAACAGCATCGCCGCCTGGTCCACACCGGCCAGTTCGGCCAGCCGTTCGGTCTGGCCTGGGTAGGCATGGCCTGCCGCGTGCCAGCTTGTTTTGGCGATCGGGGCGGTCACCAGGGCTCCACAGTGGCCGCTCTGCACCAGCTCCCAGGCCCGGGTCAACCAGGCAAAGGAGGCCTCGCCGCAGGCGGGGCCGCTCACCCCTGGGCTGACCGCTTCGTCCAGGGGCAGATCAATGATCTCCAGCGTGGCTGGGTCCCGCAGGGGGCTGTCGCTGCAGCGTCTCAGCCCTTGATAGCTCCGTTCCAGCCAGCGGCGGCAGGCCACCAGCAGGGGCTGTCGATCAGCCTCGGACCAAGGGGCGCTGGCCAGGGCCTTGAGGGTCACTTCGGCCCCGATTCCGGCCGGATCGCCGAGGGCGATGGCCAGTGGGGCACTCCTGGGGTTGGATGGGGCCTGGCTGTCGCTGGCAGTGGCCATGCTGCGTTGGTTGTTGCTGCTGGGAATTGGGTTCAGCCTGGTGACCGGGGTCAGCAAGGGATGGATCGAATTGCGTTGGGGACGCCTGTTGCAGGACCTGGGGGTGCCCTATGTCGCTGATCCTGACCCCTCGGCGACGGGTTGCCCCTCCGGCGGCAACGCTGTGCCGTCCTCTTCGGCCAGGGAGGCGCGCAATCCCTCCCGGTAGGTGGGATACCGCAAGCGGTACCCGAGCTGGCGGGTCAACAGGTCGTTGCGGACCCGGCGACGTTCGCTCCAGAAGCTGCGTGCCATCGGGCTCAGCCCGCTGGCTGCGTCTTCATAGCGCTGGAGGGGCGGCAGTTTGCAGTTGAGCAGGTGGGCGGCATAGCCCAGCACTTCGCTGGCCGGGCAGGGCAAGTCATCGCTGACATTGACCAGGGGTGGGCGTTGGGGCTCTGGCAGGGCCAGGCAGTGCAGCAGGGCGCCGCAGATGTCGTCGACATGGATCCGGCAGAAGACCTGGCTGGGGCGATGCAGCAGCCGGCTGCTGCCACTGCGCAGCGCGGCAAAAGGACTCCGGCCAGGCCCATAGATGCCAGGCAGCCTGAACACCTGCACCGGCAGGCCCGTGGCCAGCCAGGCCTGTTCACAGGCCTGGCGGTTGGCGCTGCGACCCGGCCGGGCTTGGCAGGGGCTGTGCTCATCGACCCAGGCGCCGCCACTGTCGCCATAGACGCCGGTCGTCGACAGATAGCCCAGCCACTGCGGTTGCAGTGCTTGCACCAGATCCCCCAGCTGGTGGAGCACCGGATCGCGGCCTTCCCCGTCGGGGGCGATGGTGCTGACCACGTGGGTGACGTCCAACAGGTCGGCAGGGTCTGGGCGCAGCCCGCTGGAGCTGTCAAACCCGATCAGGCGCCAGCCAGGTGGTGGCGGCGCAGCAGTCGTGGGCTGGCGATGGCTCAGCACGCCCGCAATGCCCAGGCGGGCGGCTTGGGCGGCCAGGCGGCGGCCGCTGTATCCACCACCCAGGATCAACAGCTTGACCGACCGGCCTGGATTGAGTACGCTTGTACTATCAGCAGTCGTGATCATGGTTGCATCTTCTCCACTGGCCGCCCCGGCATGGGGCCAGCTTCGCTCGGGCTCCCGGGCGTTCCCGCCACGTCCACTTCGGCCAGCTGTCGGCGGCACCGGACGGAGCGCACTCGAGCCAATCCTGGCGCCCCTGGTGCTGGTGCTGGTGTTGTTCGGGGCCGCTGTGCTGGTGGCGCCGGAGCACCCCCAGGATCAGGCGGCCATCTGCCAGCGCCACAACGGTGCCGACGCCTGCCGGGTCTGGTGAGTGCCCTGCGGTGTCCGTTCGGCTGCTCGCGGCTCGGCCCATTGCAGCAGGCGCATCGCCAGCTTCAGGTCCCCATCCATCCATGCCTTGATCGCCATGGCCCGGCGGGGGTCATAGAAGCTTTGTCGGCGGTACCAACTGAAGGCATCGGCATCGCCTTTGTGGCCATTGCAGGCCAGGCACGCCGGCACGCAGTTCTCAGTGACGCTCAGACCACCCCTGCTCTGGGGCAGGACATGGTCGATCGATTCAGACGGTTTGCCGCAGTAGATGCAGCAATGGTTGGTGACGTGGTGAATGGTCTGGCGCCAGCGGCGCACGCGCAGTTTGGGGCAGAGATCTTCGAGAAAAACCGCATCTCTGGCCTGCATGCCTGCGTCTCGGTTGGCGGCAGTCTGACGCTGGTCCCAGGGGTGTCAATGTGTCGGGGACTGCACTTTCGCCAATTGCCCGGTGTCCGATCGCTGCGTGCTGCGTCTGGCTGCCACCGGGGCAATCGAGGTGTTCAGTCCCTACGACGCTGTCACCCAGGCCCAGCTGCGGGGGGTGCGGCCCCGTGGCATCTGGCGTGCCCAGCGCTGCTGCTGGGAGTTTCCGCTGGAGGCCGCCCAATGCCTGCGCGCCCTGCTGGGCAGCCGCTTTGCGATCGAGCCCGAGCTCCAGCGTTGGTTGGATTGGTTTGACAGCCCGTTGCCGCCCCTGCCGCCCCATCGCGAGCTGGTGGCCGCTGCCGAACTGGAGCGCCAGCTGCCCGATGGGCGTCGCCTGTTCGCCCATCAACGTTCGGCTGCCCGGTGGTTGTTGGCCCGCCGTGGTGCGGTGCTGGCCGATGCCATGGGTCTGGGCAAGACCCTCACGGCCCTGGCGGCCGCCCGCGCCCTGGTGCGCCGGGCGGACTGCCGCATTGTGGTGCTGGCTCCGGTGGGGCTGCATGCCCATTGGCAGCGTGAGGCCTTGGCGCTGCAGCTGCAGCTGACGCTGTACAGCTGGGCTGCCGTGCCCAGCGAACTGCCTGCTGCCGGTTGTGTGCTGGTGGTCGACGAGGCCCATTTCGCCCAGAACGGGCACACCCGCCGTTCGGCGGCCCTGTTGCGGTTGGCGCGCCATCCCCGTCTGCGGGCCTGCTGGCTGTTGACCGGCACGCCGATGAAAAATGGCCGCCCCGCCCAGCTGTTTCCGTTGCTGGCGGCGATCGGCCATCCCCTAGCCCAGGATCAGCGCGCGTTTGAGTTGCGCTACTGCGACGGGCACTGGCAGGAGCAGGGTGGCCGACGCGTCTGGCAGGCTCAGGGGGCGAGCCAGCTCGAAGAGCTGCAACGGTTGGTGCGCCCCCTGTTGTTGCACCGCCGCAAACAGGATTGTCTTGATCTGCCCCCCAAGCAGCGTCAGCTGCACCCGGTGCAGCTCTGCCCCGAGCTGGCCGAGCGGTTCGATCAGGATTTGGACGCCCAACTGCAGGCGTACCGCCGCCGCGCCCATCTGGGACTGGTGCGGCGAGATGCCGAAGCGCTGGCTGCGTTGACGGCCGTGCGCCAACTGGGGTCGCGTTACAAACTGCCGGCAGCCTGCAGTCTCATCGCTGCGCTGCTGCAGCGGGGCGAACCGGTGGTGGTGTTCAGCGCCTTTCTCGATTCGGCACGGGCCTTGCATCAGCAGCTTGCGGCAGCGGGGGAGCCGGGGTTGCTGACCGGTGCGCTGCCGGCGCGTGAGCGTCAACGTCAGGTCGATGCCTTTCAGCAGGGCGCCGTTCCGCTGTTGGTGGCGACCTATGGCACCGGTGGCCTGGGGTTCACCCTGCACAGGGCCCGCCATGTGGTCCTGCTTGAGCGGCCCTGGACGCCCGGTGATGCCGAGCAGGCCGAGGACCGTTGTCATCGCATCGGCATGGTTGCCCCCTTGCAGACCCACTGGCTGCAATTGGGGGTGGCCGACCACTTGGTGGACAGCCTGATCGCCAGCAAGGCCGAGCGGATCGAACTGGTGTTGCAGGGGCGGACCCGACAGGTCCGGCGTCAGAGGCTGGCCGCCATGGTCGATCAGCTGTTCAGCGGCTCGTCAGGCAACCCTGGTGCCGCATCCTGAGTTCTGAGGCCAGCAGCGGGTCCACGCTGCCGGGACTGGCCTGTCGGGCCAGGGCCAGGGCGGCGGCGCTCTCGCGGCAGGCGGCCTGATCCTGGCCGTTCAGACTCAGCAGCAGAGCTCGTTCGTTGCGGGGGGCGGGATCCCGTGGGAAGCGGGCCACCACCTGATCGCAGCGCCGGATGGCCTGGGGTAGCTGCTGCAGGTTGACCTCCCGCAGGCAGTCATCGGCTTGCAGGGTGCGCTGGGGCAGATCCGATTCGCCGCAGGCCTGCAACAGCAGAGCGCCAGTCAGCAACACCAGGAGGGTGCTGGTTCGTCGGGTCAGCCGCCGATCATTTGACGAAAAGGTCGCCAAGGAATTTGCCGCAGTCGGGATAGGCGCTGGGATTGTTGACCACCGCCTCAGTGATCATCACTGCCGCGTGCTCGGGCGAGGTCTTGAACAGGGAGGCGTTCTGCCGCTTGATCAGGGCGTAGGCCGCCTCCCAGCTGACCTTGTGGGTGTTGCCGGCGTTGCGCATGTAGCAGTAGATCCTGGCTCCCTTGGCGCCGGCGACGCTGTCAGGGGTCGCCATCTGGCTCGAGCCGGCCGGTTCGGCGCTGGCCTGGGCCCAGGCCCGGGTGCTGAGCCCGAGGGATGTGCTCAGCAGCAGCGCGAGCAGCGCCGGGCCGGCAGCGGCGGGCAGAGGGGAGACCACGGCAGCGTTCAACGGGACCACGGTCAACCGTATCGATCCAGGCTGATCTGTCGAGGCCCCCTGGCCGGCTCGGGGCCGCTCAGGTCCGGGGCAGCAGCTTCACCACCAGGGGCAACACCAGCAGCACCGTGATCAAGCGCACGGCATGCAGGGCGGCCACCGCAGCACCAACGCCGAATTCGGCCCCCACCAGGCTCATGCCGCTGATGCCACCGGGGGCTGCGCCCAGCAGGGCCACGACCGGATCGATGCCCAGCAATCGGCCGCACCACAGGCCCACGACGATGCCCGTCAGGACCAGGGTGAGCGTGATCAGCAGAGCCGGTTTCCACAGCCGCTGCAGCTCCACCAGGGCTGGGGCGGTCAGGGAGGTGCCGATCACGGTGCCGATGGCAATTTCCAGGGCTGTGCGCGTTCCGGGGGGCCAGCTGGCGGCCTCCAGCCGGCCGCTGAGGCTGGCCACGGCTGCCCCCAGAAGAGCCCCGGCCAGGGGAGCCGCCGGGATGCCGGTCCGCAGGGCCAGCAGTCCGCCGCCCAACCCCGCCAGGGCGTACAGCAGCAGCTGCAACAGGTGACTTGAGCCGGCTTGCGGCATGTGTTGTCATCAGTCCATCCACGGACACTGTCTCACCCATGTCGCAGGATTCGGTCTCCTTTCGCATCACCCGCAGCACCGAGGATCTGGCCCAGACCATCCATGCGCTTTCCCATCGGTTGGTGCGGCTGGAGCAACGGTTTGCGGCGCTCGAGCTGGCCGTGCAGGGCCTCGCAACCCAGCCCTCCGTCAGTGAGGAGGAGCGCACCAGCCTGAGCCATGTGGAACGGTTGCTTCAGGACTGCCGCAGCCTGCTGGCCCTCGATGCCGACACGCTGATGGAATCCCCCTTGTCCCCGGTTGAGCAGGACAGCGACGAGCCCATGGCGGCCTGATGCTGACCGCCTCTGGCCAGCGGTGGCAGAATGGGAAGAAAGCCAACCATGGCCTACCCCCAATCCCTGCATCAGACCCCCGGATCTGAAGCACCCCTTTACACAATGGCGGCAGCCAGCGCGTCGGGCCATGCTGCAGCGTCATCCCGTCCCGGTCGTGCCCCCCAATGCCGGCCCAATGCCGTTGTGCAGGGCGGTGGCAGCTCGGGTGAGCATCAGCTCGAGAAGCTTGAGTTCGCCCTTGCGGTCGCCCTCACCCGCGGAGATCAGGCACGCTCGAGCGAACTGCGGCGACAGATTGATGCCCTCGGGGGCAACCACGAGGAACCAGGGACCTGATGCTGTTCCGTTACCTGCCCCGGTGAGCATTTGCTTGCCAAATGCGTCTTTGGCCTGTTGATGGCACAGTCATTGCTCAGGCAATCGCTAATCTGTCGCGGCAGACTCTTGTCATGATGAAGCTGGTCATCATCTTCGATCTGTCCAGCTTGATCACTCTGGCCATGCCCATGGTTCCGGCCAGCCACAGGGTTTTGAACAACACTTTGGTTCTGGCGCAATGACGGCCTACAGCCCTTTGATGGTGCCGACACCCAAACGCCCAGGCGCTTCATTGGGTCGTGATGCTGTCCCCGGCGACGATGGGGAGCGTCTGGAACAGGAGCAGGCCCAGTTTGATCGCCGTGCACGGGCCGCTGCCGAAGCCGGCGACATCGCCGAAGCGGCGCGCCTGATTCTCAAGGCCCTGGACCGTGAGCGTCGGCTGGCAAGCCGTGGCCCGCAGATCCTGCAATTGATCAAACCCAGAGGCTGACGGAGCTCTGCCTTTGCGGCCGCAGCGCCACAGGCTCTACACCCTCATTGATGAGGTGGGTCATTCCCACGAGCCTGCCCAGATCACAGGCAAGCGGGGCAATGCCGGTTTGCTCTCGGAAGCCGACTGGCGCGCCATCGCGA
>CAZJIF010000083.1:0-8183 GCA_964546045.1 uncultured Klebsiella sp. | reverse complement strand
GCCGGTGCCCGCTCGGCAGCAGCAGCTGGATGCTGTGTGCATGTGTTGCTGCCCAGGGATCGGTCGGCTCAAGCCCCCATGGATCTGGCATGGCCGTCGGGGAGCCGACTGCTGCAGTCGTTGGCTGAGATCCGTTTCGATGCGCGTGAGCACTCTGGTGTGTTGCTCAACTCCCAGGATTGGCACTGAAACCCAACCTGCGGCAAAGCCTCGGCAGGCTGATGCCCTGCAGGCAGAGGTTCGTGACCACAATCACGAAAGTCAGGTTTTGAACGGCCTCGCCCAGCGCGCCAGCCTGGACCATGGTCAGGCCGGGCAGCCGAGGCAGGGCGTGCACAACGGTGTAAGACAACGCCAGGGGCACAGCACCCCGCAGACCGCACCAGGAGAGCAGGACTGTCTCGCGTTTCGTCAGCGGCGACCAAGGCTGAAAGGCCAAGACGCTGAGCGGTCTGACGACCAGCATCAGGCTCAGGCTGATCAAGATGCCTGGCAAGACGTAACCACCAAGATGAATCGGGTTAAACAACAAGCCAAAAAGAAGGAATACCAGCATTTCCATCAGGCTGTTAAAGGTCTCGAAGCTGTTTTCAAGCAGATCTGGCGTGATGTGTGGAGTGTTGTAGATATTGTTGGAAAGAAAGGCGCCTGTTGCGAAAGCGGTGATGTATCCCGAACCTCCTATCAAGGTTGAAATTCCATAGGAGGACAACGTGAGAGTCATGCCGACGACGAGCACTTGATCGCGGCTGATGATCATCTCGTTGAGGATAAATTTGGCTGCGTAGGTAAGAATCAGGCCCACCAAAATGCCGCTGCCGATGCTCTTGAGAAAGCTCTGTGCAATCATGATCGTTGCCTTCAGAAAGCCGAGCTCATCGCTGATGCCTTGGCTGCTCAGTCCCAGGACAAGGAGCAAGAGCATTATGGCGGTAGGGTCATTGACGGAGGACTCAAATTCGATCAGATGCTTGACTCGCGATGGCATGTTGAGCTGCACATTTTTGAGCACGCTCAGGGTGACGCCGGCATCGGTCGATCCCAGGGAGGCTGCGATCAGGAAACAGACACTCAACGGCAGGCCCACGCCGGCGGGGTTCCAGCTGGCGAAGCCATGGCTGATCAACCAGATGACCAGCCCGAGCAGCAACGATGAAATCATGACGCCGCCGATGGCAAGCATCAGCGCGTGTCGAAACATCCTCTTCAGTTGCCGAAGATTGCTGCTGAGACCGGCATAGAACAGCAACATCGAGAGACTCACCACATGCAGGGTTTCGGCCAGGGTCTCGGCTCCCTCGGGGCCGAGTAGGCCCGTATCTGGTGCGATGGCAACACCCAGCAGAAGAACGCCCAGATTCGCCGGAATGCTGAGGCGAATACAGAGTTTGCTGGCGATCAAGGCGGCCAAAAAGACCAGTGCGATGACCGTCAAGCTCCCTTCTAGTGAGAGGCTGGCCATCTGGCTTGCATTCACCAGCGCTGGTTTGGGTAGGCCCTCACCCGCTCCAGGGGCGGCATTCGCCAGCAGTGGCCCAATGCTGGTGCTGAGTGGCGTGAATACGGGAAGAGCGTTCACAACACATCAAGCCTCAAGATGGGTGCTTCTTAATGAACGGGTGTCCGCAAAGAGTCTGTTGGAGAGCACGACCAGACCCACCAGATTGGGCAATGTCGTTAGCGCGTCCAGCAGGTCGCTGCTGCGCCAGATCGTATCGGGAGGGCCCACGGATCCCAAGACAAGCACAGCGATGAAGACGAGGCGATAGAGCTGATGACCTTTGCCGCCACAGAGGGCGTCCAAACAGCGTTCGCTGAAATAGGCATGGGCGGTGATGGTGGTGAAGGCAAAAGCAACGGCCACCAGCAGGAGCAGCCCATGGCTGTTACCCAGGCCCCAGGAAAAGGACTGATTGACCACCGCAAAGGGGGAGGACTGCAGAAGATGGCTGCCGCTCAGCAGGATGACCAGTGCGGTTCCCGTGCTGATCAGAACATCAATCACGGTCAACACCACGGCGATGCAGGCTTGTTGGAAGGGTTGAGCCGGCTGCCCGCAGGCCAGAAGCGTGGCCGTGGTGCCCAAACCTGCCTCGCTGTCGAGCACCGCGAAGCGAATTCCCGTCGATAGCGAGGCGGCCAGGGTGCCGGCGGTGATCGCCCGTGGGCTTAGCCCCTGCTCCAGGATCTCGATCAGCACCGTTGGCAGCTCTGCAGCGTGGGTAAGGATGACCAGCAGGCAGGCCCCTGCGTAAACGCCGCAAGAGAGGGGCAGTAGCCAGGCTGAGCAGCGGCCGATGCGGGGGAGGCCACCCAGGATCACCGCATAGGTGAGCACCGCCATGGATACCCCCGTGGCCAGTGGTGGAATCTGCCGGCCCTGTTGCAGGACATGGGCCAGCTGCTGGATCTGGAGCGCGTTGCCAGGTCCAAGCATCACCGCAACCCCTGCAAGTGCATAAAGGGTCCCGAGGGATCGCAGCGGGGGCGGAAGCGCCTGGCGCAGGGCCACCATGGGTCCAGCGAGCCAATGACCAGAGGGCAATTGTCGCCGGTGTTGCGTGGACAGCAGCGTCTCGCAGAATTTGGTGGCCAATCCCACCACTGCCGCCAGCCAGATCCAGACCAGGGCGCCAGGACCGCCAACCGTCAGCGCGACGGCCATGCCGGTGATGTTGCCCAGGCCGATCAGTCCTCCCAGAGCTGCCATGGAGGTGTGCCAGGGGCTGGCGTCTCCCTCTTCGGAGGGTGGCGAATGCAGTGATCGCCACCACAGCCGCGCGGCCTGGGGCAGCAATCGCACTGGCAGAAAGTCCAGCCCCAAGTTCAGATAGACGCCAACCAGCAGCACCCAATCAACCAGCAATCCCCAGATGACGTGGTTGCCGCCTTCGAGGAAGCTCCTCATCCCTACGTGCTCCGCTCCTGTGGAATGTGGCGCAGGGATAAGAGGAGATTCATTGCATCATCCGGTCTGATCAGTTCCGGCTGCACGGATCAGTAAAGCCGGCTCAGAACGAAGTCGGGAAGCGCCCGGAGCGCGCGCGAGGCTTCCGAAGTTGTCAGCCAGTGCAGGGCCTGACCGCCTTCCCGCGCAAAGCCTTCGGCCAGTGCCCTTGACCGCGGGATGGCTTCGCAACCGCGGACGAGTTCAAGAGCCTGTTCCAGATCACCCTCCTGGCAGAACTCCCGCTCGATCAATCCGGCGAGCGCGGGGCGCTCTTCGAGGGCGTAGAGCGCTGGTGCGGTGAGGTAGCCGGAGGCCAGGTCACTGGCGGCCGGTTTGCCCAGCTGCTGGTCGTCGCCGGTGAAGTCAAGAATGTCGTCGACGACCTGGAACGCCAGCCCGAGCTGGCGCCCGAAGCGATAGAGCTCATCGAGATGCTCCGTTGGCAAGCCCGAGAGCACGCCAGCGGCCCGGGCGCTGTTGGCGATCAGTGACGCGGTCTTGCAGTAACTCTTGTCGAGGTAGGTCTCGAAGCTCTGCCCCGTGTCGTAGCGATAAAGGCCCTGGCGCACCTCACCATCGGCGAGGTCCATGATCACTCGGCTCAACAGTTTGACGACCTCGAGGTCATCCAGGTTGGCCAGGTGCCAGCTGGCCTGCGCAAACAGGAAATCACCTGCCAGCACGGCAACGCGGTGGTTGAACCGGCTGTGGACGGTGGCCACGCCGCGGCGGGTCGAGGCTTCATCGACCACGTCGTCGTGGACCAGCGAGGCGGTGTGGATCATTTCGGTGATCTCCGCCAGACGTCGATGACGCTGACCGAGCTCGCCCGTGGGGCTGATGGCTCTGGAGAGCAGCAGCACGATGCCAGGTCGCAGCCGCTTGCCACCGGCAGCAAACAGATGCTCGGCCGCGGCCTGCAGGATCGGGTGGCCAGCGCCGATCAGGCTGCGCAGATCAGCCAGCAATGCATCGAGGTCGGCCTCGACGGGCTGGAGCAGTTCTGCAACCGTTGCCACGCGTCCTCCGCTGTGGCGTGATCCTAGAAGGCTCAGGCCGGCTGCCGCTTGAGCTGGACCTGCTCGACCTGGGGTTCGATCCCCAGCCAGCGGGCCGCAGCCTGGGCAAAGGTCTTGGGGCACCCGGTCACGCAGATGCGACTGGCGAGCATCGGCGAGAGCACCGGGTCCTGACGCTGTTCACCCTCCGGCAGCTCGCCCAGACTGGCGAGCAGGGGGCCAAGCCGCTGAACCGCAGCCTGAGCTGGATCCACCAGGCTGACCCCCGCTGGCAGCAGATCCTGCAGCAGGGGCGTCAGCAAGGGGTAGTGGGTACAGCCGAGCACGATGGCCTGCACGTCATGCTCCAACAGCGGGGCGAGATAGGTGCGGGCCGCGTGTCGCAGCTCCGGGTGCTGCAGATCGCCGGCTTCGATCAGCGGCACGAACGCCGGGCAGCCGACCTCGATGACCTCCGCATCGGGGTTGCAGGCATGGATGGCACGGCGGTAGGCGCCGCTGCCGGCGGTCGCCGGCGTCGCCAGCACGCCGATGCGATCGGCGCTCAGGGTGGCCGCCACGCTGTCGATCAGGCCGACCACCGGGACGCCCGCTTCGGCTACGGCCACATCGAGGGCCAGGGCGTTGGAGGTGTTGCAGGCCATCACCAGCACGCCGATGCCCTGCTGCTGCAGCCAGTGGACCACTTCGGCGGCAATGCTTCGGATCTCTTCGGTGCTGCGTTCGCCGTAGGGAACCCGGGCCGTGTCGCCCAGGTACAGGCTGGGCGAATGGGGGTAGTGGGCATGCACCTGCCGCAGCACCGTCAGCCCACCCAGGCCGCTGTCGAACAACCCCACCCGCAGACTCATCCGCTGACCCTCAGGTAGTCGAGGATCCCTGCCGCCAGGGCCAGGGCCATGCGTCGTCGGTAGTCGGGATCGGCCAGGCGGGTGGCATCGACACGGCCTGTGACGAACCCCATTTCGACCAGGGTGGAGGGCATGGTGGTGCGACGGATGACAAAGAACCGGGCGGTGCGCACCCCGCGATCGGGAGTGCCGGGGGAGATCGCCATCATCTGCTGCTGCACCGCTTCTGACAGCAGCCGGGAGCGAGCACTGGTGCCAGCCCCGGCAAAGTAAAAGCTCTCGATGCCATTGACATCGGGACGCCCCATGCTGAGGGCATTGGCATGGATGCTGATGAACGCATCGGCCCCGCTGCCGTTGGCCAGTGACACCCGTGGCGGCAGGTCCACGTCGACCTCGCTGGTGCGCGTCAGCAGAACCTGCACACCGCGGGCCTGCAACAGCCGGGCCAGTTGCAATGAAACATCCAGGACCACATCCGTCTCGCGCAGGCCGCCGATGCCGACAGCGCCCGGATCGGGTCCCCCATGGCCAGGATCGATGACCACCTTGAACCGATCCCGGGGCACCACCGGTAGACCATCAGCCGACAGAGGTTTGCTGGAGGTCGGGAAGGGGTTCTGCAGTGCCAGGGTCGTGGTCTGTCCGTCCAGGTCCCCTTCGGCCAGGGTGATCAGCCCGGCGGTTGGCAGCCCCCGCAGATCGAGCTGCCAGCGATCCCGGGCGGTGCCCACCAGCCTCAGCGTGGCGGGATCGAGGTTGATGCCCGGTTGAAATTCGAGCACCAGGCGCGTCGTCTGGCCATCGGGTCGGCCGATGCGCACCTGCCGAACTGGACCGCTGCCACTGAGGCTGCGGCTGCGGCTGGGGGCGCCCGGCAGGTCGATCCACAGCCGCGGCCCTCGCCCGGGACCGCCAGCCTCGAAGTAGGCCGAGAGGGTGGCATCGGGGCTGGTGCGCAGCTCCAGCACACCGCTGCGGCTCAGACGCCAGGCGGCCAGGCTGGAGCCGGCAGCCTGCACGGCCTGGGCAGCCAGCAGCACCAACGCGGCCAGGCAGCCCGTCAGGCTGCGGCGCAGCAGGACTGGCAGGGGGACCACAGCCAATGGTTCAGAACAGGCCCTGACGACGATGCTTGAGGCTGGGCATCTGGGCTCGAACCCGCTGGCCATGTCCGGGATCGATCGGCGCCACCGCCAATCCCGGGGCGACCCCCGCATCGGCCAGCACGGTCCCCCAGGGATCGATCACCAGAGCGTGGCCATGGGTGTGCCGGCGGCCGTGGTTGACCCCGGTCTGGGCGGGGGCGACGACGTAGGCGGTGTTTTCGATCGCCCGGGCCTGCAGCAGCACCTGCCAGTGGTCCTTGCCGGTGAAGGCGGTGAATGCGGCCGGAACCATCAGCACATCGGCCCCCTGGGCAGCCAGATGGCGGTAGAGCTCTGGGAAGCGCACGTCGTAACAGATCGACAGGCCGATCCGCCCCAATCCCGGCACGTCGACCACCGGCGGCAAGTCACGACCCGGTTGAACGGTGGCCGACTCGCGGTAGGTGTTGCCGTCGGGCAGGTCGACGTCGAACAGGTGGATCTTGTCGTAGCGGGCCAGCACCTGGCCTTCGTGGCTGACCAGTTCGGCCCGGTTGAAGGTTGCTCCCTCACTGGCCGGCACCGGAAAGCCACCGCCCAGCAGGGTGACCTGATAGCGCTGGGCCATGGTCGCCAGAAAACGGCTGCAGCGGACGGCCAGGTCGGGGGCCAGCTGCAAGCGTTGCTGGTCCTCGCCCATGAAGGCAAAGTTTTCGGGCAGGCCCACCAGTTCGGCACCCCGACGGGCGGCCAGCTCGATCTGCTCTTCGGCGGCGGCGAGGTTGGCGTCCGGATCCGGAGTGCTGGTGAGCTGCACGGCAGCGGCCAGAAAACTGCTCACCACCCCTCCTGATTGGTGTTGGGCCGAACTGTAGAAGAAGCCTTCAGCTCTTCCGCAGCACCCCGGGTTCAGCCTGCAGCGGCACGATCTGCAGGTTGTCGACGGCGGCGCAGCAGGCAAAGTCGGCATCGTGGTCGCCGATGCCGATCAGCCGCTGGCCGTGGCTGGCAGCCCGTAGACACGTTTCGGTGTCATGGTGCCACTGCTGCCACAGGGCCAGGGCGGCCAGCATCTCGTCGTTGCCGAAGCGAACGCCCACGTGCGGTGCCACCGCCAGCTCGGTGGCGGCCGATGCCACCGCACCCGCAGCCAGGCTGTCTTCGAGCGAGTAGTCGCCCTCCCAGCCGCTGCCGACGATCCAGACCCGTTGACAGCCCTGTTGCACCAGGCGTCTGGCCACCGCCATGCGGTTGGGCAGGCAGGCCGTCACCAGCAAAGGCACCTGCCGCACCGCTGCCAACGAGCGGGTGCCGTTGGTGGTGCTCATGAAGATGCGCTTGCCGCCCACCAGATCGGCTGTCACCGCGAGGGGGGAATTGCCGAGGTCGTAGCCATCGACCCGTTTGCCGCCCCGTTCGCCGGCCCGCAGCCGTTGGGCTGATGGCCAAGCGGCCGCCGCGGCATCAAGCTCGCCTAGATCGGCAAAGGCCTGGATCGCTTCGGCGCCGTTCTCCAGGGCCCAGGCGATCGTCGTGGTGGCGCGCAGCACATCGATCACCACCGCCGCATCAGGGCCGCCCTCGGCCACCGGCAGCACCGGGGGCACCGCTTCGGAGGTGTGGAAATAGGAGATCAGCATGGCTTCGCGGCCGCCGCGGCAGGTGCGTCACAGTAAGCACCGCAAGCCATGGCCGATGGTGTCCACCGATCTGAGCAAGGCATCCCGTCGTGACCTGCGCGGCTTTTTGCAGCTGCTCGAGGCCCGGGGTCAGTTGCGCCGAATCACGGCGCCTGTTGATCCCGACCTGGAGCTGGCGGCGATCGCCGATCGGGTTCTGGCTGCCGGCGGGCCGGCCCTGTTGTTTGAAAATGTGATCGGCAGTCCGATGCCGGTGGCCATCAACCTGATGGGCACCCAGGAACGGGTGCTCTGGAGCATGGGCATGGAGGCTCCGGAAGAGCTTGAGGCCCTGGGCGAACGCCTCGCCCTGCTGCAGCAGCCCCGGCCGCCCAAGGGGGCGCGCGAGGCGGTGCGCTTCGGCTCGGTGTTGCTCGATGTGCTCAAGGCACGCCCCGATCTGGACCTGACGCCGCCCTGCCATCAGCAGGTGTTCAAAGGCGATCAGGTCAACCTCGACGCCTTGCCGCTGCTGCGCCCCTGGCCCGGCGATGGCGGTCGGATCATCACCCTGGGGCTGGTGATCACCAAGGACCCCGAGACCGGCACCCCCAACGTGGGCGTGTACCGGCTGCAGCAGCAGTCGATCAACACGA
>CAZJIF010000082.1:0-8215 GCA_964546045.1 uncultured Klebsiella sp. | reverse complement strand
CAGCGATGGCCCCAGGCCCAGCCCCCATGACCGCGGCCGTCAGCAGTTCAGGCACAAGCTCCAGCCCCGGCTCGGATGAACAGGCGAGCGGTTTCGACTTCGGCGCCTACCTGGAGGCGTCACGCCTGCGGGTCGAGAGCGCACTCGACGCCGCACTGGGCCCCGAGCGCCCTGAAAGCCTGCGCGAAGCAATGCGTTACTCGCTGCTGGCTGGTGGCAAGCGACTGCGACCGATCCTGTGTCTTGCCGCCTGCGAGTTGGCGGGGGGGGATGCGGCCCTGGCGATGCCGACGGCGGTGGCCCTGGAAATGGTGCACACCATGTCGCTGATCCATGACGACCTGCCGGCCATGGACAACGACGACCTGCGCCGCGGCCGCCCCACCAACCACAAGGTCTATGGCGAGGCCAACGCCATCCTGGCCGGTGATGCCCTGCTGACGCGGGCCTTTGAGATGGTGGCCTTGCGCAGCCCCGACGTGCCGGACGCGCGGCTGCTGGCGGTGGTCGGCGAGCTGAGCCTGGCTTCTGGCGCGCCGGGGCTGGTGGGCGGTCAGGTGGTCGATCTGGAGTGCGAGGGCAAAAGCGTCGATCTGGAGACCCTGGAATACATCCACCTGCACAAGACAGGGGCCCTGCTGCGGGCTTGCGTGCTCTGCGGCGCCCTGATCGCCGGCGCCGGTGCCGAGCTGCTGCAAGCGCTGGGCACCTATGCCCGGGGCATCGGCCTGGCCTTTCAGATCATCGACGACATTCTCGATGTCACCGCCAGCAGTGACGTGCTCGGCAAGACCGCCGGCAAGGACCTCACCGCCGACAAAACCACCTACCCCAAGCTGCTGGGCCTCGAGCAGTCACGCCAACGGGCCGAGGCCCTGGTGGACGAGGCCAAGGCCGCCCTGGCACCCTGGAACGACAGGGCCGCACCGCTGCTGGCGCTGGCTGATTACATCACCAGCCGCGACCGATGATCGACCTACTCGACAATGGTGTGCTGTGGTGGGGGCTGGCAGCCTGCGGCAGCGCCCAGCTCTCCAAACTGGTGATCGAGCTGATCGTCCATCAGCGCTGGAATCCCCGGGTGTTGATCGAGACCGGCGGCATGCCGTCGAGCCATTCGGCCTTGATGACCGGCTGTGCTGGCGGCATCGGCTGGCAGCTGGGCTTTGCCGATCCCCTGTTCGCCCTAGCGGCGACGCTCTGTTTTGTGGTCCTCTATGACGCCAGTGGGGTGCGCCGTGCCGCCGGCAACACGGCCGCGCGGGTCAACACGCTGGCTGACGCAGAGCTCGCTCCCCTCAAGGAGAACCTTGGGCACACCCGTCTCGAAGTGCTGGTCGGCAGCCTGATCGGCCCGGCCGTGGCCTTGCCAGGGCTTGCGCTGGTGGGATCGCCCCTGCAGCTGGCGATCAGCTGGGGCTGGCTGCCGCCGCTCGGATGAACGGCGGAGCGGTTGCGCTCACCCTCCACCAACAGCAGGCCGAGGCCGCCTTTGCCGTCTGGCTGGGCGCGCCGTCCCAGGGCCTCCCCTTTGTGCTGAGCGGCTACGCAGGGACCGGCAAGACCTTTCTGTCGATGCGCTTGTTGGCCGCCGCCGAGGCGGCCGGCCTGTGCTGGACCGTGGCAGCCCCCACCCACAAGGCGGTGGGGGTGCTGCGCAGCCATCTGAGCGCGGCGGACCTGCGCCCCACCTGGTACCCGGCCACCGTGCACCGGCTGCTGCGGCTCAAGCTCAAGCGGCAGGGGGATTTGGAGCGCTGCGAAGCCACGGCCCAGACCGCAGCGGCACTTGAACACCTGGGCCTGGTGCTGATCGACGAGGCCTCGATGGTCGATAGCAACCTGCTCGAGATCACCCTGCGCTGCGCCCAGCCCTACGGCACCCGCCTGGTGTTCGTGGGGGATCCCGCCCAGTTGCCGCCCGTGGGCGAGCCCCGCAGCCCGGTGTTTGCCCTGGGCCGCCGCCGTGGCGCCGAACTGCGGGATGTGGTGCGCCATCAGGGCCCGGTGCTGCAGCTGGCCACCGGCATCCGCAGCGGAGCGCTGCCCTGCCGCCAGCCGCCCCCCCTGCCACCGATCCGCAGCGACCAGGGTCAGGTGGCCTGCCTGGGGCGCCAGGCCTGGCTGGCAGCCGCTCAGGCGGCCCTGCGGCGCAGCGTCGAGCTCGACAACCCCGACCATGCCCGCATCCTCTGCTACACCAACCGCGCGCTGGAGCGGCTAGTCCCCCTGGCCCGGCGCGCCCTGCACGGCGACATGGCCGACCAGTTGCCGGTGCTGCCAAGCGAGGTGCTGATCACCCGCACGGCGGTGATGGCGCCCGCCTGCACCGCCGGCGAAGAAGCTGCCGAAGCCGTGGCCGAGGAGCCCGACATGGTGTTGGGTTCCAACCGCGAGGTGGTGGTGCGCGATGTCGAACCGGTGCGCTTTGACCTGGCCGACCTGGGGCTCAGCCAGGCCGATCTGGGCGGCAACCTGGCCGTGCCGGTGATCGACACCCTCAAGGCGGTGGTCGACGCCGGCGACAACCAGCTGGCGCTGCGGCTGCTGCCGCCTGCTGGTAGCAGCCAGCGGCAACGGCTCGACGGGGTGTTGCAGCTGTTGCGGCAACGGGCCCGGGAGGCCGGCAGCGACAGCCAGCGGGCAGCCGGCAAGGCCCTCTGGCGCCGCTATTTTTTGCTGCGCGATGCGTTTGCCTCGCTGGGACCGGCGGCCGTGCTGAGCGTGCACCGCAGCCAGGGCAGCACATTCGGCGAGGTGTTCATCGACGCTGATGTGTTCTGGCCCGCAGATCTGCAACTGCGCCAGCAGCTGGTGTACGTGGCGGTCAGCCGCGCCAGCCAGGCCGTGACCCTGCTGGCGACCGGGGACACACCCGGCGACCGCCAGATCTGGCAACAGTGGTTCAAGCCAACCTGAGGCCCTGAATGCCCTGGGAAGCCAGATAGACCGCCAGAGCAATGCCCATCACCCCCACCAGCAGATCGCCACGGGCCAGCAGCCACTGCTTGCCCCCCTGCAGCACTGGCAGCACCCGCTGCTGGCCCAGCACCAGCAGGGCCAGCAGCGGCAACAACAGCAACACAGCACTGCTGACGCCGAACAGCAGCACCACACCCAGCTCCTGAGCCCGGCCCAGATGGGCCGCCAGCAGGCTGCCCGCCGACTTGGCGAACAGAAACAGGTCATCGGGGCTGGCCACCTCAAGCAGGGCACTGAGGCCGAGCAGCGGGGCCATGGCCATGGCGCAGAACCCGTCCAGACGCGCCGCCCAGCCCGGCATCTCGCCGCGCTCCTGACGGCTGGCCAGCAACTCCTTGAGCCCAAGGGCCAGCAGGGCACCAGCAGCGAGCAGGTCGAGGCCGGTGCGGTGGTTGGTGCCCTTGTCCATGGTCAGCAGCAACCCATGCCCCAGGGTCAGCAGCAGCAGCAGGGCCAGGGAGGCGGTGACAATCCAGCCCAGCACGAACAGGCTGCCGCGCCGCAGGGGGTCGGGGCCCAGCAGCAACAGCAACAGCAGCACGATGTGCAGCGGCGAGAACCCGATCGCCAGGGCAAAGGCCCCCAGCTCCCCCAGCAATCCCATCACAACCCCACCCGGATCAAGCGACCGGGTTATTCCAGCGCAGGATCACCCGCTGCTCCCGCTCGAACCCCAGGACACTGATGGTGGCGGTCGACAGGGTGAGCAGCGCACCACCGGTGGCGCCCAGGCCCAGCCAGGTGCCGGCCAGGGCCCGCAGCAGATGGCCATGGGCCACCAGCGCCACCCGCGGCGCCGCCGCGACGGCCAGGGCCCGGGCGATCACGGTTTCACAACGCTGCTGCACCTGGGCGGCCACCTCGCCCGCGGGGCAGCCGTCACGCCACAGATTCCAATCTGGGCGTGCGCTGCGGATCTGGGCCGTGGTGATGCCCTCGTACGCGCCGTAATCCCACTCGAGGAGGTCGTCGCACAACACAGCCGCGGCTGACAGACCCGCCAGCTCGGCCGTGCGCCGGGCCCGCTGCAACGGGCTCACCAGCACCGCATCAAACAGCACACCGGACAGGGCCGGCGCCAGGGCCCGGGCCTCGTCCTCACCCTCAGCGAGCAGGGGCAGATCCGTGCGGCCAGTGTGACGACCGTTGCGGGCCCATTCGGTGGCCCCGTGGCGCAGCAACCACAGTTCGGCAGACGGTGCAGCCATGGGGCTCAGCGCAGGATTTCAAACCAGTCCGCCCCGGTGGCGGCGGTCTGGGTGGTGGTCACCCGCTGCACCAGAGCGGCTTCGGGGCCCCGCTCGCACCAGAGGCGCAGGTCGTTGAGGGCGCTCAGCGGGCCCTCGGCCTCGACCAGGACGCTGCCGTCCGGGTTGTTGCGCACCCAGCCCCCCAAACCCAGGGACTGGGCCTCGCGCAGCGTCGCCTGCCGATAACCGACCCCCTGGACCCGGCCACTTATGCACAGACGCCAGCGTTCGCACTGGGGAGGCTGGCGGGGTTCGGCGGGTTGCAGGAAGCGCCGGCTGGCTGCGGCAAGCCGGCGGTCGCGGCTGCGGCGACCAGGCGACGGGGAATCTCCGGGCATCCAGCCCAATGGAGATGAAGCCAACTGGCGTGCACGTTTGGCGCTGTCCATCCCTCCTCGCGCGGTGAGCATCCCCATCCTTCAAGCTGCCACAGCCCGGGGCTGATGGCCACAAGCGGCGGGATCTGCGGCGCGCAGGGTTCCAGCTGCCACCGGTGAAACTCGTGGCCCCAGCGGCGCTCGCCGGCCCGGGTCAACAGACCGTCCATGGGGCTCAGGGTCTGGCGATAGCCAAGGCTGAGACTGCCGCGGGACGCCCTGAACGGCAGCAGGCCAGCCATCGGGTGCCAACGGCCGTCGGCATCGGCCAGGGACTGACCCAGCAGCAACAAACCACCACATTCGGCCAACAACGGAACCCCCCGGGCCACCGCCTGGCGCAGGCTGCCGAGGGCACGGCTGGCGGCGGCCAGCTCGGCTGCCGCCAGTTCGGGATAGCCCCCCGGCAGCAGCACCGCCCGGGTGCCGGCGGGCAGGGGCTGATCGGCCAGGGGGCTCCAGGGCCGGGGCGCGGCACCCAGGGCGAGCAGCAGTTCGCCAACCTCCGGATAGCAGAACTGAAAGGCCCGATCGCTGGCAATCGCCACCGGCAGAGGCGGCGTGCTGGGCGCTGGGCTGGGCAACCCGCCGGACTGCTGCAGCAGCCATTGCACGGGGTCGACCGCCGCGGCCGCTGACGCCCAGGGGGCACAGTCCGACGGCGCCAACAGGGGCCAGAGGCGCTCGAGATCGAGATGGGCCTCAGCCAGGGCGGCCCACTGGGGCAGGCGCTGGGGCAGATCATCCAGCTCGGCCGCACTGAGCAGCCCCAGATGCCGCGACGGCAGATCGAGCACCTCAGCAGGCGGCAACACCCCCAACAGGGGCACCTCGATCGCCGCCAGGGCCTCGGCCAGCAGAGCCCTGTGGCGGGCGCTGCCGACCTTGTTGAGCACGACTCCAGCCAGCCGCACCCGAGGCGGCCCGTGGTCGCGAAAGCCACGCACCAAGGCCGCCAGGGAACCCGCCTGGCGCGAGGCCTCGACCACGAGCACCACCGGCAGATCAAGCAGCGCAGCCACCTCGGCGCTGCTGCCCTCGGCACTGGCCCCGCGGCCATCAAACAGGCCCATGACCCCCTCGACCAGGGCCAGATCAGCGCACCCGGCGTGCCAGGCAAAACTGCGGCACACCCAATCCGGGCCACACAGCAGGGTGTCGAGGTTGCGGCAGGGGCGCCCCGCCACCCGGCCCAGCAGCTGCGGATCGAGGTAATCGGGCCCCACCTTGAATGGCTGCAGGCTCTGACCGCGCTGACGGGCCAGGGCCGTCAACATCAGGCTCAGCAGGGTCTTGCCGCTGCCGCTGCTGGGTGCCGCGATCAGACAGGCCACAGGGCTCAGGCCGGCAGCAGCCGGGCAGCCACCGGTGCGGCAGCGGCAAACAGGGGGTTGGTGGTGTCATGGCCGCCGCCCAGCAACCGGGCCAGCTCCATCTCCTCGCTTTCGTCGGGGACGGGCACCACCTCCTCGAGCAATTCCATGCTGGCCATGCCGCCGGCTTCGAGGCGCATGCAGCCGCCCGATTCAGAGCACAGAATCACACACAGGGGCGAGCGTCCCGGGGGCTCGCAAATCAGCCGCAGGCCGACCATCGCTCCGGGGTGGGTGCGGGGCACCCCCACCGGCACGGGCATCAAGCGGAACTGGACCGTGGCGCCATCGGTGCGCTGAAACTCGGCCCCGACGCCGCTGCCGACGCCGTCGCCATCGACCGCAAAGCTGCTGACCAGATGCCAGCCGAGCCGGTCGGCGATCCAGGCTGCCAGCAGCAACCCCTTGAGGGTGTGATCCCCCTCGACGTCGATGTCGAGCTGCACCACATGGTCGAGGGCATCGCGCCGTGACGGCGGATCAAACACCATGGCCAGCGATTCGCGCCAGGTGCGCAGCCGCATCCAGTTGAGGTCATTGACCGCCTGGCCGGCCTGGATGCGTTCGACCAGCAGGTCAATGCAGCGCCGCGGTGCCCCCAGGGAACTGTCGACCACCAGCCGACGGCCTGGACGGGCCAGGGCGTCGAGCAAGTCGGGCGCCTCATCGAGGGAACTGTTCCACCACACCCAGCAGGGCAGACCCTGGTCGACCAGCGGATCCACCAGCGGCAGGCCCTGCTGCAGCGAACCCAGCCCGCCACGCAACACCACCACATCCCCGCAGGCCTGGGCGGCACTGGTGCCCTCATCCACCAGGGGGCAAAACGCCGCCACCCTGGTCTCCAGGGGCAACGACGTGTCCAGGGTCGGCGCCAGGGTGATCAGGCGCCGGGGCATGTGCACGCTGATGGCGGTGTCGACAAACTGGCCGCGCAGGTCTTCGGCCTGATGGCGGCCCGGATGCTGACCCAGGGCCCAGGCCAACCGCTGATCCATCACGGCCGTGCTCAGCGGCAGACCGCAATCGGCCACGGCCTGCTTGCCCTGCTCGATCACCGCACGATCGAGCAGCCCGGTGATCGGACCGTCGAGCCGGCCGGTGCGGATCAACTGCTGCTGCAACCAGGACGCCTCATAGATCAGCAACGTGAAGGTCGAGGCCCCTGCAGACCCCTGCAGATCCGTGCTCCAGAGACGTTGGAGATAGGGCTGCACCTCGGCCGGGGGCAGAGCCAGAGGAGCCTGAAGGGTGAGCTGGGCAGCCATGGGATCAGGAAAACGGGGGGAACAACACGGTCAGGGGCGTCGCCAGGCCAGGCCGTCCTCGGCCAGCAGGTTGTCTGCGGCGGCAGGGCCCCAGGTGCGGGCCTCGTAGGGGTGCACCGGCACCTGCTCGGGTGACTCCTCCATCAGCTCAATCAACGGGGTGTAAAGGCGCCAGGCGGCCTCCACCTCGTCGCTGCGGGTGTACAGGGTCGGATCGCCAAGCATGGCGTCAGCCAGCAGGCGCACATACCCCTCGTCGGAGGGCTCACCAAAACTCTCGTCGTAGCTGAAGGCCATGTCGACGGGTCGGCTGCGCATGCCCGAGCCCGGGGCCTTGACCTCGAAACGGATGTCAGCCCCTTCATCGGGCTGGATGCGCAGGATCAGCTGGTTGGGTGTCGGAGCCCCACCAGCGGCATCAAACAGGTGCACCGGCGCCTCGCGGAAGGTGAGGACCACCTCCGACAGGCGCTTGGGCAGCCGCTTGCCGGTGCGGATGTAGAAGGGCACGCCCTGCCAGCGCCAGTTGTTGATGAACAGCTTGGTGGCGACATACGTCTCGGTGGTGCTCTGGGGGTTCACCCCCGGCTCCTGGCGATAGCCGGCGATCGGCCGCTCGGCCGAGCCGCCCGGGCCGTACTGACCGCGCACGCAGCACTTCCAGGGTTCCTCGGGGGTGGCCAGCCGCGCAGCCTGCAGCACCTTGGCCTTTTCGTTGCGCATCGATTCGGGATCGAACCGACCGGGGGGCTCCATCGCCGTCAGCGCCAGGATCTGGGTGAGGTGGTTCTGCACCATGTCGCGCAGCGCACCACTGGACTCGTAGTACCCGGCCCGCTCCTCGACCCCGACGGTCTCGGCTGCGGTGATCTGCACATTGGCGATGTAGTTGCGGTTCCAGATCGGCTCAAAGATCGTGTTGGCGAACCGCAGCACCAGGATGTTCTGGACCGTCTCCTTGCCCA
>CAZJIF010000081.1:0-8244 GCA_964546045.1 uncultured Klebsiella sp. | reverse complement strand
GATTGGTGTACGCCAACATCCGCCGCTTCGTGAAATACATCCTCGGCAGCAACGTTGGCGAACTGATCACGATCGCTGCCGCACCCCTGCTGGGCCTGGTCGGCGTGCCGATGAGTCCTCTGCAGATCCTGTGGATGAACCTGGTCACCGACGGACTGCCAGCCCTGGCCCTGGCCCTGGAACCCGGTGAAAAGGGCCTGATGGATCGCCAACCGGCCGAACCGGGCGAGTCGATCTTTGCCGCCGGCACCGGCAGCTACATCCTGCGCACCGGGGTTGTCTTTGGCCTGATCACGATCGTGATGATGGTGTATGCAGCACGAAGGGGTGATCCCTGGCCCACCATGGTGTTCACCACCCTGTGCCTGGCCCAGATGGGCCATGCCCTGTCGTGCCGCACCAACCTGCCGCTGCTGCAGATCAACGCGTTCAGCAATCCAGCGCTGCTGGGCTCCGTGGTTCTCACCACGGTGCTGCAACTGATGCTGCTGTACGTGCAGCCGCTGGCCACGTTCTTCGGGACCAAGCCGCTCGATCTGGACGACCTGCTCGTCTGCATTGGCTTTGCCTTGGTGTTGTTCCTGTTTCTCGAAGGCGAAAAGATCTGGCGGCTCTGGCACCGCCGTGACAATGCCCATGCCTGAGTGCCGGCACATCCTGCTGACCGGCGGAACGTCAGGCATCGGCCTGGAAGCGGCCAGCCGGTTGCTGCAGGCCGGCCACCGGCTCAGCGTGCTTTGCCGCAATGGGGCAACGGCCGCCGCTCTGCGGCAACGGCTGAGCGGATCGCTCAGCACCCCGATCTGTGATCTGGCCGATCTGCACGCTGTGGCGCGCTGCGCCCAGGGCCTGCTGGAGGCCAACGCAGCGATCGACACCCTGGTGCTGAACGCAGGCCTGCAATACACCGGAGCACCGCAACCGCGCTGGTCGGTGCAGGGGTTTGAGCTCACGCTGGCGGTCAACCACCTAGCCCATCAGGCCCTGCTGCAGCAGGTCATGCCACTGCTGCGCCTGGCTGCCGCCCCGCGGCTGGTGGTGACCGCCTCCGAGGTCCACGACCCCAGCACGCCGGGCGGACGGGTGGGCCCGCCGGCCGGCCTGGGCCAACTGGATGGGCTGCGCCGCGGTCCCGGCGCGGTGATGATCGACGGGTGCAGCCGTTTCAGTGCCGACAAGGCCTACAAGGACAGCAAGCTGTGCAATCTGCTGATGGCCCGACACGCAGCCCGGCACGGGTCCATCCCCGTGCTCGCCTGGAGCCCCGGACTGGTGATCCCACGAACCCAGGGTGGCTTCTTTCGCGATAGTCGTCGCCACAATCCGATCGGTCAGGCGGTGTTTGCGTTTGTGGCACGCGACCTGCTCAGGCTCACCGAATCGACTGGGCGGGCGGGCGCGCTGCTGGCGGCCCTGGCCAGCGATCCGGCACACGGCGCGCCTGGGTTCCAGTACTGGAGCAACCGGGTGCTGGGCCCAGGCCAACTGCGCTTTGAGCAGCGCCAACCGAGCCCTGACGCGTGCAACGACGACCTCGCCGACACGCTCTGGCAGTTGAGTGCCCAGGCCTGTGGCCTGCAGGGATAGATGGAGACGCTGGTCGATGCGTTGACCGTGTACGCCGGCCGGAGGCTCTGCCTCACCACCCGCCACGGCAAGCAGCGCGCCCTGGCGCGCCCGTTTGCAGCCGGCCTGGGGCTGCAGCTCGACGTGTGCCCCTGTGACACCGACCAGCTGGGCACCTTCAGCGGCGAGATCGCACGGCAGGGCGATGCCTTGCAGACATGCCGCAGCAAAGCCCTGCTGGGTCTGGAGGCCACAGGGCTGCGCCTGGGGCTGGCGAGTGAGGCCAGCTTCGGCCCCCATCCAGCCGCCGCGATGCTTGCGGTGGGGCACGAGCTGCTGCTGTTCATCGACCGCGATCGGCAGCTGGAAGTGCTGGAGCAGCGGCTGGAGCTGAGAACCAACTACAGCCAGATCACGCTCGCAGCCGGCGACGAGCCCGGTCACTGGCTGGCCCAGGTCGGCTTTCCCCGCCATGCGGTGATCGCCCGGTCCTGCGGCGGCGACGTGCTGTGCAAGGGGCTGCGCAGCCCGGCCGCGCTCGAGCAGGCCCTGCGGCGCTGTCGCGCCGCCGCCCCCGAGGGTCGGGTGTTGCTGGAAACCGACATGCGGGCCCACCTGAACCCCACCCGCATGGCCTCGATCCGCCGGCTGGGGTTTGCCCTGGTCCGGCGGCTTCGCACCGCCTGCCCCGCCTGCGGCAGCCCGGGCTGGGGGCTGGTGACAACCGAAGCGGGTCTGCCCTGCAGCTGGTGCGGCGAAGCCACCACCCTCACCGCCAGTGAGATCTGGGGCTGCCCCAGCTGCGGCGAGCGGCGCCACCGGCCGCGGCGCGATGGCCTACTGGCCGCCGATCCCGGGCACTGCACCTGGTGCAATCCCTGATGCCGCGTGTGTGCCTTTGAGCACGCATCGGTGACGGCTTGTGCCAGAGGGCTTCCGCTGGCCCGGCGGAAGGCGCTAGCGAGGAGGACATCTCTCGGCAGGAGGCCGGGAATGACCAATGCAACTGCTCTGCAGCATCTGCCGCCCACCCTCAAGGAGAGCGGGCAGCGCGAAGTGTTCTGCGGGCTCACCTCGATCGTCTGGTTGCATCGGCGCATGCCCGATGCCTTTTTTCTGGTGGTGGGCTCGCGCACCTGCGCCCACCTGATTCAGAGCGCCGCCGGGGTGATGATCTTTGCCGAGCCCCGCTTCGGCACCGCGATCCTGGGGGAGCGCGACCTGGCCGGCCTGGCCGATGCCAACGAGGAGCTGGATCGGCTGGTGGCCCAGCTGCTGAGCCGCCGTCCCGAGATCCGCACCCTGTTTCTGGTGGGCAGCTGCCCCAGCGAGGTGATCAAGCTCGATCTGGCCAAAGCTGCCGAGCGGCTGAACAGCCAGCACCGCGGTCGCGTCACGGTGCTCAACTACAGCGGCAGCGGCATCGAGACCACCTTCACCCAGGGGGAGGACGGCGCCCTGGTGTCGCTGATCCCGCTGATGCCCACGGCACCAACCGCCGCCAGCGAGGCCGCCCAGCTGCTGATCGCCGGCACCCTGGCTGATGGGGTCGAAGACCGCCTGATCGGCCTGTTTCAGAAACTGGGCATCCCCAGGGTGGCCGCGTTGCCGCCGCGGCGGTCCACCGAGCTGCCGGCGGTGGGTCCTGGCACCAAGGTGCTGCTCGCCCAGCCCTTCCTGAGCGGCACCGCCCGCGCCCTGGTGGACCGGGGCGCCGAACTGATCCAAGCCCCCTATCCCCTGGGGGTGCAGGGCAGCCGGGCCTGGATGGCGGCCGCTGCCTCCGCCTTTGGGATCGGGCCGGACACGGTGAGTGCCGTGCTCGACCCCCTGGTCGAACGGGCCCAGCGCGCCATCGCGCCCCACCGGCAGACCCTGGCAGGCAAACGCCTCTTCCTGCTGCCTGACTCCCAGCTCGAGATCCCCCTGGCGCGCTTCCTGAGCGAAGACTGCGGCATGGAGCTGGTCGAGGTGGGGACCCCCTATCTCGATCGCCAGCTCATGGCCGCCGAACTGGAGCGCCTGCCCGCCGGCACCCAGCTGAGCGAAGGCCAGCACGTCGAACGGCAATTGGAGCGTGTCATGGCGCAGAAGCCCGACCTGGTGGTGTGCGGCCTCGGTCTGGCCAACCCGCTCGAGGCGGCCGGCATCGCCACCAAATGGTCCATCGAGCTGGTGTTCAGCCCCATTCACGGCATTGACCAGGCCGCCGACCTGGCCGAGCTGTTTGCCCGCCCCCTGCGCCGCCGCGGCGTCCTTCACTTCAACTGACATGGAACTGACCCTCTGGACCTATGAAGGCCCGCCCCATGTGGGTGCGATGCGCATCGCTGACTCCATGGAAGGCGTGCACTACGTGCTGCACGCGCCCCAGGGTGACACCTACGCCGATCTGCTGTTCACGATGATCGAACGCCAGCAGCGTCGGCCGCCGGTGACGTACACCACGTTCCAGGCCCGCGACCTGGGCGGCGACACAGCCGAACTGGTCAAACGCTCCATCGCTGAAGCGGTGGAGCGCTTCCAGCCGGAGGCACTGCTGGTGGGCGAGAGCTGCACCGCCGAGCTGATCCAGGATCAACCCGGTGCCCTGGCGGCGGGCATGGACCTGGGCGGTATCCCCATGGTCAATCTGGAGCTTCCGGCCTACTCCAAAAAAGAGAACTGGGGCGCTGGCGAAACCTTCTATCAGCTGGTGCGCAGCCTGCTCAAATCCCAGCTGCCGCCGCCGGGCGCCGCCAAGGCCGACCCCGGGCGCTGGCGCGCCGAGGGCCGGCGGCCCAGGGTCAACCTGCTGGGCGCCAGCCGTCTGGGGTTCCGCTGCCGTGATGACGTGCGCGAAATCACCGGGTTGCTGGCGGGCTACGGCATCGATGTGACGGTGGTGGCCCCCCTGGGTGCCCGGCCGGCAGACCTGATGCGCATCCCCGAGGCCGATGCCAACGTCTGCCTGTACCCCGAGGTGGCCGGGCCGGTGTGCAGCTGGCTGGAACGCAGTTTTGGCATGGCCACGATCAGGACCGTGCCGATCGGCGTGGGCGCCACCGTGGCGTTGCTGCGCGAGCTGCACCAGACCCTGAACCTTGAGCTGCCCAGCGAGCTGGTCGCCGGAGCCGATGGCCTGTGCGACATCGAAACGCGCTCGCAGATGCCCTGGTATTCGCGCTCCGTGGATTCGACGTACCTCACCGGCAAGCGGGTGTTCATCTTTGGCGACGGCAGCCACGCCATCGCCGCTGCCCGCATCGCCAGCCGTGAACTGGGCTTTGCCGTGGTGGGCCTGGGCACCTACAGCCGCGAAATGGCCCGCGAGGTGCGCGCCGCCGCCGCCGAACTGGGACTGGAGGCCCTGATCAGCGACGACTACCTGGCCGTGGAAGCGGCCATGGCCGAGGCCGCACCCGAGCTGGTGCTGGGCACCCAGATGGAGCGCCACAGCGCCAAACGGCTGGGGGTGCCCTGTGCGGTGATCAGTGCTCCGCTGCACGTGCAGGACGTTCCCGCCCGCTACAGCCCGGTGATGGGCTTTGAAGGAGCGAATGTGATCTTTGACAGCTGGGTGCACCCGCTGATGATGGGTCTGGAGGAACACCTGATCGGCATGTTCCGCCACGACTTTGAGTTCATCGACGGGCACCGCAGTCACCTGGGGGAGGGTTCAGCCGCCGCACCAGTGGTCGATGGATCGCCCCCTAAGGCGGACACGCCCCAGTGGAGCGCAGACGGTGAGGCCGAACTGGCCAGGATTCCCTTCTTTGTGCGGCCCAAGGTCAGGCGCAACACCGAATGCTTTGCCAAGGAACGGGGCATTCACACCATCACCGACGAGGTGCTGTACGAAGCCAAAGCTCACTACAGCCGTTAAACACAGCGGCGACACGAGGCCCCAAGGGCAGCAGGCTCTGCAAAGCTGCAACGATGCAGAAGCAGCATTGCTACATGAGGCTGGCCGTGCTGCTGTCGGCAACTGTGGCGTTGTATGCCCTGGAGCTGCATCTGGCTTTCACCAGCGAGCACAGACTCAGCAACGTTTACTTCCTGCCCTTCATCACTGGCATCGCCTGGCTGCCCTTCGGGTCGCTGACCCTGCTGGGCGGGATGCTGTGGGGGATGGCCGCTGTCGGCTCCCGGCTGGGACCCGAGGTCGTCCACAGCCCTGCGGGCCTCCACCTTCTGGTGGAGACGGTCGCCATCGGGATTTGCCTGTGGGGCTGCCGCATGCGCTGCCGTCTCGAGCGCACCAGGAGCCTGCTGGAAAGCATGCAGCGCCATGCCCCGGTGGGCATCGCCCTGCTGGATCAGCAGGGGCGGATTAACCAACTGAACCCAGCCATGGAGACCCTGCTGGGGCGCAGCCAACAGGAGTTGGTGGGCCAGCCCTGGGAAACGTTCAGCAGCCATCGACCTGAACCATGCGAGCTGCGCTGTCAGCAGCTGCGCTGTGCCAACGGCTGGCGCCATGTCGAAGTGGCCTGCAGGGCCTTGCCGGCCGGACCAGGAAGCCCCCAGCAGCAGTTGTTGGTTCAGGCCCTCGATTGCCAGCAACGGATCGAGAGTCAGGAGGCCCTCGCGGCCGAACAACGTCAGTTGCAGCAGAGCCTCAAGACAAGCCTGCTGGCCTCGTCCCTGGTGCATGAAATCAAGCAACCCCTGGCCGCGCTGCTGCTGCAGTGCCGCCAGCTGCTGTTCAAGCAGGAAGCGCATCACGACGCCGATGACCCGCTGCGCAACGAGCTGGCAGCCCTGCTGACCAGCGCCGAGCAGCTGCAGGGCACGGTCCGGGCCGTGGGCCTGCTGCTGCGCAGCGACGGCCGCCCTCCTCAGCACCCCCTGGATCTGAGCGGCCTGGTGCGCAGCTGCCTGGAGGCAATCGCCCCCGAGGTCGCCGACCTGCAGGTGAACCTGGTCCAAACCGGCCTCGAGCAGCCCCTGCTGATCTGGGCCGAACAAAGCTCCTTGCAGATCCTGGTGGCCAATCTGCTGCGCAACGCCCTCGAGGCCCTGGAGCGGGCCCCGATCGGCCAGCGCCACCTGGCGGTGGTGCTTAGGCGCCTGCCAGCGGATGCCGAGCTGACAGTGTCAGACAGTGGCAGTGGACTGCCCAGCACCGATCTGAGCGCCTTGCAGCTGCGTTCGAGCAAAACGACAGGGATGGGCCTGGGCCTGTTGACCGCCGAAACGATTGCCACCCAACAGGGCGGCAGTCTTCGGGCTGATCGTTGTCCCCAACTGGGTGGTGCTGCCCTGTGCCTCAATCTGCCGCTTGGAAGGGTCCAGGAGAGGGCAGACAGCGGCGCAGCACCGCCAGACGCACCAGCTCAGAGCCACTGACGCCCAGTTTGCTGCAGATCGTCTTGCGGTAGGACTCCACCGTGCCGACACTCAACCCCAGCTCGGAGGCCACCTCACGATTGAGCAGGCCCTGACCAAGACAATCGAACACGCGCTGCTCCCGCGGTGACAGCAGCGCCAGGGGCGGCAGCACACCGCTGGTTCGCAGAGTAGTGGCATCAGTTGTGATCTGGCGCTGCCAGTTGATCACGACATCGATCAGGGCATTCCAGGCCATGCTCTTGTCGACCACCGCCAACAGCGAAGCGCCCAACCAGGAGGGTGCCTGGAACGTGTCCGCCACACCGGTCAGGATCAGGATCCTGCCCTGATGGTTGCGACGCAAAAAGTCCTGGGCGACCGTTTCCCACGATTCACCGGGTAGGACCAGGTCCTGCACCAGAAGATCTGGGGTGCTGTGCTCGAGGACCAGCAGGGCCTGATGGGCCGAACCGCACACGCCGACCAGATCCAGGCCGCACAGTTCACGTAACAATCCCCCCACCGCCTGGGCGACCAACAAATGATCGTCGACCACCAGTACGTTGAGCATCTTTAGACCGTAACCCGTTGATATTGTCCAAGCACGTCAACCCCCTCCCCCCCCCATAAATGGGGCCCCAAATCTGGTGTTGGTTGCCATAGCTTTCGACACCCAGACTATCGGTGTTCACTGGGCTATCCCATGTCTTCGCACCAACCGACGACCAGCAGCCGCTTTCGCGCACCGCAACGGATTTCAATCACCCTGCCGCAGCACGTCTTTGAGGCCTTGATCGATCGCAGCGCCGAAGAAGGGCGATCACTGAGCAACCTCTCGGCCTATCTTCTGGAGTGTTCTCTACAGATTGAGACAGGATTCCAGCCCGGCAACCTCCACCCCATGCTCACGCGCCGTTGAGCTGAAGCCACCACGGCAGCATGCCGATCGGCTGCGTCATGTGTCGCTTTGCACGCAGGGGTGTGCAGCCGTGCCCGGCGGCGGTTGGATGAAGACAGACCCTGCGCTCCATCCATGACCACCACGCTCAACCGTCCCGACGGCGAAGGCAGCGTTCAGGTGCACCAGGACCCTGCCCTGCACATCGAGGAAGGGGCCCTGGTGATCGCCGTCTACGGCAAGGGGGGGATCGGCAAAAGCACCACCAGCTCGAACCTGTCGGCCGCCTTCTCCAAACTGGGCAAACGGGTCCTGCAGATCGGTTGCGACCCCAAGCACGACTCCACCTTCACGCTCACCAAGCAGATGGTGCCGACGGTGATCGACATTCTTGAAACCGTCGACTTTCACACCGAGGAGCTGCGCCCCGAAGACTTCGTGTTCGAGGGCTTCAACGGCGTGCAGTG
>CAZJIF010000080.1:2140-8353 GCA_964546045.1 uncultured Klebsiella sp. | reverse complement strand
AGGTAAAACATTCATCCAAACGAAAAGCCACCCCTTGCGGGTGGCTTTTTTGTTGGCATGACACTCGCGCGGCAGCATCAGCTGCGGTGCACGTGAACCTGTTTCCAGCTCTCGTTCCGGCGTTGCCAAATGCGGGTTTCACAGCAGCTGCTCGTGCTGAACGCGCCATTGCTTTGGCGCTGCACCAGGCGCGTGTAACTGAGCACCGCAACATCGTCGGCGAGCCAGCGCAGATGGGGCCGCACCATGGTCACTTGGGCACTTGCAGGTGGGCAGCTGCTGTTGTCTGCGTCGGCATCAGCAAAGTAGAAGCGATGGAAGGCCAAACCCTCCACCAGCACCCCATTGGTTTCGGCTTCAAAGCAGCTGACGTCATCGCTGCAACAGGCGGCATAGCTATTCCAGTCGCCTCGCAGTACGCTCTCGAGCATGGCCTGGTTGATTGCCAGAATGTCGCGGTCGCGTTTGCTGAGGCCGACTGTTGCGTCTTCGCTGGTCACGGGATGAGCTGCAAGCTGCTGAACGTGTCGATCCTCTCAAACCCGTCATCGGCAGTTTGTGGATTGCCGGGCCGTTCGCTGAACAGCACCTGCATGCCGGCGGTCCTTGCTGCCACCAGCTCGGCATTGGCGTCACTGATGAACAGCACGCGCTCAGGTGCGCAGTTCAGCTGCTCGGCGATTGCCCGGTAGCTGCTGCTGTCGGTTTTGGCGCCCAGGCGTGTATCGAACCAGTGGCTGAAGACAGGGCGGAGATCGCCGCCGCTGCTGTGGCCGTAGAGCAACTGCTGGGCCGCAACCGAGCCTGATGAATACACGCTCAGCCCCAGGCCCTGCCGCCGCCAACGCCTGAGAGCTGGCGCCACATCGGCGAACAGGGGCCCATGCAGCGCGCCGCTTGCATAGCCGTCGGCCCAGATCATGCCCTGGAGGTCCTTGAGTGCGGTCAACTTGCGGTCGATGCGGATCAGCCACTGCAGATAGGGCACGACAGGGCTTGTGAATGAACAGTCGAGTCCAGCTGCCGCTGCCTCGGCATCACCGGAGCGGGACTGCCGCACTGCCTCGAGCAGCTGCTGCACCTCTGGCTCTTGGGCCTTGTCTTGCAGAAAAGTCTCGAGGCGGGCGGCTGCGTACGGAAACAACACCGTGCTCACAAAGCTGACCGGGCAGGTGGTGCCTTCGATGTCCAGGACCACCTGGTCGATGCCCCTAATCAGGCGCGGCTGCAGCTGCTGCGGTTCGAGCAGCAACTGGCGCCAACGCTGCTCCAGCAGAAACTCCAGGATTTCGAGGTGGCGTCGGGCTGTCGACAGGTCAGCGCCCCAGGCATAGAGCCCGTGTCCGGCGATCAGCAGGCCATGGGGCGCATCGGCCAGCAGCGGGCTGGCGGCGTCACTGAGCCGCTGCAGGTCTTGATCATTGGGCAGCACTGGCAGGACGACGGTCGTGTCGTGGCTGTCCACACCCTGCAGTCCTTTGAGCATCTCGAGCCCTTCGAGCAGCAGTTCGGCCGGCTGCTGTCGACCCAGACGCTGCGACAGCAGTGTGGCGGCCTGCGAGTGGGTGTGCAGCACGGCGCCTGCACCGGTGTGACGGATGATCGCCAGATGCAGCAGTGTTTCGGCGCTGGCCCGGCCCGTTCCTCCCTGGACCGAGCCATCGGCGTTGACCACGATCAGCGCTTCGGGCGGCACCTCGCCCTTGTGCACACCGCTGGGTGCCATCAGCAGTTGCAGGGGCTGACGGCCGAGCACGGTGCTGAAATTGCCGCCGGTGCCATCGCACCAGCCGCGCCGGTACAGACCGGCCATCAGCTGGCTCAGGTCAAGACGCAGGTCGGCTTCACAGGTCATCGGGGCTGCTGATGGTCAACAGGCAGGTGCTGGCTCTCAATGCTGGCAGCCGGGACACCAATGGCTGCTTCGGCCCCCCAGAACCGTGCGGTTGATGGTGTTGCCGCAGCGCCGGCAGGGCTGCCCGCCGCGCCGGTAGACCCAGGCCATGCCGCCGTAGTTGCCGTTGGTGCCGCTCAGATCACGAAAGTCGCTGAAGGTGGTGCCTCCGGCGCCGATGCTTTGCTGCAGCACCTCGACCAATGCGGCCTGCAGGCGCTGCAGCTGGGCCGTGCTGAGGCGACTGCAGGGGGTCTGGGGGCGGATGCCTGCGGCGAACAGCGATTCGTCGGCATAGATGTTGCCGACACCGGCCACCAGGGCCTGATCGAGCAACGCGGTCTTGATCGTGCGCTGGGATTTGTTGAGCTTGTTCCGTAGGTAGCTGGCGTCAAAGACCGCATCAAAGGGTTCTGGCCCCAGCCGCTGCAGGCCGGTGATCACCGTTTCGATCGCCTGACCGGGCGGCACCCACCACATCTGGGCGAAGCTGCGGGTGTCGATGAAACGCAGCTCTCGCCCCTGCGCGTCCCACACCTGGACCCGGGTGTGGCGGCATGGCGGATGTTGGCGGCTGCGCTCGGCTTCGAGCCAGAGAAACTGGCCTGTCATGCGCAGGTGCACGCCCCAGTGCCCCTGATCGAGGCCCGCGACCAGGTACTTGCCGCGCCGCTGCCACTGCAGCACACGCCGACCGGTCAACGCCTGGCTGAACCCATCCGGGTCCAGGGCCGGCGCGGCGATCGCCCGTGCCCGGTGCACGAGCACCCGGGCGATCGCCAGCCCCGTGGTTTGCTGCGCGAGGCCACGCCGGACGGTTTCAACCTCAGGAAGTTCGGGCATCGAGGCCTGGTTCTGTTGAACGCCAACAAAAAGCCGTCGCAACACCAGATGGGCGCTGCGACGGCAGACGAGGTGGGGAGTCGATCAGGGCTCAGGCCTTCTCGAGCTCGCTCTCGGCAAAGTTGTTGGTGTTGATGCCGCCTTCGGAACCGCTGTAGCCGTTGTAGTTGACCTTCTCGAAGCGCACCACGACCGGGTAGCGGATGCCGCTGGTGTCGACCGAAGCGACGGTGCCGACTTCGTTAAACCAGTAAGACTCTGGGCGCTTGATGCGCACCTTGTCGCCGCGGGAAATGGCCATCGCTGGGCTGGGGTTCGGGGTGGCTGCCAGAGCGAAGATACCTGCGTCAGCTGGGCTGTGAGTCGGCCGCGTCACAGATCGTCGCCTGCCGCCCCAACCCGCCGTGGCACCATCGCCCCATGGACGCCACCACCTTTGCTCTCGATCTGCCGGATCCCGAGAACGAGAGCCTGAGCAACCTTGAATTTCTGGCCCGGCTTGAGGAGGCCTGGGAGGTCTGCGATCGCTTTGACCTGCAGACCGAAATCTGGCGCGGGCGCATTCTGCGGGCCGTGCGCGACCGCGAGAAGCGCGGTGGTGAGGGGCGTGGCACGGGCTTTCTGCAATGGCTGCGGGAGCGGGAGATCAGCAAGACCCGCGCCTACACCTTGATCCAGCTGGCCGAATCGGCCGATCAAATGCTGGGCGAGGGGGTGCTGGAGGAAGCCAGCGTCAACAATTTCTCCAAACGGGCCTTTCTCGAGACCGCCCAGGCCGATCCCGAGGTGCAGGTGATGATCGGCGAGGCCGCCAACGAGGGCCAGCAGATCAGCCGCAAACAGGTGCGGCTGCTGCATGACGAGTTCCTGGCGGCCACCAGCCCGCTGTTGCCCGAGGAAATTCGCCAGCGCACCGCCGACAATCTTCTGCCGCCACGGGCCGTGGCGCCGCTGGTCCGGGAGCTGGCCAAGCTGCCCGAGGATCAGCAAGACGACCTGCGCCGCGTGTTGCGCGATGAACCCGAGCTCGAGCGGGTCAAGGATGTGACCTCCACGGCCCGTTGGCTCAGCAAGGCCGCCGAGGCGTCGCTGGCGGTGCGGGCCTTTCAGCAGGGCGAGCTCGATTTTGACAAGGCCTTGCAAGAGGCCCAGCGTCTCGATGCCCTGGGCCTGCTGGCTGATGCGGTCGGCCAGGCCCAGGCGCTCGAAGCGGCCGTGCTCAAGCTGCACACCAGCTGGCGTCGGCTGGGCGGGCTGCAGGAGCGGCTCTGGCTCGAGAGCGGCAGCAGCACCCCCCACCTGCGTGAGCTGCTGACGGCGCTGCAGTCCCTCAGCGGCTCGACACTGCGGGTTTCGCTGGGGGAGCTGGCCGGTGGCAAACGGGTGCGGCTGCAGCTGGTCGAAGAAGCAGCCGAGCAGCTCGAGCCGCCGCCGCTGCCACTGGCGCTCTGATCCACATCTGGCGTCTCCAGGCTGCCGCTAAGCTGCGCCGGCACCAGCGGTGGGGGCATGGCCAGCGAGCCGCTAGAGCAGGTGCTGCAGCGCCATTTCGGCTGGTCGACGTTTCGACCTGGCCAGCGCGAGGTGATCGAAGCCCTGCTGGAAGGCCGCGATGCCCTGGCGGTGCTGCCCACCGGCGCTGGTAAGTCGCTCTGTTATCAGCTGCCGGCCGTGGCGCGGCAGGGGTTGGTGGTGGTCGCCTCGCCCTTGGTCGCCCTGATGCAGGACCAGGTCGGTCAGCTGCAGCGCCGTGGCATCGCCGCCGCTTGCCTGCACCGGGACCTGCCGGCCGCCGAGCGCCAGGACCTGTTGCAGCGCCTGCGGCAGGGTCGCCTGCGGCTGCTGTACCTGGCCCCCGAACGCTTGCAGCTCGAAAGCACGCGCCAGCTGCTCGAGGACCAGCACGATGCTGGCCGTCTGGTGGCCGTGGCGGTCGACGAGGCGCACTGCATCAGCGCCTGGGGCCACGACTTCAGACCGGACTACCGGCGCCTGGGCAGTTTGCGGCACCTGTGTCAGGGGGTGCCGTTGGTGGCCCTCAGCGCCACCGCCGCACCCCAGGTGCGCGCCGAGATCATTCGCCTGCTGCAGTTGCGGCGCCCGCTGGTGCAGGTTCATTCGGCCCGCCGCAGCAACCTGGCCTATGCCATGGCGCCGCGCCCCACTGAGCCACTGCCGCTGGTGCTGGAGGCGCTGGCACAGGCCCGGGGCGCCCGCCTGATCTACGCCCGCACCCGCCGAGCCGTTGAGAGCTGGGCCCAGCGGTTGCAGCAGGCCGGCCTCGAAGCGATCGCGTATCACGCCGGGCTCGAGCCGGCGGCGCGGCAGGCCGCGCTCGAGCACTTTCAACAGCAGCCCCAGCCGGTGCTGGTGGCCACCGTGGCCTTTGGCATGGGGGTGGACCGGGCCGATGTGGGTCTGGTGCTTCACCTGGATCTGCCGGCCAGTGCCGAGGGGTACCTGCAGGAGTCAGGGCGGGCCGGTCGCGATGGCCAGCCCGCCCGCTGCCTGGTGCTCTACTCAGCCGCCGATCGCATCAGCCTGGGTTGGGCGCTGGCCCAAGGCGACGGCCGTTCGGAACGGGCCGAACTCGCCCAGCGCCAGCTGCGCCGCATGGAAGCGATCGCCGAAGGCGACGGCTGTCGCGAGCAGGCGCTGCTGCGCGCCGTGGGGGAGGTGGTGGGTCCCTGCGGTCGCTGTGACACCTGCCTGCAGACCGCGCCGCGCCAGCTGCGCGATTGGTCGGAGGCCGCGTCGCAGCTGCTGGCCACCCTGCAGCTGAGCGATGGTCGCGATCTGCGCAGCCTGACGCGCGAGCTCAAGCAGCTGGAACCCACGCAGGACGAGCGTTGGGGCTGGTTGGCGCGGCGGCTGGTGCAGGAAGAACTGATCGGCGAAAGCAATGACGGGGCCCAGCGCCTCTACCTGCGCCACACGGGCCGCCAGTACCTGCGGCGGCCCTGGCCCCTGTTCTGGGCAGCCTGATCAGGCCCCCTTGTTGCTGCAGATGTCGGTCACCAGCTGCTGCTCAAAATCGTTCTGCGGGCTGTCCCAGGTCTTCCACTGACCGCTCTGGCTTGTGGCATTGAGCTTGCGGGCACCGCAGTTGACCGCCAGGTAATGGGGCTTGCCGTCGCTCCCCAGGCTGGGGGCCACAAAGCTGCCGCCCATGGCCCGCCAGTTGGCCCAGTCGACCTGCACCGGGCCATAGGTGCGCCAGTCAGGTCCCACCGGTTTGCTGGCGGTTGGGGTCGCGGTGGCCGCGCGTGCCGTGGCTGTGCGCGCCGTGGCCGTGCGGGTGGTGGTTGCCGTCCTGGTGGGCTGCACTCGGGCGACGACCTCAGCTTTTGCGGCAGGTTCTGTCTGCGCGGCAGATTCGGCCTTGGTGACAGCTTCGGCCTTCGCCACCGGCTCGACGCGTGATGCCGTCTTGGCTACGGGCGCGGTCCTGGTGACGGGCTCGGCTTTGGCGACGA
>CAZJIF010000080.1:0-2040 GCA_964546045.1 uncultured Klebsiella sp. | reverse complement strand
CCACGGGTTGTGCCTGGGCCACCGGTCGGGCCTGGGCCACGGGTTGGGTTCTGACGACCGGGGCTGCCGGCGCTGTGTTGCGGGCCACGGTCTGGGGTCTGGCCTGGGGCTTGGGTTTGGGCGCTGCCGCCACAGCCCTGGGCTTGGGACGGGCCACCGGCGGCGGAGCCTGCAGCTTCAGCCGCGTGCCGGCAACCACCAGATTGGGATCATCGATCTGGTTGAGGCTGATCAGCCGATCAACCGGCACCTTGTAGTCGTCGGCGATGTGGCTCAGGGTCTCGCCCGGTTGCACCACATGGTGACGGGCGTTGGCGGCGGGGCGGGCGGCTGTTGCCGTGGTGCTGCGCGGTCGGCCGGGCAGGGCCAGGCGGGTGCCTGCCGCCACCACGTTGGGGTTGCTGATGCCGTTGAGCTGCATCAAGCGCTCCACCGTGGTGCCGTTGCGGTCGGCGATCTCCGACAGGGTCTCGCCATTGCGCACAACCGTCGCGCCGCCTGCCCGCAGGGCAGGTGCGGGGGCTGCAGCGGCACGGCTGCCAGGGATCACCAGGCGGGTGCCAGCCACGACCATGTTGGGGTTGCTGATGCCATTGGCCTGCATCAGGCGGTTGAGGCTGATGCCGTTGCGGTCGGCGATTTCTGAGAGGGTCTCGCCCTGACGCACGGTCACACCGCCGCCGCTGCGCCCGCTGGCTGCAGCGGCACGGCTGCCGGGGATCACCAGGCGGGTGCCGGCCACAACCATGTTGGGGTTGCTGATGCCATTGGCCTGCATCAGGCGGTTGAGGCTGACGCCATGACGGTCAGCGATTTCTGAGAGGGTCTCGCCCGGCTTGACCACCACATCGGCGCGGGCCGCAGGAGACAACAGGGCCACGCCAGGCAACACCACTGCTAGAGCCAGGGCTGCAAGGGAGCGACGCATCGGCGCTATCGGTAGATGGGCAAACCATAAGGGCCCCGCCTGCCTGCGCCCAGCCCCCCTGCTGATCAGGTCTGCTGATCAGCCCAGCAGGCGCCGCAGCAGCGCCAGGCCTCTGTTGCCGTAGGGGGGGTAGCGCAACGGCACATCGCCCCAGGTCGGGCGCTGCAGCACCGTGCGCAAATGGGACAGGCTGTCAAAGCCGGCCTGCCCGTGGTAGCGGCCCATGCCGCTGGGCCCCACCCCGCCGAACGGCAGGTTGGCATCACTGGCCTGCAGGATCACGTCGTTGATGACGACGGTGCCCGAGCTGGTGCCCGCCAGCGTTTGCTGTTGTGCGGCATCGTTCTGGCAGAACAGATACAGCGCCAGCGGCTGGGGGCGGGCGTTGATGAAGGCCAGGGCGTCGGGCAAAGCGTCGACGGCCAGCACCGGCAGGATTGGGCCGAACAGTTCGTCCTGCAGCAGGGGGTCATCACCGCTGCTGACCTGCACCACCGTGGGCTCGATGCGCCGGCGGGCCGGGTCGCTGCCGCCGCCGATCAGCACCTGGCCGCGGGTGTGCGCCTGCCGCAGCAGGGCTTCGAGCCGGTCGAACTGGGCCTGGTTGACGATCGCTGCCAGGTCGGGGCTGCTCAGCGGGGTGGCTCCGTAGAGACGCTGGTGTTCCTGTCGCAGGGCATCCAGCAAGCGATCCTGCACAGACCGTTGCACCAGCAGGTAGTCGGGGGCCACACAGGTCTGCCCCGCGTTGTAGCCCTTGCCCCAGATCAGCCGCCGTGCCGTCACGGCCATGGCCGCATCCGCCAGCACGATCGCCGGGCTCTTGCCCCCCAGTTCGAGGGTGACCGGGGTCAGGTGGCGGGCGGCGGCCGCCAGCACCAGTTGGCCGACGCGGCCGCTGCCGGTGAAGACAATGTGATCAAAGCGCTGCTCCAGCAAGGCGGCGGCAGTGGTGCTGTCGCCCTGGACCACCCGCACCACCTCGGCGTCAAAGGCGTCTGCGATCAGCGTGCCGAGCAGTTGTGCCGTGGCCGGTGCCTGTTCTGAAGGTTTGAGCACCGCCGTGTTGCCCGCGGCCAGGGCGTTGACCAGCGGCTGCAGGCAGAGCTGCA
>CAZJIF010000079.1:0-8374 GCA_964546045.1 uncultured Klebsiella sp. | reverse complement strand
GTCGGCCTCTGCCGATCCCTCTCAGCCCCCGCCACAAGCGGGGGCTTTTTTGTGGTCCTGGGCATCTGTTACGAACTGCCCCGCAGGCAGCAGCGCATCGGCCAGGATCAGCCGACTGCCCTGGGCCCGATGGCCGGAGAACCGATCAACGAGCAGGAGGCCCTGGCGCGGCTGCGCCAGAGCGACGATCCTTCGATGCAGTACTACGGAGCCTGGTGGCTGGGGCGCAACCGTAGCCAGCACCCCGAGGCGGTGCCGCTGCTGATTGCTGCGCTCAAGCAGCGGCGTCCCCGCGACCCCGGTGCCGGCGTCGAAGAGAACGCCGTGGCCCGCAATGCCGCCCGAGCCCTGGGCAAGCTGGCCCCAGCGGCACGGGCCGCAGTACCCGAGCTGCTGGCGGCCCTCGACGATGCCGACGATGGTCTGCGCGAGGCGGCCGCCCGCGCCCTGGGGGATCTGCGCGCCCCCGAGGCGGTGGCCCCGATCTGCGCTCGCCTGGCCGGTGGGCCCGCCCAGGCGGGCGCCCGCCAGCACCACTGCCCGCGCCTGGTCGAGCCCTGCGAGGCCCTGCTCGAAGCCCTGGGTGACATCGGTGCGGCAACGCCGGCTGTCCTGGCTGTGATCGAACCCTTCATCGACCACGACTGGCCGCTGATCCGCAGTGCCGCCGCCCGGGCGTTGCTGCAGCTCAGCGGCGACCCCCGCTGGGCCGAGCCGCTGCTGGCGTTGCTGGGCGACAGCCAGCTGCAGGTGCGCCGCGCAGCCCTGATGGATCTGGGTGCCGCCGGCTGGCGCCCCGCCGCCGCCGCCATCAGCGCCACGCTGGCCGAAAACAGCCTCAAACTGATCGCCCTGCGCGGCCTGGTCGAGAACGGCCGGGGTGAACCGGGCGACGAAGCCCTGCTGCTGACCATGGACAATCTGCTGTGAGCCAAGTCCCGAACATCGCGTTGGCACCGAGCCCGGCGATCGACACCCTGATCACCGAGCTGGAGCAGGCCAGCAGCGCCGTCGCGCTGCTGCGCGCCACCGGCGCCCTGGCCCGCACGGCCGATCCCCGTGCCGCCGCTGCCCTGGTGCAGGTGCTGGGGTTCAACAACCCCGGTGCCGCCGTGGCCGCCGTCGATGGTCTGATCGCCATCGGCAGCCCGGCAGTGGATCAACTGCTGCAGCTCGATCCGCGCAACTATGGGGCCCGGGCCTGGGCTGTGCGGGCCCTGGCGGGCATTGGCGATGTGCGGGGGCTGGAGCTGTTGATCGAGGCCCTGCTCACCGATGTGGGCCCAAGTGTGCGCCGTGCCGCCGCCAAGGGGCTGGGCAGCCTGCAGCTCGGCGCCCTGGCGGCGGTCGAACGCACCAGCATCGAGCAGCGCTGTCTACAGGCCCTGGTCGAAGCCGGCAGCGATGGTGAATGGGTGGTCCGTTATGCCGTGGTCGTGGGGCTTGAAGGCCTCGCCCTGGGCAGCGGCTGGCCAGCGGATCACCCCAGCTGTGGCAGCACCTGTGCGGCTCTGAACCGCCTGGGCGACACGGCCATGGAAGAGACAGCCGTGGTGCGCCTGCGGGCTGCACTGGCACTGCGGCGGTTACAACCGTCCTGATCACGATGACCACGACACGCATTCTGTTCGTCTGCCTGGGCAACATCTGCCGCTCACCGGCCGCCGAGGGGGTGTTTGTGCACCTGCTGGCTCAGCAGGGGCTGAGCGATCGCTTTGTGGTCGATTCGGCCGGCACAGGCGGCTGGCATGTGGGACACCCCGCCGACGCGCGCATGCGGGCGGCAGCCGCCCATCGCGGCATCGACCTGACCAGCCGAGCCCGTCAGATCGACCTGGCCGACCTGCACAGCTTTGACCACATCCTGACCATGGATGCCGCCAACCTGGCGGCCGTACAGGCCCTGGCCCGCGAGGCAGGCAACCCCGCCGACCAGGCCCGGATCGCTGCCTTGACCGCCTACTGCCGGCGCCACAGCGGCGCCCACGAGGTGCCCGACCCTTACTACGGCGGCCCCCAGGGCTTTGAGCAGGTGCTCGATCTCCTGGAAGACGCCTGCACAGGGCTGCTGGAGGAGTTGCGGCCGCGGACCTAGGCGGCTGTCCCCGGCCCGGGCCAGGCCTCTTCTGGAATCCGGCTGCGAAACAGGTCCACCAGGGCCTGGATCACGGCCTCGATCGCCAGACCATCGGTGACCAGCTCGATGGCATCACTGGCCTGCAGCAGGGGCGCCACCGGCCGGGTTGAATCGAGATGGTCGCGCTCGGCGATCTGGGCCTCCAGCTCGCCCAGGGGGGGCACAGCAAAGCCCCGCTGTTGCAGGTCTTGGGCGCGGCGACGGGCCCGCTCGACCACGGTGGCGGTGAGAAACACCTTGAGATCGGCATCCGGGAACACCGCCGTGCCGATATCGCGCCCCTCGGCCACCAGACCGCCCCGCTGCCCCATGGCCTGTTGCTGGGCTGTCAGAGCTTGGCGGACACAACCGTGGGCGGCCACCAGCGACACCTGGGCGGTGACCTCGGGAGCGCGGATGGCCGCTGTCACATCGTGCCCGTTGATCTCCACCGTCTGGGCGGCTGACCCCTCACCCGGTGCCAGCCCAAGCCGCAGATCAAGACCAACCAGCAATGGCGCCACAGCCCCCGCGTCGGCGGGATCGGCCCCCTGCTGCTGCACCCACCAGGTCAGGGCCCGATACATGGCGCCGGTGTCCAGATAGAGCAGGCCAAGGCGCTGGGCAAAGGCCCGGGTCACCGTGCTCTTGCCAGCACCGGCAGGGCCATCGATGGCAACGATCGGTGCGCGGGTCATCAGAAAGACATGATCGATCAGGCGGGCTGGGCCGCAGTGCACCGCAGCCGCCAGCAGGGCCAGGCCCCCAAGCTGCTGCAGGGGCTTCAGCGTATGCGCCGCCACGACCGCGGCGTAATCAAGGGGCAGCCCGGCCGCGCCCAGCCGCTGGCGCACCGATCCCAGCAACACCGAGGTGCGACGTTCGCCGGCAGCCGCCTGGGCAGCCGCAGCCGCCAGAGCCTGCGGCAAGGCCGCGGCCTGGGCCCGCTGGGCCGCACTCAGGTAGGCATTGCGCGAGCTGCAGGCCAGGCCATCCGACTCGCGCACGGTCGCACAGGCCTCGATCGTCAACGGCAAGCCCAGATCGGCCACGACCCGGCGCAGGACCACCAGCTGCTGCCAGTCCTTTTCACCCAGAAACATCCGCGCCGGGGCCACCAGTGCCAGCAACCGGGCCACCACCGTGGCCACCCCCTCAAAGTGGCCAGGTCTGGAAGCCCCACACAGGCTGGCGGTCAGGGACTGGGGCGGCACAAGCCGGGTGACCGCGTCGGCCCCGTGGGGATACATGGTGTCCACGGTTGGCGCCCACAGGGCCGCAGCCCCCGCCGCCGCGGCCAGCTGCCGATCCTCAGTGAGCTGGCGCGGGTACTGGGCAAAGTCCTCACCGGCGCCGAACTGCAGCGGATTCACGAACACGCTCACCAGCACAACGGGCCCAGCGCCGCCATGGGCTGCAGCAGCCCGTCGGATCAGCTGCTGATGGCCCCGGTGCAATGCCCCCATCGTCGGCACGAAATGCACAGGTGCCGTCTGCCGCTGGCGCCAGCCGGCCAGCTCGCGGGCAGTGGTCAACAGCGGCAGGGACGGAGGCGACATGGTCAGCCAATGAAAAGCCCACCCGTCAGATTGACGGATGGGCCAAGGGAATCAACAGTGTTGAAAGCCGAGGAGTTCAGTGCTTCTCAAGCACTTCGAGCCGAACCTGGGCGATACCACTGGAGGTCACACCGAGCGCATCGGCCGCTCCATGGGCCAGGTCGATGACCCGGTTGCCATGGAAGGGACCGCGGTCATTGATGCGCACAACAGCCGAACGACCATTCCAGAGATTGGTCACCCGCACCTTGGTGCCAAAGGGCAAGTGGCGGTGTGCAGCGGTCAGGGTGCCGCGGGTGAAGCGCTCACCGTTGGCCGTACGGCCGCCATAGAAGCCAGGTCCGTACCAACTGGCCTGACCGGTCTTGACGGCCAGCACCCGCGGCGCGGGGCTGGGCTCAGGAGCAATCGGCAAGGGCAAGGTCTGGGCCGGAGCCGACTCTTCGAGTCCAGAACCCTCGACCTCGCGGATCGCCAGCTCAGGATCTGAGGACGCCGACGACGAGGTGGAGAGCGAAGCGGCGCGGCTGGGATCTGCAAATCCTGGAAGCATGGCGCTTCCGGAGAGCAACAGAACGAGCGCACCGAAGGAAAAGGTTTGACGCATGACAGACGAAACCCGCTGCTCGGGGGCAGCAACCGCGGCGAACCGGGTTCATCGACGTTGGATGGCCTTGATGGTGGCTGACCTGAAAATCAGGGACCAACCGATCAAGTCATTCGCGACGGAGTTCCTAGCGAGATGAACGACGGCGTGACCGTAACCGTTTCAGCCAGCGCCCTTGGCTTGACAGAAACGACAGAGCAATGATCAGGATTTGTCATCACTGCCGCCATCCCTGCCCATCACTGGGCTCAGCGCAGCCCCAACCCCAGGCAATGATCAGCGAGCCTGATGACTTTGATCAGCGCCGCTGATCGGCAAATGTGCCAATCCTCCATCCGGCCCCCGGCACGGGCGCTGTTGCAGGATCAGGCAACGCTCTCTCCGCTCTGTTCGCCTGTCATGGATTACCGCACTGCCGGGGTCGACGTGGTGGCCGGTCGGGCTTTTGTCGAACGGATCCGCGCCTCGGTTGAAGCCACCCACCGGCCTGAAGTGGTCGGGGGACTCGGCGGCTTCGGCGGGCTGACCCGGCTGCCGGCGGGGCTCGAGCGGCCGTTGCTGGTGGCCGGCACCGACGGGGTGGGCACCAAGCTCGAGCTGGCCCAGGCCCATGGGCGCCACCACAACGTGGGCATCGATCTGGTGGCGATGTGCGTCAACGATGTGATCACCAGCGGGGCCGAGCCCCTGCTGTTTCTCGATTACATGGCCACCGGCAAACTGACGCCCGAAGCGATGGCCGCCGTGGTCGAGGGCATCGCCGATGGCTGCCGCCAGAGTGGCTGTTCCCTGCTGGGGGGCGAAACCGCCGAGATGCCTGGCTTTTACAGCCCGGGGCGGTACGACCTGGCCGGCTTCTGCCTGGCGGTGGTGGATGAAGCCAGGCTGATCGATGGCCGCAGCGTCACCCCGGGCGATGCGATCGTCGCCGTGGCCAGCAGCGGGGTGCACAGCAACGGCTTCAGCCTGGTGCGACGCATCCTCGAAGACCGGCAGATCGACAGCGCCGCGACCCTGCCAGGCACAGCCGTGCCATTGATCGAGGCCTTGCTGGAACCCACGCGGTTGTATGCCTCGCTCGTGCGCACGCTGCTGGCGGCCGAGCTGCCGCTCAACGCCATGGCCCACATCACCGGGGGTGGACTGCCCGAAAACCTGCCCCGCTGCCTGCCCGACGGCACCTGTGCCGCCCTGGATCCCACCAGCTGGGAGCGCCCGGCCCTGTTCACCTGGCTGCAGGACGCAGGCTCCGTGCCGGAGGCCGACCTGTGGCACACCTTCAACCTGGGGGTCGGATTCTGTCTGGTGGTTCCGGCGGGCCAGCAGCAGCGGGCCATCAGCCTGTGCGATCAGGCCGGTCATCGGGCCTGGCAACTGGGTGAGGTGCAGAGCCGCAGCGACGGCAGCCCTGCCCTGGCCGGACTGCCCTGCTGATTTGCATCAGATCGAGACCAGACCGCGCTGCAGCGAAGCGGCAACCGGTAAGGTCAGCCCATCAGTGATTGGTCCAATAGGCCTGTCACTTGGATGGATCCGCGCGATCCCATCACCGATCACGTCAGCGAAGACATCAACAGTTCGGTCCCAACGGTTAAGTCCATGCAATACCCATACAACCCTGCCGATCCGGCACGGCAGAACGATCTGCGCGTCAGCGACTTTGGCGGCAGCACCGGTCGGCGCATCACCCGCCGCCGCAGTTCGGCCGGTCCAGTGCCGCCGCAACGGCCGCAACGGCCCATGGCCACGCCGAACAGCGGCCCGCGCGCCACGGGAGGTCCCAGACCCACCTTTCTGACCCTGCGGGACCATGGCAAGGTCTATGTGGCCGATCTGCCGCGGCTGTCCGATGGCCAGCTGGCCCAGGTGGCCAATGAGGCCGGCGAAGTGCTGTCAAGCCTGCAGCGCCGGCTCGATGAGCTGGGCAGCCTCAGCAACCAGGACCCGGCCGAACGGGACACCCGCATCCGTGCCATCACCAAACGGGATGTGACCGAACGGTTCCTGCGGGCCATCGACGAAGAGCAGACCCTGCGCCGCAGCAATCCGGCCCTGCGGGCCGCCGCCGGCGAATCCCTGGCCAAGGCCTTTCTGGAACTGGCCCGTCACCGCTTGCCCGGCTTGACCTTTGACGCCCTGCTGCAGGAGGCGCTTGAGGCCTGCGAACCGGAGGCCGCGGCCCAGGCCGAGGCTGCCAGCCGTCGGGTGGTGCCGATCGTGCGCCGCAGCGAGGGACCTGAACCTGAACGGCGCCCCCTGCCCGTGGTACTCACCCCGGTACCCCCGGCCCAGGCGGTCTGAGCGTCATCAGCGGCTGCTGAACGGATTGGCCGGCATGCCCACAGGCAGCGACCGGGCCACCCGATCGAGGGCCTGACGCTCTCCCTCGTCCAGCTGCCATTCGGCAGCGGCGGCGGCGGCATCGACCTGTTCAACGCTGCGCAGACCCACGATCGGCATGGCCCCGTGGCTGCGGCACCAGTTGAGCGCCACGGCCGCCAGGGGCACCTGGCGCGCAGCCGCGATCACGCCGAGCTCGGTGAGCAGCGGCATGATCCGTGGCTGCAGGCGGGCAAACAGCAGGCGGCGGGGTCCGGCCGGAGGCGGCGCGCCGACTGGCCGGCTTAACAGCCCCAGCGCCAGCGGGCTGTAGGCGATCAACGCCACGCCCAGGTCGCGGCACACCTCGGCCACCCCACCCGGTGCGACCGCCTCGGGGGCCAGCAGTGACAACTGCACCTGCAGGCTGGCCAGGCTCACCCCCTGGCGCTGCAGCCGGGCATACAACTGACGCAACCGCTGGGGTCCCACATTGGACAGCCCCAGCGAACCCACCTGGCCCTCGCACACCAGGTCGGCCAGACCGTCAAGCAGGGGTCCTTCCTGCCATGGTGCGTAGCGGGCCGTGCTCCAGTGCAGCTGCACGCGCTCCACACGTCCGCCCAGGCGTTGGCGCGACGCTGCAAAAGCCCGCCGCAACCCTTGACGCCCAAGGCGCCAGGGGAAGGGGGCCAACTTGGTGGCCAGGCAAACACCCTGGCGTTGCACAGGTGTCAGCAACCCGCAGAACTGTCCCAGCAGGGCCTCGCTGCGACCGTTGAACCGGCCGGTCCCATAGGAGTCAGCTGTGTCAAAGAAGGTGAGGCCACGGGCCACCGCCCGCGCAAAGGTGGCTTGCAGCTGCTGATCCTGGCAAGGGTCGTAACCCCAGAGCAGCTGGTTGCCCCAGGCCCAGGTGCCCACGCCAATCGGCGGGCAGGCCCCGGACTGCGCCAAGGTGATGCTCATCCAGACCGGCTGCACCGCTGACCGCCATGATGCGCGAAACCCCAGCCAAGGTGGCGCCAACAGCAGCCAAGCCTGGAGCACCGACCCTGGGGGCCCCAGCGACGCCGGCACCCGACCCCGTGCTGTGCAACCACTGCGGCCGCACCGCCAGCAACGGCCTGAGCTGCATCGGCGCCTGCGTGGCCGACTCGGGCTACTGAGCCATGCACTCCCCCCGCAGGGCCATGCTGCTGGTCGCGACCCTGTTGGGCACGGGCCAGGTGCTGGCTGCCGATGACGGGTTCGGTCGCTGGGAAAGCGCCCTGAACCGCTGCCAATTGCAATGGCCACGCCAGGGCCAGCAACCGCCCCAGCAGAGTCCGTGCCACAAGATCCGCATCGACCAGACGATCGAGGGCATGCTGCGGGTGCGCTTCATCAATGCCCTGGCCAGCAGCCGCTATGCCAGCGAAGAACTGACCTTTGCCGGGCTACTGCTGCAACAGGATCAACCGATGCGCTGCCAGGGCGGCCGCTGCCAACCCAGCTGGCCCCTGCGCCTGCAGGTGCATGGCGTGGCCAGCCGCCGTTTTGACCCGCGCGGCCTGGCCGAACAATTGCCGCAGAACCAGCTGGCCCGGGGCAACTGCCAGCTCGCAACCAACCTGCTGCAGTGCCAGGCCCGGGGTGCCGGGGGCGAGCGCTGGCAGGCCAGCGCCCAGATCAACGAACCGAGCAACCGTTAAGCCCAGAACAGCAGGCGCAGCGAAAACTCTGGGCCCTGGATCAACAAAGATCGGTCTGCCCTGTTGCCTTTGCAAAGGC
>CAZJIF010000078.1:0-8556 GCA_964546045.1 uncultured Klebsiella sp. | reverse complement strand
CCGACCAGCCCACAAAAACGAAGCGGTCGCGCTTGAGCCAGTCATCGAGGATGTCAAACCATCCCCGCTGTGGAGCGCGCCCTACAGCGATCGTCATGGGTAGAGCGAAACACCCGGCGATGGTACCAATGTTGCGCGGCCCGTCGTGGCCGATTGCAACGGGCCGACATCCCTGCTTGGGTCTGGGTTTTTAGGTATTTCTTCCGATTTGCGGCGGCGCCGGCCGGTGGGTCCGGGTCGGGCGCCAAGATGGCTGCCACTTCTCTTGTGCCGACATGGCGAGCAACGAAGCCGTTGCCTCCAGTGACCGTGCCACCGAGGACCTGCTGGAGCAGCAGGTCCTCGGATCGCGCCGACTTTCAAACGTGCTGGTGGCCCTGGCAGTCAGTGCCGGTGGTCTGGGCTTTCTGCTCACCAGCGTGTCCAGCCGTTTGGGGGTCGATCTGCTGCCGATCGGCCACCCCGCCGCGCTCGAGTGGGTGCCCCAGGGGCTGGTGATGGGCCTCTATGGCGTTGCTGCGGTGCTGCTCGCCACCTATTTATGGACGGTGATCGGCCTGGATGTCGGCGCGGGCAGCAACCGGTTTGATCGCGGCAGTGGCGAGGCCACGATCACCCGTCGGGCGTTTCGCAGCATGATCGACGTGCGCATCCCCCTGCAGCAGATCCAGGCCGTCAAGCTCGAGGTGCGCGATGGCCTGAATCCCCGGCGCCGCCTGTCGCTGCGGGTGCAGGGCCGCCGCGACATGCCCCTGACCCGGGTTGGCGAACCCATGCCTTTGGCCGAGCTCGAGCTCACCGGCGCCCGATTGGCCCGTTTTCTGGGTGTTCCGCTGGAGGGTCTGTGATGGCGCGCTGGTTGCTCAGCCTGTTGTTGTTGCTGGCACCCCTGGGCCTCACCGCCTGTGCCGGTGAGAGCGTGTCCCGCCCCCAGGGCTGCGAGGCCTCACAGACGCCCTGTCTTCAGGGCAGCGCAGTGATTTCCCTGGTCACCAGCAAGGGCGAGGTCAAAATTCAGCTCGACGGCCCGGCAGCGCCGCTGACCGCGGGCAACTTTGTCGAGTTGGTCAACCGCGGCGCCTACAACGGCACGGTCTTTCATCGCGTCGTGCGCGAGCCCGTTCCCTTTGTGGTTCAGGGTGGTGACCCCCAGAGCGCCAACCCCAAGGTCCCACCAGCCCAGTACGGCATGGGCAGTTACATGGACCCGGCCAGTGGCGAAAGCCGTTTGATCCCCCTGGAGATCAAGCTGCAGAACGAGCCCACCCCCCGCTACGGCGAGGTGCTGACCGCCCCCGGCATCACCCGTCAGCTCGCGCTGGTGCACCAGCGTGGCGCGGTGGCGATGGCGCGCTCCAATGACCCCAATTCGGCGAGCGCGCAGTTCTACATCGCACTGCAGGCCCTGCCGGAACTGGACGGCCGTTACGCGGTCTTCGGTCGGGTGGTGCAGGGCATGGAGGTGGTCGACCGCATCCAGCAGGGCGACAAACTGACCAAGGCCAGTGTGGTCGAGGGGGGCACCCTGGTTCAGGCGAAGCCCTGAAATCTGGTCTGAAACAAGGCCTGCAGCGGGTTCAGGCGGGAACCCGCTTGTCCAGCCGGGTGGTCTTCAGCAGTTCGGTGTTGACCCCCGAGGCCCGCTCCAGGGCCACCTTGCCGGTGCGGGCGATCTCCAGGATTCCGTAGGGCTCCATCAGGCGCTCCAGGGCCACCAGCTTGCCCGGGTCCCCCACCACTTCCAGGGTCAAGGCGTCGTCGGCCACGTCGACCACCTTGGCGCGAAACACCTGCACCAGCTCGAGGATGGCGCTGCGCACCGCGGCAGGTGCGGCCACCTTGAGCAGCATCAGCTCCCGTTCGACCGCCGGGATCGTCGACAGGTCGATCACCCCGAGCACGTTGACCAGCTTGTCGAGCTGTTTGGTCATCTGCTCGAGGGTGCGATCGTCACCCTCGACCACCATCGTCAGGCGCGATCGGCCATGGGTCTCGGCCGGCCCGACGGCCAGGCTTTCGATGTTGAAGCCGCGACGGGCGAACAGGCCGGAAATGCGGCTGAGCGCTCCCGATTCGTCTTCGACCAACACCGAAAGGGTGTGTTTCATGGGGCAGCTGGCCGCCGTGCAGGACAGATCAACCCAAGGTACGTGCCAGCCAGTGCAACAGCACGGCGTTGAAGGCCTCGCCGTCCTCGTCGTGGGGGCAATGTCCGCAGCCTGGCAGCAGTCTCCAGTCGAGGTCATGGTGCAGCCGACGGCACTGTGCGCCCACCTCGGTCGGCACCAGGCGGTCGGCTCCGCCCCAGATCAGCAGCAAGGGTTGATGCAGGCGCGGCAGCAGGGCCCGGGCGGTGGCCGCTGCGGGGCGCAGGGCCATGGCGATGCTCATCGCCCGCAGGGCCGACGGGGCTGTCGGCCGCCTGGCGGGACGGGCGATCACCCGGTGCAGGTCACGGTCGCCGATCACGGGCCGCCGATAGGCCAGCTGGATGCCCAGATCCAGCAGCGGTGAATGGGCCAGCAGGGGCACGATCAGCTCCAGGGGCAGCAGCCGGCACAGCAGCGTCACCAGCAGCCGTTTGAGACGGCGCCGCCAGGGTGGCCGGCGGCCGGGGCGCAGTGGCGCGCTCAACAGGCTGGGATCGGCCAGGGGCGCCGCCACCACAGCCCGCACCCATGGCGCAAAGAACACGGCGCAGCTCAACGCCACCAGGCCCCCCAGCGAGTGCCCGACCAGCACCACCGGCGCCTGCACCACCTGTTCGGCAAAGGCCTGCACCTGGCGGGCCCAGAGGCGGTTGTCGAGGCGGCGCCAGCGGCTGGGGCCGGGCTGGCTGGAGGCCCCGAAGCCGATCAGGTCCAGCCCGTACACGCACCAGCCGGCGGCCGCCAGGGCGCCGGCGTTGTGGCGCCAGTGGCCGCTGCCGGCGCCAAACCCATGCAGCAGCACCAGCGCGGGGGCGGCTGGGTCCCCCAGGCGCTGCCAATGGCAGTGCAATCCCTGCCAGCGCCAGTGGTGCTCGGTGCCCCAGCTGGGTGAGGCGGCAGGCTGGTGGTCGTTGTGCATCAGCGGCGGTTGTGCCCACTGCGGCTGACGATCACTATTGCGAAGGGTCGGCCCGGCTGCAGGTCGGGGCCGGTTTCTTCCGGCCCGATTCGCGTCCAGCCCGCGATCTGGGGGTGCTGCTGCTTGCGGATCTGGTGCAGCAGCGGGGTCTGGCGTCGCAGCCGGGCCAAATCGCCTCCGTGGCCGAACCGCTGGCCGTGCTCGACGCCATGGCCGGCTGCGGCATTCGGGCGCTGCGCTACGGCCTTGAGGCGTTGCTGGCGGCCCCGGCGGCCGAGCTCTGGGCCAATGATGCCGATCCTGATCGGCTGCCGCTGCTGCAGCGCAACCTGGCAGCGCTGACCGCGCCGGGTCTGCAACTGCAGACCACCAGTCAGACCGCCCAGCAGCTGCTGGCGGCCTGCCTGCTGCAGCGGCGTCGCTTCGATCTGCTGGATCTCGATGCCTTCGGCTGCCCTTCGGCGCTGGTGCCACTGGCGCTCGAGGCCGTGCGCCTCGATGGGCTGCTGTACCTGGCCAGCACCGATGGCCGCTCGCCCACAGGCCACGACCGCAGCGGTGCCGTGCGGCGCCTGGGGGCGGCGGCACGGGCCCATCCCGCCAGCTGGGAACTGGCGCTGCGCCTGCAGATCGGCGTGATCGCCCGGGCGGCCTGGGCCCAGGGGCGCAGTGTGGAGCCGGTGCTGAGCTTCAGCGAGGGGCGCACCTTTCGCACCGCGGTGCGCCTGCGGCGGCACGCCGCCGGCTGCGAATTGGCCCAGCTGGGGCTGTTGGCCCATTGCCATGGCTGTGGCGACCAGCAGGTGCAGTCGTTGTTGCAGCTGCGCCAATGGCAACCCTGCCTGTGCGGGCCATCGCAGCCACCATCGCAATCGCAGCCACCGTTGGCGATCAGCGGGCCGCTGTGGATCGGCCCCCTGCAGCACCAGCCGACCCTGGCACGGTTGCAGGCCTTGTCCGACGGAGGCAATCCTGTCCTGGCCGTGGCGCTGGCGCCCGACTCCAGGCGCCTGCTCGGCCGGCTGCTGGCCGACCCCGGTGACCTGCCCCGCTGCTGGCCCACCAGCGGCATCGGCCGCCAGCTGGGCGGTGGGGCGCCGCCGCTGCAGGCCCTGGTCGCCCAGTTGCAGCAGCGGGGGTATCGGGCGGGCATCAGTGGGGTGATGCCGGGCCAGTTGCGCAGCGATGCGCCCTGGTCCGAGATCTTGCAGTCGGCCGGCCAGGTCGCCGCTGGCGGGGGCAGGGCTGCTAAATAGGAAGCCATTGCGTTCCCATCGCGGTCCATGGCCTCTGAAATCTTCGGCACCGCTGCTCTGTTCTGGGTGCTGATTCCCCTGGGACTGGCCGGTGGCGCCCTGCTGCTCAAACTGCTCAAGGACTGACCGTCACGGCCGCTGACGGCGGACCCCTAGGCTCAGGCCCGCTGAAGCGTGGACCGGCATGAAGGTTCTGGTGGTCGGTGGCACGGGAACCCTTGGCCGTCAGATCGTGCGCATGGCCCTCGATGGGGGCCACGACGTGCGCTGCATGGTCCGTAGCCCTCGCAAGGCCTCCTTTCTGACCGAATGGGGCTGCGAGCTGACCCGTGGTGACCTGCTCGAGCCCGCCAGCCTGGATTACGCCCTCGAGGGGCAGCAGGCCCTGATCGATGCCGCCACCGCCCGGGCGACAGATCCCGGCAGTGCCTACACGATCGATTGGACCGGCAAGCAGAACCTGTTCGCGGCCGCCCGGCGGGCCCAGGTCCAGCGTGTTGTGTTTGTGTCCCTGCTCGGCGCCGCCCAGCATCCATCGGTGCCGCTGATGGACATCAAGTCCTGCACCGAGCAGTGGCTAGCGGCATCTGATCTGGATTACACGATCCTGCAGGGCGTGGCCTTCATGCAGGGTCTGATCAGCCAGTTCGCGATCCCGGTGCTCGAGTCCCAGACGGTCTGGGTCAGCGGTTCGCCGACACCCCTGGCCTACATGAACACCCAGGACATGGCCCGTTTTGCTGTGGCGGCGCTCCAGCGGCCTGAAACGGTGCGCCAGGCGTTTCCGGTGGTCGGTCCGAAGGCCTGGACCACCGGTGAGATCACCCAGCTCTGCGAGCGATTCACCGGCAAGGAGGCGCGGCTGGTGCGGGTGCCGCCTGCCTTGATCAAGGCGATGCGCGGCGTGGCCAATTTCTTCGAGCCCACGGTCAACATTGCCGAACGCCTGTCCTTTGCCGAGGTCACCGGTGGTGGCACGGCCCTGGATGCGCCGATGCAGGCCAGCTACGAGGCCTTCGGGCTTGATCCGGCCGACACCACCAGCCTTGAGGACTACCTGCGCGAGTACTACGACACCATCCTCAAGCGGCTGCGTGAGATGGAGGCCGACCTCGACAAGGACGCCAAGAAGAAACTGCCCTTCTGAGCGGCCTGCAGCACCATCGATCAGTGCGTCTGTACTATGACAGCAGTTGCGCGCTCAATCGGTGTCCATCGCCCAGATCAAGAATCTGCAGCGTCGTCTGTCCAATCTGGAGCAGGAGGCGATCGACGAGGTCACCCGTGCCAGTGGTCATGAGCTCTGGCAGAGCCTGGGTTTCGATGCCCTTGACAGCATCGAGGATCCGGCCCTGAGGGCTCGCGCCAACTACTACTACGGACAGCTGATGACGGTGCGCGAGCTGCGCACGGTGATCGGTTGATCCGCCGGCCGAGCTCGCACGCGGAGCATCACAGTTCTTGTCGGCGGCGGGAGAAGGGAGCCAGTTCTGTCTAGCCTCCCCCGCCATGGGCAGCCCGATCAGCGAGGAGGTGTTTCTCAGGCGTGCCAAGGCTCGCTTTGGGGATCAGTACGACTACAGCGAGATCGTCTACAAGAGCTTCAAATCACCGATCAAGATCCGTTGCCGGACCCATCCGGTCAAGTTGATCGCGATCACACCTGAGAAACATCTGCAGACCACCGGTGGCTGCAAATACTGCCTGCGGGCCATGCGCATCAAGACCCTGGAGCGCGAACTCAACCGCGAGGCCTACCAGGGTGAGCGCCAGGCCCCCCTACCCACCACCACCCCCTTGGCCTGATTTCCCCCCGCCGGCGCGGCCGCCCCGCCCAGGCGAGTGACGCAGCTGGGCCAGGCGCTGGGCTTCGGCTGGGGTGACCTCGCGCCACGCCCCCGGCTGCAGCCCTTGCCAACTGAGGGGCGGACGTCCGTCCATCAGGTCGATCGTCATGCGGATCAAGCGCAGGGTGGGCAGGCCGACGGCGGCGGTCATGCGGCGGATCTGGCGGTTGCGGCCCTCGCGCAGTTCGATGTCCAGCCAGCTGGTGGGGATCTGCAGCCGCTGCCGAATCGGTGGTTGGCGTTCGCCGATGCCGGCCGCTGCCAGCTGATCAGCCGCCAGCACCCGTGCCCGGGCGGGCAGGGTGCTGACGTGCTGGATGGTTACCCCCTGGCGCAGGAGCTCCAGGGCCTCGGGCCTGGTGGTGGCGTCGCCTTCGACCTGCACCCAGTAGCGGCGCCAGTGGCCAAAGCGGGGATCGGTGAGCCGTTGCTGGAGTCGACCGTCACTGGTCAGCAGCAGCAAGCCTTCGCTGTCGGCATCGAGGCGGCCGGCGGCATACACCGCAGGCACGTCGACCAGGTCAGCCAGGGTCTGCCAGCGGCTGCCCGGTTCAGGGCTGAACTGGCTCAGTACGCCATAGGGTTTGTGCAACAGCAGCGTTGTCATGGCCGCCGTCCCCGACCACGGCGACGCTTAAGCTGATGATCCAAGCCAAACAAGGAGAGCGCAGGCCGCCGCATGATCGAGACCTCCGGAGTGATTGAAAAGGAGCAGGGCAACGGGTTCTACCTGGTCACCCTGGAACAGCCGGCGGGTCACCAGTGCCTTTGCCGGGCGGCCGGCAAGCTGACCAAGTTCCGCATCAAGTTGCTCGCCGGTGACAAGGTTCTGGTGGAGATCAGCCCTTACGACCTGACCCGTGGCCGCATCACCTACCGCGAGCGCAACGCCGGAGCCACCGGTCCGAGGCCCGGTGGCAACCGGCCCGGTGGCCCCCGCAAGCGCTGATCAGGCGGGCACCCCGATCAGGGACTCGATGGCGCTCTTGAAGGTGCTGCGCGTTTTGACACCGCGGAACGTTTCCTTGAGCTCCTTGTTGAAGAACAGCTGCACGGTGGGGGTGCCGGTCACCCCGGCCTGCACGGCGATCTCCTGATCGGCCTCGATGTCGATCTCGACCCCCTGGGCGGCGCCACCCAGTTCGTCAAGCACCCGCTTGAGCTGGGGCTTGAGCACATGGCAGGGGCCACAGGTTGGCGAGGTGTAGACCACCAGCAGCGGCCTGCTGCTGTCGTGGTACAGCTTGCGCAGGGCGTAGCTGCCCTTTTGCCAGAGGGCGTTGGGGTCAAAGTTGGCCTCGTCGCTGATGGCGGTGTGGCGGGGTTCGCCAACCTCCTGCGGATCAACGGGCTCGCGGCTCACCGTCACAGCCAGCTGGTGATGGCTGAGCCAGCGCTCGGCGGCCAGAGCGGCCTGACAGCCACTGCCCGCGGCGGTGATGCCCTGGCGCCATTCGGCGTCGGCGACATCGCCGGCCGCATACACACCCTCTTTGCTGGTTTCCGGACGCCCCGGCAGGGTCACCAGGTAACCCTTGGCATCCAGCTCGAGCTGGCCGGCCACCAGGCGGGTGTTTGGGGTGTGACCGATGGCATAGAACAGGCCTTTGATGGCCAGGTCTTCGCTGGCACCGCCGTCGCTGGCACGCAGTTGGATCGCGGCGAGCCAGTCGTCGCCGCTGGCATCGGCCACCTGGCGGTTCCAGTGCACGGTGATGTTGGGATTGGCGAGGACGCGGTCGGCCATTGCCGCGCTGGCGCGCAGGCTGTCGCCACGCACGATCAGGTGCACGTGGCTGCCGTATTTGGTCAGGTAGACCGCCTCCTCGCAGGCCGAGTCGCCGCCGCCCACCACCGCCACCGGTTCGTTTCTGAACTGCGGCGTGGCGCCATCGCAGATGGCGCAGGCGCTGATGCCCCGGCTCCAGAAGCGCTCCTCGCTGGGCAGGCCGAGGCGGTTGGCGCTGGCGCCGGTGGCCAGGATCACCGCCTGGGTCTCAATGGTCTGGCCCTCGGCCGTGATCCGGTAGGGACGCTGGCCCAGGTCGATCGTTTCGGCGTCGGCTTCGATCAAGCGGGTGCCCCAGCGCACCGCCTGGGCTTTCATCCGATCCATCAGGTCGGGGCCCAGGATGCCGTCGGGGAACCCGGGAAAGTTCTCGACGTGGGTGGTGGTCATCAACTGCCCCCCGGGGATGCCACCGTCCTGAAAGCCGGTGATCAGCAAGGGGTTGAGGTTGGCGCGGGCGGCGTAGATGGCCGCGGTGTACCCGGCGGGACCCGAGCCGACGATCACCAGATTTTCCACAGCCATGGCCTCTTATGCGGATTGACTATGAGTTAAGCCTAGTGGATTGGGTCCCTCGCTGACGGGCAGCGCAAAT
>CAZJIF010000077.1:0-8600 GCA_964546045.1 uncultured Klebsiella sp. | reverse complement strand
AGCTACGAGGCGTTTTCAACGGGCTCGCAGTTTGCCTACGGCGGCGGCGTCAAGCTCAGCTTCTGAAACCAGGTGGCTCGGGCAGCAGCGGGATTAACCGCTCCAGGGCCACACCGCGGCTGGCTTTGAGCAACAGCACATCGCCGGCTTGCAGCCAGGCGTTGAGCGGCTCGGCCGCCTGTTCGGGTGTGCTGACCACCGCCAGATGCGGCAGGGATGCTGCAGCCTGGGCCATCGCCTGGCCTTCGGCGCCAGCATCGACGATGACCAGCCCATCGAGATTCAGTGCGGCGGCACGGGCGGCCACCCGTTGGTGCAGCTCCAGGCTCTGCTCGCCCAGCTCGAGCATGCTGCCCAGCACGGCAAAGCGGCGCCCCGGTTGGGCGGCCAGCAGATCCAGGGCCGCCAGCACCGCCTCGGGTGAGGCGTTGTAGGTCTCATCGAGCACGGTCAGCTCGCCCCGCTGCAGGCGCCGGTTGCGGCCGCCGGGCACCGACACCTCAAGCGTTGCGAGCTCTTTCGGCGCAACCCCAAGCTCCTGGGCGACGGCAATCGCCAGCAACAGGTTGCGGGCGTTGTGGCGGCCCGCCAGGGGCAACGGCACTGCCGGGCCATTGGCCAGGGTCAGCCTGGTGGCGGGTTCGTCGACGCTGGCAATCAGGTCGGGGGGCAGCGTGTCCGGCGCCAGGGCATCGCCGCTCAGCGCCACCCGCACCACCCGGCCGCTCCACACCGCGCCCAGGGCGGCGTCGAGCAACGGGTCGCCCGCCGGAATCACCACCAGGCCACCTGTGCGCAGGGCGGCGGTGATCTCGCATTTGGCGGTGGCGATCGCCTCGCGGCTGCCCAGGCGGCCGATGTGGGCGCTGCCGATGTTGGTGATCACGGCGATGTCGGGCTGGGCGCAGCGGCTGAGCCGATCGATCTCGCCCAGGCCGCGCATGCCCATCTCGACCACCAGGGCTCGGTGTGCGTCGCTGGCCCCCAGCAGGGTCAGGGGCACGCCAATGTCGTTGTTTTCGTTGCCGCTGCTGGCCCAGATCGGCCCCAGGGGCGCCAGGGCGGCCTTGATCAGCTCGCGGGTGGTGGTCTTGCCGGCTGAGCCGGTCACGGCCACCACCGGGGTGTGGCGCCGTTGCCGGGCCAGTCGCCCCAGCTGCTGGTAAGCGTCGAGGGTGTCCCCGACGACCCACAGCCCGCAGCCATGGCGCTCGGCCAGGGCCTGCACGTCTTCACGGGCAGCGCTGCACAGCACCGCCGCCGCGCCGGCTTCGATCGCGGCGGGCACGAAGCGGTGCCCATCAAACGTCTCCCCGCTCAGGGCAATGAACAGCTGCCCGGTCTGCAGGCGGCGGCTGTCGGTGCACACCTGCAGGGGCTGCGGCGACAGCCCTGAAGCGGCAGGGCTGCTCAGGGGGGTCCCGAACAGCGTCTGCAGGTCGCTCATCTGCAGGGCCATCAGGACATGCTGTCGGGATCGAGCAGGATCATGCCTGAGCCGACCCGGGCCCGGTAGCCCAGCGTGCGGCCGTCGCTGCCGAGCAGCTCCAGCTGTTCGAAGCCCATCTCCTGGCTCTGGGCCAGCCAGGTGTCGGCCCAGCGCCGCTGCTGCCGCGGCGTGAGCGCCGCATAGGCGGGGGACAGCTGCAGTTGCAACAGCCCCTGATCTGGGCGCGCGCTGACGGCCGAGATCAGGTCCTGGCTGTCGCCCTGGGCCAGGGCGGCCAGCAGCGGATCGGGTGCGGGTGCGGGTGCCGGCGCCGGTTCGGGTGTCGGTGTTGGTGCCGGTTCGGGTGCCGCTGCCTGGGGTTGCGGTTGCTGCGGTCGTTGCGGTTCTGCCGGCAGTTGCGGTTCAACCAGCAGCTGCGTTGGCGGGGGCGGGGCCGGGGGATGCTGCAGCAGCTTCAGGCCGCTCAACGCTGCCAGCGCCAGGGCCACGGCCAACGCCAGGCCCGCCACCAGCAGCAACGGCCAGAACAAAGGCACCAGATCCCTGGGCCACCAGCTCGGCCGGGGCAGCTCGCCGGCCCTGTTGCGGCGCCAGAGGCCGCGCGCATCGAGCCGCAGGCTGGCCAGCACCGCCGCCACAGCCCGCCCAAGCTGCCGCCAGGGGCTCTCGTAGGGCGCCGGCAGGTTGGAATGCTCGGCCACGGGAGGAGCTCCGATCGCCCGGTTCTAGCGGCAGGCCTCAGCCCTGGCCGCGCAGCCGCAGCAGACCGGCCAGCCCCCGGCGCGAGGGATCGGCCTCCTGGCCCTGGGAGAACTTCTCCACATCGGCGGCCTCGGGGCTGGGCTCCTTGACGCCGCAGACGTCGCGGTACATGGCGTCGTATTCCAGGGCCGAGCGGGCCCAGCTGAAGTCGACGGCCATCGCCCGCCGTTGCAGCTCCTGCCAGCTGGCCTGATTGCGGTAGGCCTCCCACGAGCGCACGATCGCGGTGTAAAAGTCGATCGGTTCATAACGGTCAAAGCCGTAGCCGGTGCCGGTGCCGGCCAGGGGATCGTTGGGTGGCACCGTGTCCACCAGACCACCCACCATGCGCACCACCGGAATCGCGCCGTAGCGCATCGCCAGCATCTGGCTGATGCCACAGGGCTCAAACCGGCTCGGCATCAAAAACGCGTCGCTGCCGGCGTAGACGAGCCGTGACAGCGCATCGTCGTAAGTCAGGAACACGGCAAAGCGTCCGGGATGGCGCGAGGCCATCTGCCACAGACCGCTTTCGTAGGTGCGATCACCAGTGCCCAGAACGAGGATCTGGCTGTCGGTGTAGGCCAGGACCCGATCGGCCACCTGCAACAACAGATCAACACCCTTCTGATCCACCAGGCGGCTGACCAGACCCATCAGGTAGGTGCGGGGGTTCACGGCCAGGCCGAACCGCTCCTGCAACGCTTGCTTGTTGGCAGCGCGTGGGGCCAGGTCGGTGGCACTGAACCGGGCCGGCAGGCTGGCATCGCTGGCGGGATTCCAGTCGTCGGTGTCGATCCCGTTGAGAATCCCGCGCAACTTGCCGCTGATGTAATTCAACAGCCCTTCGAGCTTTTCGCCGTATTCAGCGGTGCGGATCTCCTGGGCATAGGTGGGGGAGACCGCATTGACCCGATCGGCATACAGCAGGGCAGCGGCCATCGTGTGGTCCCCCTGCATGTACCAGGGGCACCAGGTGATGCGCTCCAGCTTCCAGCGCCAGGGGCCCTGGTACTTGAGGTTGTGGATGGTGAAGACCGTGCTGATCTCCGGGTCCTGGTGCATCCAGACCGGGATCATCCCGGTGTGCCAGTCGTGGCAATGGAGCACCTGGGGTTTCCAGTGGTTCCAGGCGAATTCGGCCACGGCACTGGCAAAGAAGGTGAAGCGCCAGTCCTCGTCTTCACCGCCGTAGATCCGCTCGCCGTCGAACACCGGATGGCCCACCAGGTAGAGCGGCAACCCCGTGGTGGGGTGGCGGGCTTCAAAGACGGCAAAGTCGTTGCCCATGGTGTGGCCGCGCCAGACGGGCTCGGCCGGGATCTGCAGGCGGCTCCAGAGCCGGCCGTAGCCGGGCAGGATCACGCGCACGTCATGTCCGAGGGCCGCCAGGGCTGGGGGCAACGAGCCCACCACATCACCCATGCCGCCCACCTTGATCATCGGGGCGCACTCGGCGGCCGCAAACAGAATTCGCACGCGGTCTGATTCGGTGGCCGCAACTTTACGGGCAACCCCAGGATTGTCCTGTCGCCATCAAGGCAGCCAGGGCGTGTCCGAGAAATCGGGTGGCCGTTTGTCGAGGAAGGCATTGCGGCCTTCCTGGCCCTCGGCGGTCCGGTAAAAGAGGTGCGTGGCCTGCCCGGCCAGCTCCTGAATGCCGGCCAGACCATCGGTTTCGGCGTTGAAGGCGGCCTTGAGGCAGCGGATCGCCGTGGGGCTGTGCTGCAGCACCTCGCGGCCCCAGCGCACCCCCTCGTCCTGCAGCTGGTCCAAGGGCACCACCGTGTTCACCAGGCCCATCTGCAGGGCTTCGGCGGCGCCGTACTGGCGGCACAGAAACCAGATCTCGCGGGCCTTGCGCTGGCCCACCACCCGGGCCAGGTAGCCGGCGCCGAAGCCGCCGTCAAAGCTGCCGACCCGCGGGCCGGTCTGCCCGAACACGGCGTTGTCTGCGGCGATGCTGAGGTCGCAGAGCAGATGCAGCACCTGACCGCCACCGATGGCGTAGCCGGCCACCAGGGCGATCACCACCTTGGGCAGGCTGCGGATGATCCGTTGCAGGTCGAGCACGTTGAGCCGCGGCAGCCCGTCGTCGTCGACGTAGCCGCCATCGCCGCGCACGCTCTGATCGCCGCCGGCGCAGAAGGCCCAGCCCCCGTCGGCGGCGGGGCCTGCACCGGTGAACAGCACCACTCCGATGCTGGGCTCGTCGCGCACCCGGCTGAAGGCGTCGCACAGCTCTTGCACCGTGCGCGGCCGAAAGGCATTGCGCTTGTGCGGGCGATTGATGGTGATACGGGCCAGGCCGGCGTCGTTCACCTCAAACAGGATGTCGTCGTACTGGCCTGCGGGGCGCCAGGTCACGCTCATCGCTCGGCGGGCAGCTGCTGGGCCATTGTGCGCAGCCGCCGGCGCAGCCCTGCATCGGCGCCGCGGTCGGTGCGGATCTCCAGGACCGCCAGCGGCTGCTGCAGCAACCAGTCGAGGTGCCCCGGCAGCCCTTCGGGCTCGGTCAGATGCCGGTGGGGAACCCCATAGGCCGCGCACAGCTGGGCCGCGTCGACCGCCTGGGGCATGGCGAACAAGCGCTCAAAGTCCATGCCGCTTCCGGCTGGATGGCGAATGGCCAGTTGCTCGAAGATGCCGCCGCCACCGTTGTTGATCAGCACCACAGCCAGCCGGCCGCGCAGTTGGGTGCGCCACAGCCAGCCATTGCTGTCGTGCAACAGGGCCAGGTCCCCGGTCAGCAGCACTGCCTGGCCCAGGGCTTCGGCGACACCACAGGCCAGCGAGAGCGTGCCGTCAATGCCCGACGCGCCGCGAAAGCCGAGCACCGGCCGGGGCGGTGCGTTCGGATCGGCAAAGCTTTCCCAATCCCGCACCGGCGAGCTGTTGGCCAGCATCAGCGGCAGTCCCGGCGGCAGTAGCCGGCTCAGCAGCCTGGACAGGGCCGGCTCGTTGGCCGTTGCGGTGGCGGCCGGTTGCGGATGCAACAGCTGTTGATCCAGCAGCTGTTGCACTGTCGTGTCGGCCTGGTGCCAGGCCTGCCGCAGGGCCAGGCTGTTTGCCGCTGGCTGGCCCTGCCACAGCTGCTGGGGCTGGGCCCCACACCAGGCGGCCAGACCATGGGGATGCTGGGCGGCAACGGTACCCAGCGGGTCCAAGGGCCGGGGCTCACCCTCGCTGATCAGGACCTGGCGGCCCCCGCTGGCGGCGAGCCACTGCTGCAGGCGCCGACTCGCGGGCAGGGGCCCCAGGCGCAGCACCTGGGGGGCCTGCAATTGCCTGGGCGGTTGGGCCAGCAGCAGGTCATAGCCGCCAATGGCCTGCAGATCCGGCTGGCCCCGCAGGCCGCTGAGCCCGTCCGCCAGCAGGGGCCAGCCACTGCGCAGCAGCCATCGCCGCAGGGCCATCAGGTGTTCAGGCCATTGTTGGGGCCGGCCACGCCAGGGGCCAGCCACCACCACACCGGGCTGGTCGGGATCCAGCGCCCCGGGGCCGGTCGTGGCTGCCGTTGTGGCTGGTGGGGTGGCGTCTGCGCAGGTGGGCCCCGGCGGATCATGCCGATGGACGCGCGGCGGCAGCGACCATTGCTGCTGGAGCTGCTGCCACTGGTCGACCTCGCTGTGCAGGGGCTCGTCAAAGGGCAGGTTTAGGTGCACGGGCCCGGCAGGGGCACCGGCGGCACCGGCGGTGGCTGCGATGGCGCAGCGGGCCAGCTGCTGCAGCTCCTGCGCTGCCATGCAGGCCAGTCCTTTGGGATCCCCTTCCCCAAACCAGCGCACCGAAGCCCGCAGAAAACAGTCCTGATTGACCGTCTGATTGGCGCCGCATCCCTTGAGCCGTGCCGGCCTGTCGGCGCTCAGCAGCACCAGCGGCACGCTGCCCATGTCGGCTTCGACGGCGGCGGGCAGCAGGTTGGCCACGGCCGTGCCCGAGGTGGTCACAACCCCGCTCAGGCGGCCGCTGGCGCGGCTGTGGCCCAGGGCCCAGAAGCCCGCTGAGCGCTCGTCAAGGGCGGTCACCACGCGCAGACCCCTGGCCTCCAACAGGGCGGCGGCCTGGGCCAGCGGTGCCGAGCGGCTGCCGGGGCAGACCACCAGGGCAGCCAGGCCCCCCTCGATCAGGGCGTCAAGCAACACCAGCGCCGCCTGCAGGTTGGCGGAGGCCAGGGGTTGGTCAGCGTGTTTGGGCTCGGCCCCCACCGGGACACTCCAGGATGGTGCCTCCATCCTGCGATCAGGAGTGTTGGCGATGGGCTCAGACAGGCCCCTCTGGCGCCGTCTCGTCGAGCTGCTGGCCTGGGTTGCCCTGGCCCTGGCCCTGCGTTTGTGGGTGGTCGAGCCCCGCTGGATCCCGTCGGGGTCGATGTTGCCGACCCTGCAGCTGCAGGATCGAATCCTGGTCGAAAAGGTGCGGCCCCGCCTGGGACAACCGTTGCCCCCTGGAACGGTGGTGGTGTTCCGTCCGCCCGCTGCACTGGTGGCGGCTGGCTACGACCCTGCCGCGGCCCTGATCAAACGGGTCGTTGCGGGCCCCGGGGATCAGGTCGAGGTGCGCGCTGGACAGTTGTGGCGCAATGGGGTGCCGGTCGATCCCGACTGGGCGGCCGAGCCGATGGCCTATCAGCTGGCACCCTTTGTTCTGCCGGCTGATGCCTTGCTGGTGCTGGGAGACAACCGCAATGCCAGCCTTGATTCGCACCTTTGGGGCCCGCTGCCACGTCAGCAGGTGATCGGGACCGCGATCTGGCGCTACTGGCCGTTGCGGCGGTTCGGTCCGATTCGGTTCTCCGCCTCTGCTGTTGCCTCTGGTGACGACGAGCAGCTGGGTTAGGGTGCAGGCCGTGACGTGGAGCACACCGGATGTTCAACCCGGAGTTCCTGACGAGCGATAACGAAGCGATCAGTGGTAACTCCCTGATTCAGTACCTGCAGGAGCAGTCGCCTGATGTGCTGCAGCGGGTCGCCCGCTCGGCCAGCAGCGACATCCAGGACATCATTCGCCACAACGTCCAGGGTCTGCTGGGGATGCTTCCCGGTGAACAGTTTGAGGTCAAGATTCAGACCAGTCGCGACAACCTGGCGGGTCTGCTCGCTTCAGCGATGATGACCGGCTACTTCCTGCGCCAGATGGAGCAGCGCATGGAACTCGAGACCACCCTGATCAGCAATGGGAGCCTCGAGGACGACAGTCACGCCGATCCCGGTCCCCTGAAGCTCTGAAGCCGGGTTCCGTTGCGCGTCCTGCCCTGACGGCTGGCTGGCTCAAGGCTCCTTCGGCACCACGCCCAGGTTGAGCAGCGCACGATCGATGCTGGCCAACAGCTCCCAGCTGCCCCCATCCCTGGCCCAGGTTCTGCTTTCGAGGTGGTCCGCCAGGACCTTGAGGCTGTCGCTTGAGCAGGCCACCGGTGCTTCGTAGTGGGCCGGGATCAGCTGGCTGATCCCAGACAGCGTCGACAGCTCACGAATCCAGGCCACCAGGGTGGTGCGGCTGCGGGGGAACACCAGCCGTTCGAGCACCGGTGCAACCTGCAGCTCGGCCTGGCCTGCCGCCAGCAGCTGGTTGAATTCGGCTTCCCAATCGCTCGGCCAGCGAAAGGGGTAGATCCCCAGGTGACTGCGGCGGTTGCGCAGGCCCGGGGCCATGGCGCCGCCGAGGATCTCGGGGAGGGGAGGCACCTGAAGGCTGGCTGGCCTGAGGTACGAAGCAAACAGGGCCAGGCGCCACCAGCCCCGCCGGCGTTGTTCGGGCGTGTCGCGCAGGGGTTCGTCACCGCGTTCACGGGCATGAAAGAGCAGCGGTGTCGGATCCAGCGCGAACACCGCAGGCGGTTCGCGGCCGATGCTCACCAGGGCATCGGTCACCAGCAAACTGCCGCTGCTGTGGTGCAGGCAGGCCGCCTCCATGAAGGTGCCAAGGCCCAAATTCAGGGGGCCCAGGGCGCACCAGTCGAGTTCATCGCTGTGGGGCAGGCCCTGCTCAAACAGCACCCGCGTGCGCCTGGCCGGAAAACCGAGCCAGGCCAGTGGCAGCGGTAGGGGAAAGCTCCACTGCCCCGGGGTGACCCAGACCTGCGCCTCTGGGAAGGCCCGCGCCATGGCTGGCACCGGCAGCTTGTGCTCCAGCCCCGAGCTGCTCGGCAGCACGATGGTCACCACCGGTCCGTGCTGTTGCTCGAGCAGGGCCAGCTGGCGCAGCACCTCGGCGGTCGGGGCCACAGGGGCATACAGCAGCAGCCCCTGCTGCAGCTTGAGCACCGTCATGCGGATCGGCACGGCGACGTAATAGACCCCCTGCAGCTGCTCAAAGCTCCAGACCTGGCCAGGGACCAGTTCTCGCACCAGGGTGCGTCGTCGCCCGTAGGGATAAAGCGGCAGCAGCGGCCACCAGGGCCAGTGCT
>CAZJIF010000076.1:0-8801 GCA_964546045.1 uncultured Klebsiella sp. | reverse complement strand
TCAGCTACGAGATCCCTCTGGCTCTGGCGGTGCTGGCGGTGGTGATGATGAGCAACTCGCTCAGCACCGTCGACATCGTCAACCAGCAGAACGGCGCCGGCATCCTCAGCTGGACCATCTGGCGTCAGCCGGTCGGCTTTGTGATCTTCTGGATCTGCGCCTTGGCTGAATGTGAGCGCCTTCCTTTTGACCTTCCCGAGGCCGAGGAGGAGCTGGTCGCCGGCTATCAGACCGAATACGCCGGCATGAAGTTTGCCCTCTTTTATCTGGGCAGCTACATCAATCTGGTGCTGTCGGCCCTGCTGGTGTCGGTGCTGTACCTGGGTGGCTGGGGCTTCCCGTTGCCGATCGAATGGCTGGCCGGCTGGCTTGGTCAGTCGATCGATGCAGCTCCGGTACAGGTGATCGCCGCGTCGGTCGGCATCGTCATGACCGTCCTGAAGGCCTATCTGCTTGTCTTCCTGGCGATCCTGCTGCGTTGGTCTGTGCCGCGGGTGCGGATCGACCAGCTGCTGAACCTGGGCTGGAAGTTCCTGCTGCCGATCGGCCTGGTCAACCTGCTGGTGACCGCTGGTCTCAAGCTGGCGTTCCCCGGAGCCTTCGGCGGATGATTCCCTTCATGCCCCAGGCCCCGCTCAGGGACCGCCATCATGGGCAGCGGCGCTCCTCGCGCCAGCTCCCGTTCTTCCGTTCCCGCTGAACCGCCATGTTCGGGTTTCTCAAGCAAGTCGGCGACTACACCCGTGAGGCGGTCGGTGCGGCCCAGGCCATGACCCAGGGCCTGGGGGTCACCTTTGATCACCTGCGCCGCCGTCCGGTCACGGTCCAGTACCCCTACGAGAAACTGATCCCGTCGGAGCGTTACCGCGGGCGCATCCACTACGAATTCGACAAGTGCATCGCCTGCGAGGTCTGCGTGCGGGTCTGCCCGATCAACCTGCCGGTGGTCGACTGGGTGATGAACAAGGCCACCAAGAAAAAGGAGCTGCGCAACTACTCGATCGATTTCGGGGTGTGCATCTTCTGCGGCAACTGCGTCGAGTACTGCCCGACCAACTGCCTGTCGATGACCGAGGAGTACGAGCTGGCGGCCTTTGATCGCCACAGCCTCAACTACGACAACGTGGCCCTGGGCCGCCTGCCCACCAGCGTGACCACCGATCCCTCGGTGTTCCCCCTGCGTGAGCTCGCCTACCTGCCCAAAGGCGAGGTCGAGCCCCACACCGTGCCCGCCAACGCCCCCCGGGCCGGCCAACTGCCGGAACAGGTGCTCGAAAGCTTGCCCAAAACACCGGTAGCGTCCCAAGCTTCCAGCGAATCAGGAGCCGCCGACGCATGACGATCGCTTCGACGACCCAGCTGATTTGTTTCGCCGCGCTCTCCCTCACGCTTGTGGTCGGAGCGTTCGGCGTTGTGTTGCTGCCCAACATCGTCTATTCCGCCTTCCTGTTGGCGGGCGTGTTCCTGTCGGTTTCGGGTCTGTACCTGCTGCTCAACGCCAGCTTCGTGGCCGCCGCCCAGATCCTGGTGTACGTGGGCGCGGTCAATGTGCTGATCCTGTTCGCGATCATGCTGGTCAACAAACGGGAGGACCTGTCGGCCATCCCAGGCCTTGCCCTGCGCCGGGTGCTGTCGGCTTCTGTCTGCGGGGGGCTGTTTGTGTTGCTGGTGCGGGTGGCCTTCACCACACCCTGGGCCCTGCCTGGGCCCGCAGCGATCGGCGAGGAGGCGACAGCGCGCATCGGCGAACACCTGTTCAGTGATTACCTGCTGCCGTTCGAGCTGGCCTCGGTGCTGTTGTTGATGGCGATGATCGGCGCCATCGTGCTGGCCCGTCGGGATGTCTTCGCCAGTGACGTGATCACCGGTGAACCGGCTGATCAGGGCCTGATCGAGAAAGCCCGTACCCCCCTGCTGACCAGCAAGCCATGACCGTGCCCACCGAGATCCCCCTGCAGGCCTACCTGGTGCTGGCGGCCATTCTGTTCTGCACCGGCGTCTGGGGTCTGATCAACAGCCGCAATGCCGTGCGGGTGCTGATGAGCATTGAATTGATGCTCAATGCAGTGAACATCAACCTGATGGCGTTCTCCAGCTACCTGGATGGACAGCTCATTCGGGGTCAGGTGTTTGCGATTTTTGTGATCACCGTCGCCGCTGCTGAGGCTGCTGTGGGCCTGGCGATCCTGCTGTCGCTGTATCGCAACCGTGAAACCGTCGACATGGAACGCTTCAACCTGTTGCGCTGGTAGGCAGGCACTCCCATGCGCCTCGATCGCGTCTGGTTGATCGTGCGCGCCGGCAGCCAGGCGGCCCAGCGTCAGGCCCGTCGTTGTGCCGACGACCTCAAGGCCCAGGGTGTGGCGGTGGTGACCGCCACCAGTGGCCTGGCCAGCAACCCCTTTCCCGGGCTGCTGGCCACCGAAGACCAGCTGCCCGATCTGGCGCTGGTGCTCGGTGGAGACGGCACCGTGCTGGGGGCGGCGCGCCACCTGGCAACCCTCGACGTGCCGATCCTCAGCTTCAATGTGGGCGGCCACCTGGGTTTTCTGACCCATGAGCGCAGCATGCTGCGCCTGGGTGACGACAACGACAACCTGTGGCAACGCCTGCGCGCTGACCGCTTTGCACTGGAGCGGCGCATGATGCTGGAGGCGCGCGTGATCCGTGCCGCCAGCCGCGAGCCCCAGACCATCGGGGGTGTCGATCCGGATGCCGATGCCGATGGCGACGGTCCCCACCTGGCGCTCAATGATCTGTATTTCAGGCCCTGTCTCGACGAGGTCTCCCCCACCTGCCTGCTCGAGCTGGAGATCGACGGCGAGGTGGTCGACCAGTACCGGGGTGATGGCTTGATCATGGCCACACCGACCGGCTCCACCGGCTACGCGATGGCTGCCGGCGGGCCGATCCTGCACCCGGGCATCGAGGCGATCGTGGTCAACCCGATCTGTCCGATGAGCCTGTCGAGTCGGGCGGTGGTGGTGCCGCCGCGCTCACACCTGTGCGTCTGGCCCCTGGGTGAGCTGAGCCGCAAGGTCAAGCTCTGGAAGGATGGCGCCTCGGCCACGGTGCTCGAACCCGGCGATCGCTGCGTGGTGCAGCGCAGCCCCCATCCGGCCCTGATGGTGATTCTTGATCAGAGCCCCTCGTACTACAGAGCGCTGACGCGCAAACTGCACTGGGCCGGCAGCCTGACGGCCGCCGAGCATTCCCACAACTGAGCGCTGCGCCGAACCCCATGGCTCTGGAGATCGAACGGCGGTTTCTGGTCTGCGCCGGACCCGATGGGGCCGCCGGCTCCTGGCGCCCCCACGTGACCTGGCAGGCACGGCTGCAGCAGGGCTACCTGAGTGCCTCCGCCGAGGGGTTCACCACCCGGGTGCGCAGCGATGGCTGTGGTGGGGCCTGGTTGACCCTCAAATGCGGCACCACGGCCAGCGATGGCCTGGTGCGCCACGAGTTTGAGTATCCGATCCCTGCGGCCGATGCGGAGGCCCTGCTGGCGCTGTGCCCCACTGCCCTGCGCAAATGGCGTTATGGCCTCGATCTGCCTGATGGTGACTGGGTTCTTGATGTGTTCGAGGACGCCAATGCGCCCCTGGTGATCGCCGAGGTGGAGCTGGCCAGTCCGCAGCAGGCTGTGGTCGTTCCCTCCTGGTGTGTGCAGGAGATCACCGGCCAAGGCCGCTACAGCAATGCGGCTTTGGCTGCCAGCCCCCTGGCGGCATGGCCGGCCGCCGAACGGTGTGCGCTGCTGGCCCTGCTCAGCGGCTGAGGCCTGCCGATGCCAGCAGGATGCTCATTAGGATCAACAATGCAGCACCCCTGAGGCGTTTGGCCCAGCACGAGCCCCAGACCCTGCTGCCAGCTGTGCAACAGCTGCCCGCACCCCAGGTTGCCCTGTACGACCACCAGGGTGTGTTCCGTTTTGCCGGCGTCGTCGAGGCTGATTGCCTGGCCTACGCCGACCTGTTTGCCCTGGCCGCCGGTTCGTTCACCCTGGCCGCCCTGGAGCCTTGTCACTGCGCGCAGGCTTCTCGGGCAGGCTGCAGCAGTTGAAGCCATCACGGCAGATCTTGCCGTTGTCCATCGCCCAGTTCAGCAGCGCGACCCGGTTCTTGGCGCCGGTCTTGGTGAAGATGTTGCTGACGTGGTTGTCGACGGTGCGCTTGCTGATCGTCAGTTCTGAAGCGATTTCCTGATTGGTGAGGCCGCGGGCCACCAGGTCAATGATCTCGATCTCCCGCTCTGAGAGATCACTGCGCAGCTCGCCGCTGCGGGTCCCTGTGGTCTCCATGGCGTCACCGCCCAGGTGATGTCTGCACTGTAGGCAAGCTGTCTGCAGTGCAGGCCCGGTGGTCGATGATGGGGCCTGGTACGGCTGCTGCGGTTTGCTGCTTCAACAGGCCCTGGCAACGGGCAGGTTCGCGATCACGGCCGAGGTCACGCCCCCCCGCGGCGGCGATCCCACCCGCACCCTGGCGGCCGCTGCGGCCCTGCGGGGCTGGGTTCATGCGGTCAACGTGACCGATGGCAGCCGGGCGGTGATGCGCATGAGCAGCATCGCCGTCTGCCGGCTGATGCTCGAGGCAGGTGTCGAGCCGGTGTTGCAGATGGCCTGCCGCGACCGCAACCGCATTGCTCTGCAGGCCGATCTGCTGGGGGCCCACGCCCTGGGATTGCGCAACCTGCTGTGCCTCACCGGTGATCCGGTGCGGGCAGGCGACCAGCCCGGAGCCCGCCCGGTCAACGAGCTCGAATCGGTCCGTCTGCTGCAGCTGGTGCGTCAGCTCAACCAGGGGCTCGATCCAGTCAGGGGCGAGCTGCCCGATGGCGGCACCGATTTCTTTGCCGGGGCTGCGGCGGATCCCCAGTCCCCCAGCCCGAGCGGTTTGCGCAGCCGGCTGCGCCGCAAGCAGCAGGCCGGTGCCCGCTTTGTGCAGACCCAGATGGTCAGCGACGGGACGGCCCTGCGCCGCTTTGTTGAGGAGATCGCCGCGCCCCTGGGGCTGCCGGTGTTGGCCGGCGTGTTTCTGCTCAAGTCGGCCCGCAATGCCAGCTTCATCAACCGCGTCGTGCCGGGGGCCAACATTCCGCAGGCGGTGATCGACCGGCTCGCCGCGGCCCCCGATCCGGCAGCCGAGGGCATCGCCATCGCCGCCGAGCAGGTGGCCAGCTACAGCCAGATCGCCCAGGGGGTGCACCTGATGGCGATCAAGGCCGAAGAGCGTATTCCCGAGATCCTGCGGCAGGCCGGCTTCTCGCCCTTAACTGGCGGCGGCGCCCAGGGCCAGGTCGCTGCCCAGCAGTTCAGCCAGAGCCTTCTGCTGGGGTGAGGGTTCAACCACGTCCTGCCGGCGGGTGTCGGTGATCAGCCAGTCGAGGGCAGCTTCCTGCAGGTCGAAGTGGTCGCCGTTGCGATCGACGCAATAGCGCCCGAACACCAGTTTTTCGACCAGACGCACGCTGGGCCCGATGCGCGAATAGTCAAAGATGATCGAATTGTCGATTGTCGCCCCTTCGCAGATGTGGCAGCTGGGGCCGATCATTGCCGGTCCGATGATCGTGGCGCCATCCTCGATCTTGGTCATGCCGCCCACGTAGATCGGACCCTTGACCGTGATCTTGTCCCAGTTGGCCGCCACGTTCAGACCGGTGAAGATGCCCGGCCTGACCTCATGGCCCGGGATCTGCACCTGCCGGACCTGACCCTGCAACACACTGCGGATCGCTTGCCAGTAGTCGGGCACCTTGCCGATGTCGACCCACTCGAACTCCATCGGCAAGGCATAGAACGGGGCCCCCGATTCGACCAGTTTGGGAAACAGGTCCGAGCCGATGTCAAAGGGGACGCCCGCCGGCACATAGTCGAGCACTTCCGGCTCGAAAATGTAGATGCCCGTGTTGATCATGTCGCTGGCCGCCTCGGCCACCGCCGGTTTCTCCTGGAACGAGCGCACCCGTCCGTCGCCGTCGGTGACGACGACGCCGTAACTGCTCACCTGCTCCATCGGCACCCGCTTGGTGATCAGGCTGGCCAGGGCGCCCTTGGCCTTGTGACGCCGGACCGCTTCGGTCAGGTCCAGGTCGATCAGGGCATCACCGCACAGCACCACAAAGGTGTCGTCAAAGAACGGCTGAAAGGTCTGGATCTTCTTGAGTCCGCCGGCTGAGCCGAGGGCTTCACCGATCAGTTCGCCGTCCTCAATCCGGCCTTCGAAGCTATAGGCGATCTGCACGCCGAAGCGCTGGCCATCGCGAAAGTAATTCTCGATCTCCTCGGCCAGGTGGGAGACGTTGACCATGATTTCGTTGAAGCCGTGCTCCCGCAGCAGCTCCAGCAGAAACTCCATCACCGGTTTCTGCAGGATCGGGATCATCGGCTTGGGAATGGTGTGCGTGATGGGACGCACCCGTGTTCCCTTGCCGGCCGCGAGAATCATCGCCTTCATCGGCGGGGCTCACTTCGGTCGGTTGGCGGCAAGCCTAGTCGGCTCCTCAGGCCGCCAGGGTCTCATGAGACGGCCCCTGAGCTGACCCCTCGGGCCCGGCGTTGAGGGCTGTCAGCGGCAGCTGCCGGCTCTCGCCGGCCTCCAGCAGGCGCCGCAACTGCAGGGGGCCATAGAGGCCGCCCTGTTGCTCCAGTTCCACCTTGCCCTGGTGGGCCAGGAACAGCAGTGCCCAGAACACCCCGGCCCGGTCGCTGTCCAGTTCGTCCTGCTGGCGTTGCTGGGCGACCTGGTCACTCCAGGCCGAGCACAGCAGCTCAAAGCCTGCCCAATCGCTGGCCGGGTCCCAGCTCAGCAGAAAGCGGCTGAGGGCCGCGGTCGTTTCCGGCAGCTTTTCGCGGTGGGCCAGGGCTGCCACCTGGGCGATCGCCGCCCGCTCGCTGTAGCGCTTGGGGCGGTGCCGGGAGCGGCTGCGCAGCGTGTCGCTCTCCAGCCGTTCGGCGATCTCCTCGAGCTGGCGGATCAGTTCACCCAGGGTCACCGGCCGCTGCAGCGGCGGCGGTGCCACCGGGCGGCGCCAGAGGTGGCGTTCGGGGCGGCTGGGAAGGGTGAACCCCGGATTCACCAACCAGCCCTGGCCGTCGGCATCGCAGTCAAATGGGTCGGCGTCGTCCAGGGATGGTGGCGGTGGCATGGTCGCCGCCTCCAGCACCTCGGCCTTGAGGCTCACCAGCACCGAGGCCGCCAGGAAGGCTTCGCTGGTTTCGGCCAGGTCATGCTCAAAGCTGCCGCCGAAGCCGGTCCGGGGTCGCTGCAGCGGCGGAGCCAGGGTCAAACGGCTGCGCAGCTGGTCCAGAAAACCATCGACCACAGCGATCACATCGACGTCCCAGGGGTCGATGTCGCCGCGTTCGGCGGCATCCTGCAACAGCCGGATCGCCAGGCGGGCCCCCGCTTCAGCCAAGGCCCCGGGTGCAGAGGTTCGGTCGTGCCATCGGGCCTCGCACCACCGCCGCACGCTACCGGCAGTGGCCCGCCTGCACCAGTGGCACCAGCGCCGTGGTTGTTCAGCCCATCGCCACGCTGCTGCCGCTGCTTTCGCCGGCGGCCGGCAGCAGGCCCAGCTGGGCGTCCACGGTGGCGCGGTAGCGCTGCAGGTCGTTCTCGAGCTCCTGGATGCGCACCTGTTGGGCTTCCATCTCGCTCTGGCTCTGAATGGCCTCAACCTTGCGCACAACGCCGGTCCAGACGGCAAACACCCATGCCGCTGTGGCGCCGATGCCGCCGACCACCAGCAGCAGAGCGGCCAGGGGCAGGGTCGCCTTGATCCCGGGCAGAAAGTGCACGGTGGTCGGGGCGGTGTTTTCGAGGGTGAACATCACCATCGCCAGGCCGAAGCTGAAGATCAGCAGGAAATTCAGCTGTTTCATGCGGACAGGACAGGCGCGTGTGCGGTGCCGTGTGGATTGGTGAAGCAGGTTAGGGCCATTCAGCCGGGGATCATCGGTGCCTTCAGCGCCGTCTGGCGGATCAAGGATCCACCGGCGGGGGCGGTCAGGGCCTTCATGGCGCTTTCATTGCGGGCCACCAGGGCTTCCATTGCCGCGCTGTAGGTGTCGGTCATCAGCCGCGGGTAGAGGCCGATGCCGATGATCGGCACCAGCAGGGCGCCGATCACGTAGATCTCGCGCGGCTCGGCATCGACCAGTTCGCCATGGGAGGCGAGCTCGACGTTCTCCTTGCCGTAGAAGATCTCGCGCAGCATCGACAGCAGGTAGATCGGCGTCAGGATCACGCCCACCGCCGCCAGGCCGTCGATCACGATTCGGAACGGCAGGGTGTAGGCATCGTCGGTGGCGAAGCCCACGAACACCATCAGCTCGCTGACGAAGCCGCTCATGCCGGGCAGGGCCAGCGAGGCCAGGGAACAGACGGTCCAGAGGGCGAACATCTTGCGCATCTTCTGGCCCACGCCGCCCATCTCGTCGAGCTGCAGCGTGTGGGTGCGGTCGTAGGTGGCACCCACCAAAAAGAACAGGCTGGCCCCGATCAGGCCGTGGCTGATCATCTGCAGCATTGCCCCGCTTGAGCCCAGGGCGCTGAAGCTGCCGATGCCGATCAGCACAAAGCCCATGTGGCTGATCGAGCTATAGGCGATCTTGCGTTTGAGGTTGCGCTGGGCAAACGAGGTCAGCGCTGCATAAATGATGTTGATCACCCCCAGCACCACCAGCAACGGGGCGAACTGGGCGTGGGCATCGGGCAGGATCTGGCAGTTGAAGCGCAGCAGGGCATAGCCGCCCATCTTCAGCAGGATGCCCGCCAGCAGCATGTGCACCGGCGCCGTGG
>CAZJIF010000075.1:0-8831 GCA_964546045.1 uncultured Klebsiella sp. | reverse complement strand
GCTGAGTTTTGAGGTGGTCTCGGCACTGATGCCGGGCAGCTCGTGAATGGTGTGGATCACGGTGTAGCTCAGCGCCAGGGGGACGGCGCCGCGCAGGCCGCACCAGGCGATCAGCACGTTCTCGCGCCAATTGAACGGTGACACCCAGCTGAAGGCCAGCACGCTCAGGGGGCGTGCCACCAGCATCAGGGCCAGGGAACAGAGGATGCCCTCGGGCAGCACCAGGCTGATGTTGCTGGGATTGATGATCACACCGAACAGCAGGAACACCAGCATCTCCATCATCGTGTTGAACGATTCGAGGCTGTTTTCCAGAGATTCGCTGGTGATCAACGGATTGTCGTAGATGTTGTTCGCTAGGAACAGACCGGTGACATAGGCAGAAATGAAGCCGGATCCCATCAGCAGGCTTGAGAGTCCATAGGCTGCCACCGAGATGGCGATGCCGACGATCAGAACCTGGTCCTTGCTGGTAACGAAGTGGCGCAGAATGTATTGGCCAAGATAGGTGAGGATCAGGCCCACCATGATGCCGCTGCCGATGCTTTTGATGAACGCCTGAATCTGGCCGGGAATCCCGGTCATGGCCACATCGTTGAGGGCCTGCGCTGCTTCCGGTTTGCTGAAGCTCAGACCCACCACCAGCAGTAGAAACAGGATTGCCGCCGGGTCGTTGACCGAGGACTCGAACTCCAGCAGCCGCCGCACGCGGTCAGGAACAAAGCGGCTCACCGAGCTCAACACACTCAGGGTGGCACCGGCGTCGGTGGATCCCAGGCAGGCGGCCACCAGCAGGCAGATGCTGAGGGGCAACGGTTCAAAGCCGGCGTGGCCGAAACCGACGCCCATTAATTGATAAATGGCATAGATCAGGCCGCCGAAGATCAGCGACGAGACCGCCACGCCGCCGATGGCCAGCAGCAGCCCATAACCCAGAAACTGACGGATCTGTTTGATGTTGGTCTTCAGTCCCGCATAAAACAGCAGCAGCGTCAGGCTGATGATGTGCAGGTTTTCAACCCCTTCAGGACCAAAGAGTCGTTCTTCGGGATTGATCGCTGCGCCGAGTAGCAGCACCCCCAGAATGGCCGGCACCTGCAGCCTGCGGGCAAACTTGCTGGCCACCAGGGTCGCCAGAAAGGCAAGCGCCGCCATGGTCATCACCACGGGAAAGGGCACCTTTTCCATCAGGGCCGCCATTCCCGAAGATTCGGCGCTTTGCACCGCTGGCTCCTGGACCGCCGCCAACAGCGGCCCGGCCCACGTTGCGAACCAGCCCATGCTGAACAAACCTTGCGAGGCCCCACCTTAAGAGCTTTGTCCCGTGCCGCCAGCACGCCCCCGCCGCCTCCATAGGATCGGCGTCAGCAGCAGCAGACAGGTCATGGCCGCAGTGGCAGCGACACAGGCGCAGTGGGAGGCCGTCATCGGTCTGGAGACCCACGTGCAGCTGGGCACTGCCAGCAAGATCTTCACGAGCGCCAGCACCGCGTTCGGCGACGATCCCAACAGCCACATCGACCCGGTGGTCTGCGGGTTGCCGGGCACCCTGCCGGTGCTCAACCAGAAGGTGCTCGAGTATGCGGTCAAGGCGTCGCTGGCCCTGAACCTCAACGTGGCCGAACACAGCAAGTTCGACCGCAAGCAGTATTTCTATCCCGATCTGCCCAAGAATTACCAGATCTCCCAGTACGACGAACCGATCGCCGAAGACGGCTGGATCGAGGTGGAGGTGGCCGAAAAGGGCAAGGAGACCTATCTCAAGCGCATCGGCATCGAGCGCCTGCACATGGAAGAGGACGCCGGCAAGCTGGTGCATGCCGGCAGCGATCGCCTCGCGGGTTCGACCCATTCGCTGGTCGACTACAACCGTGCCGGTGTGGCCCTGGCCGAGATCGTCAGCAAACCCGACCTGCGCACCGGCCGCGAAGCGGCCGAATATGCCAGCGAGATTCGCCGCATCATGCGGTATCTCGGCGTCAGCGACGGCAACATGCAGGAGGGATCCTTGCGCTGCGACGTCAACATCTCGGTGCGTCGCGGGCCCGATGCCCCCTTCGGCACCAAGGTCGAGATCAAGAACATGAACTCGTTCTCGGCCATTCAGAAGGCCTGCGAGTACGAGATTCAACGTCAGATCAAGGCTTACGAGGCCGGCGAGCCGGTGGTGCAAGAGACCCGGCTGTGGGATGAGGGCAAGCAGCTCACCAAGAGCATGCGCTCCAAGGAAGGGGCCAGCGATTACCGCTATTTCCCCGATCCCGACCTGGGCCCGATCGAGGTCAGCCCGTCGCAACGCGAGGCCTGGCTGGCCGAGCTGCCCGAGCTGCCCGCCGCCAAGCGCCACCGCTATGCCGACGAGCTGGGCCTGTCGCAGTACGACGCCCGCGTGCTTACTGATGAGCGCCCGATGGCCGAGTATTTCGAAGCTGCGGTCGCCGCCGGGTGCGATCCCAAGGCTGTCGCCAACTGGATCACCGGTGACATCGCGGCCTATGTCAACGCCAACCGCCTCAGCTACGCCACCCTGCCGTTGGGCCCTGCGCAGCTGGCCGAGATGGTGCAGCTGATTGAGGGCGGTGTGATCAGCGGCAAGATCGCCAAAGAGATCCTGCCCGAGCTGCTCGAGCAGGGCGGTTCGGCCAAGGCGATCGTCGACCAGCGCGGCCTGGGGATGATCAGCGACCCCGCGGCGATCACCGCCATTGTCGATGCCCTGCTCGCTGCCCATCCCGATGAGGTCGAAGCCTTCCGCGGCGGTAAAACCAAGCTGCAGGGCTTCTTTGTCGGTCAGCTGATGAAGCAGACCGGTGGCAAGGCGGACCCCAAGCTGGCCAACCAGATCCTCAATGCCAGGCTCAAGGGATAAGGGGGGCAGCAGCCGGAGAACGTCTCAGAATGAGATCCGCGTCGCCACACCGACGGTGATGATGTCGCCAAGATCGGTACGGGTGTTGGGTTGGTGGATGTATTGCACCATCGGTGTGATCGTGAACCACGGAGAGAGCTCGAAGCTGTAGCCCAGTTCAAACGTGTTCTGAGTCCCGGTGACATTGCACCCGTCCACCATGCGACAGGCTGGTAGCAGGCGTTGATTGACCTGGAACCCAGTTGTGCCTTGCAGCAGGGCCCAACCGAAATACAAAATGTCCCTGGGCCTTTTGTCAAACAATCCTTCGTACCCCAGGCCAAGGGTGTACCAGGATTTGACAATGTTGCGGTCATCCCAGAACCCCCCTCCCAGTTTGGCGAAGCCCGTCAGGCCGCGGCTGTACGAGCCCGGTACCCGGTAGAGCATCGCTTCGGCAGAGGCATACACCTGGGCGTTGCCATACAGCGTCTGACGCGGCCCCGGTGACAGTGCGGTTGGTTGACCGTTGATCCCATAGACGTTGTCGTAAATCATGCCGCTGTGGTACTGGCCGCCGAGCTTGAAGTACCAGGGTTTGCCTAAGTCCTTGGCCTCAGTCGAATAGGTGCCGCCTTTGTAGGTCAGTTCACCCTGGATTTCGACGCCGTTGGCAGCAGTGAGGTTTTCTCCCCAGTTGATGCCGCGGACGTTGTTGCGGCCCGTTGAGGAGTAATACCCCTGCCCGACCTGCAGCTCGAATTCGTAGTTCTTGTTGAGGACGTGATACCACTGCACGCTCAGGGGGGCTACCGGGTAGCAAGGAGCGTTGCCGGTGAAGTACGTCGTGCCGAGCATGCAGGGCTCGGTGAAGCTCCAGAAGTTGAACAAGCCCGCCAGAATTGAACGGTTGAATGTGATCGCATTCCAGATATTGCCGACCCTCACATACGACTGCATTCCAGGTCCATACCGCTGCTGAAACCAGGCTTCGAATAGGCGCACCCCTTGGTCGAGATAGGTGGGGTCGCCAAGGCCAACTTCGGTGAAGAACTGGCCGTGAAGTTGGGATGTGCCGGTGCCGTTCAGACGGTTTCGGTAGGCGTAAAGCGGTCGCGTCTCCGGATAGGTGACGGAGAAGTGCAGTTGACCACCCTTCCAGGTTTTAGAGACCAGGTTGGAATAGAAGTCCAGGCCGTAGACCTGATTAATATTGTATTCCTGGTAATGGATGCCGCCGCTTGGCTGTCCTGGTGCCGTTGATGCGGTGGGCGGATTCAGATAAGGGTTGTTCGGTTTGGCATTGCTGAGGGCATCCGCCGCCAGATCGACGGCGATGCAGCCGTAGAAATCAATGCCTTTTTTGTAGAGCTCGTCGCGAAATCCGCCCCAGTTGCCAGTCAGATAATCGCGCTCGAAGAACTTGTTCTCGGCACCTGCCGGCATGCGGAACTCTTGGCGCACATAGCTGTCCAGTCGTCGGTAGCTGCGTGGGGTCTTGAGATGCTCGATCGTGTCGCAGTGCAGGGCCCGCGACGGGTGCTGACCTGGCTTGAGCGGCTCGATCCCAAATGGGTTGCTGGGTGTGGGGATGATGTCCTTGGGCGAGACCGGAAACGTGGCATCATCCAGCTCGTCCCCGGGAGCAACGGTTGATCCTGGGGATGGTTTCCCGGGCTCCTGTTGCGTCTGGGCGAGCCCCGGCAGGGGTGCCGTCAACAGCGGAGCAGTCAGCAGGGCAGCCCAGGCGTAACGCATCGATCGCTGATCGGAGAACAGGCCATCGTTGCGACAGCCGCAATTGCGCTGGTTTTTTACATGAAAAAACCGCTGCCGATCTGCGATCAAGCGGAATGCTCAGCATTCAGACACAGGGCTGCCCAGGTTGGCTTCAGCGGGGCAACAGGCCGCAGGCGAATTTCGGACCGTCAACCCCGCGGTGCACGATCACCGAGCGTCCCAGGATCTGGTTGAGGCTGCTCAGGCGTGGGGCGGCCACCACGCTGGTGCTGACACCGTCGGCATTGGCGATCAGATCGGGCAGATCGCCCAATGGCAGAGCCGTTCCACTTGTGGCATGGGCCCCATGACCACCGTGCCCGTGGGCGCCGTGTCCGCCGTGGCCCATCACCCCGGTGGGATCCCAGTGGGGACCGGCAGCGGCCCCGGGGACGAGGCGGCCCTTTTCGACGGCGGGGTCACACGAGCGGAACTGATGGATGTGCATGCTGTTGCGACCCGGCAGCAGCCCCTGGACATCGGCCTGCACCACCAGGCCCCGGTTGGTCTGGCTGAAGCGCAGGCTGCCCAGGCGCGGGCCCGTGCCCTTGGCGGTGGCCTCGTAGACGGGGATCTGCAGGCTGGGCAGGGGATCGGCGGCCTGGGCACCTGCCCCCAGCATCGAGACCACAAACACGACGGCCAGGCGGGCCGCCGGCGTGGTGACCGGGGTGAGCTGGGCTTTAGCCACCTTCACAATCTGAACAGTGTTGGCCAGATGCTGGCAGCAATGGCCCGTTGATGGGCCGTTTGCAACGCAGTTGTGATCGCGTGCCGCGGATCTCATTCTGTGTCAGACCCTCAGCGTTGACCCAGGGCCTGCGCCACCTGGGCCCGCAGGGCATCGGGGTGCCCGCGGTTGTCGAGCAGCACCTGGGCCAGGGGACGTTTGCGTGCCAGCGGCCACTGGGCGTCAATGCGGGCCTGGGCGTCCCCGGCGCTGAGGCCGTCGCGCGCCATCAACCGGGCCAGCTGCTGCTGGGGGTCGCAGTCGACCAGCCAGACCTCACTGCACTGGTCCTGCAGGCCGGCTTCGAACAGCAGCGGCACCACCAGCACCACCACCGGGGCCTCAGCCAGCGCCTGCAGCTGCTGCGCCAGGCGGGCCCGCACGATCGGATGCACCAGCTGCTCGAGCCAGGCCAGCTGCTGCCGGTCGTGGAACACGAGTTGCCCCAGGGCCGCCCGGTTCAGCACCGCCGCCGCCGGCGCGGTGCCCGGGGCCAGCACGGCCGATCCGAAGTGCTCCACCACGGCCCTGGCGGCCGGGCTGCCCGCGGCCAGGGCCTGGCGGGCTTCGACGTCGGCATCGAGCAGGGGCAGGCCGTGGTCCTGCGCCAGCAGCCGGGCGACGCTGCTTTTGCCACTGGCGATGCCCCCGGTCAGGCCGATGCGGCGTTGCGCGCTGACTGGCGTCATCGATCCATCCGGCTAGGGTCCGGTTGGCCCGGTTGATCGATGCCCATGGGAGCCCCCTTGGCGCAGCAGTTCTGGCGCCAGCTGTACCTCATCGGTGTGCAATCGACAGGGATTGTCATGCTGCTGGCAGCCCTGGCCGGCGGCGGCTTCGTGCTCAGCCTGCAGGCGACCCTGCCGATCGGCCTGAACACCACCCTCGAGCTGCTGGGGGCCTTCATGGTCAAGGTGCTGGGGGTGGTGCTCACCCTGTTGGTGCTGGCGGCGCGGTCGGTCACGGCGATCTGCAGCGACCTGGCAATGCGGCGAGCCAGCGGGCAGGGGGGGCTTCAGCTGCTGGTGCGGCCGCGGCTGCTGGCGCTGGTGGTCTCGGGTTGCATTCTCTATCTCTACTTTGTGCTCACCGCGCTGTTGGTGGGTGCTCTGGTCAGCAATGGCACCTTTGATGTCTGGGAGTTCACTGAGATTGTCGGCAGGCTGCAGCCCGGTCTGATTCTGCTGGGCATGCTGCGCACCGGCCTGTTGGCCGGGGTGGGCCTGGCGGTGGCCTTGCGCCTGGCGGTGCGCCCGGTGCGCACATTGGACGCAGTGCCTGGTGCCGTGGCCAACGGGGTGTTTCAAGCCATCCTGGTGATGCTGGTGCTTGAGCTGATGGTTCAGGTGGTTGTTGCCGTCGGCCAGCCCATTCAAATCCGAGCAGGGCTGGGATGAACGACCAATCGGCCGATCGGCGCGCCTCGCTGCTGTTTGCCCTGAGCGGCGGGCTGATGGCGGCGGCGGTGCTGGCGCTGGTGGTGGTGCAGCAGGGCTGGCTCGAGCGCCAGTTCCGCGTGCGGGTGGTGGCGCCCAGCAGTCAGGGACTGGGTGTGGGCTCGCCGGTGCGGCTCTCCGGTCTGCGTGTCGGCGTGGTCGAGGCGATCAGCCTGCTGCCGGATGGGCGCGTCACCCTCTCCCTGCGCCTTCCGGATCGCTACCGCGCCTGGGTCAGTCCCCGCAGCACGGCGCGCCTCAGCGCCGACAGCCTGTTGGCCAATGGTGGGGTCGATCTGGTGGCGGCGCCGATGGATCCGGCGCGGGTGCCGACCAGCTTCACCCTGGCGTCCAGTCGTAGCCCCGGCCTTGAAGAGCTGATCAGCGGGGCCGAGGCGACCCGCCGTGAGCTCAACGCCCTGTTGCGCAGCACCCAACGCATCGCCGACCGCGAGCTGCCCGCAGCCCTGCGGGGTGTGCAGGGCGCAATGGCCAGCAGCACCGCTCTGGCGGGCACGATCGAGCGCGAGATCCCGCCCACCACGGCCGACCTGCGCCGCACCCTGCAGACGTTTGACCAGACCGGCCGCGCGGCCAGCCGCACCAGCAGCGAGGTCGAGCGCACCCTGGTCGAGCTGCGGCCCGACCTGCGCACGGCCCTGCAGGACCTGGCCCAGCTGCTGGCCCGCAGCAATGCCCTGCTGCGGGGCCTGCAAGGCTGGCTGGAGCCCGCGCCCGCCCCGACCACGGCGCCCAAGCCCTGATGTCCTTCGCCCTTCCCAACCCCTGGCAGCCGATCCCCGGTGGCATCACCGCCCCCCAGGGTTTCCAGGCCGCCGGCATCACCGCCGGGCTCAAGGCCTCGGGCAACCCCGACCTGTCGCTGCTGCTGGCACCCGAAGGTGCCGTCTGTGCCGGAACCTTCACCCGATCGCTGGTGCGGGCCGCCTGCGTTGACCTGTGCGCTGCGCGGCTGCAGGCGCGGGGTGGCCAGGCCCGTGCTGTGGTCACAAACTCGGGTCAGGCCAATGCCTGCACCGGCGAGCGCGGTCTGGCCGACAGTCTGGCGGTCACCGCCGCGCTGGCGGCGCGGTTGGGCCTGGAGCCCGACGCGGTGCTGATCTGTTCCACCGGCGTGATCGGCGTGCCGATCCCCATGGACACCTTGCTGGCGGGCCTGGAGCCCCTGGCGGCGGCCCTGGGCTCCGATGAGGCCGCCGGCGATGCTGCCGCGCGGGCAATCCTGACCACCGATTTGATTGACAAGCAGATCGCCCTCGAGGCCCAGCTGGGCGGCCGGCGGGTGCGCATCGGCGGCATGGCCAAGGGCTCGGGGATGATCCACCCCGACATGGGGCCACCCCAGGCCACCATGCTGGGCTATCTGAGCTGTGACGCCGGGGTGCCGGCTGAGCAGTGGCAGGCCATGGTCAGCCGGGCGGTGGACCGTTCCTTCAACGCGATCACGGTCGACGGCGACACCAGCACCAACGACACGTTCCTGGCGTTTGCAGCCGGTGAGCCCTTGAACCCCGAGCACCTGGATGCACTGGAGGCCGGCCTCACGGCGGTGTCGCAGCATCTGGCCCGCGCCATCGCCCGTGACGGCGAAGGCGCCACCTGCCTGCTCGAGGTGCAGGTGCAGGGCGCGGCCACCGATGCCGACGCCCGCGCCATCGCCCGCACCGTGTGCGGCTCGTCGCTGGTCAAGTGCGCTGTGCACGGCCGCGACCCCAACTGGGGCCGCATCGTCGCGGCTGCCGGCCGCGCCGGCGTTCCGATTGAGCCGACTGCCGTGGCCCTGTGGCTGGGTGAGCACCAGTTGATGGCCGCAGGCCAGCCCCTGGCCTTCGACCGCCCCGCTGCCAGCGCCTATCTGCGCGCCTGCGCTGCTGGTGCCTACCTGGGCGGTCCGGGCCCCCAGGGCGACACGGCTGTGATTCGCCTGGTGGTGGGTTCCGGTCCCGGTGCGGGTATCGCCTGGGGTTGCGACCTGTCTGATCAATACATCCGCATCAACGCCGATTACACGACGTGA
>CAZJIF010000074.1:0-9083 GCA_964546045.1 uncultured Klebsiella sp. | reverse complement strand
AGGTAAGCCGGCCGCGGCGGTGTTGACGGCTCCGGGACCAGCCTCTCGACCACGACCGCCGTGCCGTAACACAGCACCTCGGTGGCACCCCCGCTGCCACTGGTGACATCGGAACCGTCGTAGCGGGTGCCGACGATGGCGTTGGCCCCCAGCAGCAGGGCGTGCTCCACCATCTGGTTGTAGGCAGCCTCGCGAGTTTGCTCGCACATCTCGGTGTAGGCCCCGATGCGACCGCCGACGATCTGTTTGAGGCTGCCCAACAACCCCTGCACCAGGGTTGGTGAACGCACGACGATGCCGCGCACGATGCCCTTGTAGTCGCGAATGGCATAACCCTCGATCGTGAAGGTGGTGGTGACGAACAACGGCTGAGACATGCCCTGCAGACGACGTTGCACGCGTTCTAGCCCCGTTCGCACCACGCTTTGCTCAACTGGCAGCAGACAGCCGAACCCAACCGTGCGCCTGACGCGCCCCTCCACCTACTTCTGCGCCTTTCTCACCTTGCTGAATGATCGGCTGGGGGAAACGCTGATCTTTCCGCTGCTGCCGTTTCTGCTGGCCAGCTTCACCAGCGACGGCCGGGTGCTGGGACTGCTGACCGGCAGTTATGCCGTTGCCCAGTTCGCCTTCACGCCCCTGATCGGGGCCCTGTCGGACCGGTATGGGCGCAAACCGGTGATCGCCTGTTGCGTCGCCGGTTCAGTGCTGGGCCTGGGGATGTTCTCTTTGACGCTGATCTTGCCGTGGCAGGAGCTGGCCCCGGCGGCCCAAGCCGCCGGCCTGCCCCTGGTGCTGCTGTTTGTCGCCCGGCTGATCGATGGTGTCAGCGGCGGCACGGCGGCAACCGCCGGCGCCGTGCTCGCCGACATCTCACCGCCTGAGAAGCGGGCCAAGGCCTTCGGCTTGATCGGTGTGGCCTTTGGCCTGGGATTCATTCTGGGGCCCGCTGCCGGCGGCCTGCTGGGCCGCATCAACGTCACCCTGCCGCTGCTGGTGGCGGTGGGTATCGCCAGCCTCAACCTGGTGTTGGTGCTGACCCTGCTGCCCGAAACCCACCCGGCCGAGGCGCGGATCGACCTGCCACGCAAACGGGAGCTGCAACCGATCAACCAACTCGCCAGGGTGTTCGCCAACCCCAGCGTCAGGCGGCTCTGTGCCGCCTTTCTGCTGTTCTTCCTGGCTTTTAACGGCTTCACGGCCATCCTGGTTCTCTACTTCAAGCAACGCTTTGACTGGGGTCCTGGCCTCGCCGGCGCCGCCTTCATGGTGGTGGGAGTGATCGCCACCGTGGTGCAGGGAGGCCTGATTGGTCCCCTGGTGCAGCGCTTCGGTGAATGGCGTCTGAGCCTGGCCGGCCTGGGACTGGTGATCGCCGGCTGCCTGCTGATCCCGACAGCCACCCGGGACACGGCGCAGGCGGTGGTCTTTCCTGCCGTGTCGCTGCTCGCTCTGGGCACAGGCCTGGTCACCCCCTGCCTGCGGGCCCTGGTGTCGCGCCGGCTCGACGGCAGCGGTCAGGGCTCGGCCCTCGGCAGCCTGCAAGGGCTGCAGAGCCTGGGCAGCTTTGTGGGCCCACCCTTGGCGGGACTGGCCTACGAAACCCTGGGGACTGCGAGCCCGTTCTGGCTCGCGGCCCTGCTGCTGGCTGGCGTGGTGGCACTGGTGGCAGGCCGTCAAGCAACCTGAACACGCGGGGCCAACGGACGCCATTGCTACCTTGCAGACCAGAGGTAGCGGTGGCGCCGTTCACCGAGGCGGCCGTAGTTCAGTCGTCATGGTTGCCAGTCCATCCGAAGCCGTCATTGCGCCAGAGCTTTACCTGAATCGGGAGCTCTCCTGGATCGCTTTCAACTACAGGGTCCTGGCGGCGGCGCTCAACGAGCACACACCCTTGCTGGAGCAGGCCAAATTCAGCGCCATCTTCAGCAACAACCTTGATGAATTCTTCATGGTGCGGGTGGCTTCGCTGAAGTCACAGCAAGAAGCCGGCATCACCACGCTCAGCGACGACGGCCTGACGCCACTGCAGCAGCTAGAGGCCGTTCAGAAAAAACTGCGCCCGCTGCTGGAGCTGCAACAGCAGCACTATCGCCACTCGCTCAAACGCCGTCTGCGCGAATACGGGGTCGATCTGAGCGACTACACCAACCTCAACGAGCAGCAGCGCGCCTGGGTGGATGAACGCTTCAAGCGCTCGATCTTCCCCGTATTGACACCCCTGGCCGTCGACCCCTCCCATCCGTTTCCGTTCATCAGCAATCTGAGCCTGAACGTGGCAGTCCTGGTGCGCGACCCCGTCAACGGCCAACGTGGGTTTGCCCGGGTCAAGGTGCCGCAGAAGATCCTGCCGCGCTTTCTGCAAATCCCCACCCAACTGAGCAGCCGCAGCCCCGAGCCGGTGTTCACCGCCGTACCGCTCGAGCAGGTGGTGGCCTTCAACCTCGGGCTGCTATTCCCCGGCATGGAGATCGATGGGCATTACTTCTTCCGGATCACCCGCGACGCTGACCTGGAGCTGCGGGACCTGGAAGCCGATGACCTGATGGAGGCGATCGAAGAGGGCCTGCGCAAGCGCCACCGTGGTGGCGAGGTGGTGCGCCTCGAGGTCTCCGATGAAATGCCGGACGACGTGGTTCAGCTGCTGATGGAGGGCATGTCTGTCGAGCCGGAGGACCTGTATCGGATCAACGGCCCGCTGGGACTCGACGACCTGATGAGTCTGTTGTCGATTCCGTTGCCGAAACTCAAGGACAAACCCCACAAGGGCCGTACGGTGCCGGCCCTGGCCCGAGCCCAGAAGAGCAAGCTTGAGGATGGCTCCCTCAAACCGGAGGAATTCGAGAGCATCTTCTCGGTGATTCGCCGCGGTGATGTCTTGCTGCAGCATCCCTACGACCTGTTCTCCACCTCAGTCAGAGAGTTTCTGAATCAGGCGGCCGACGATCCGGCGGTGCTAGCGATCAAGATGACTCTCTACCGGACTGCCAAAGACTCTCCGGTGGTGGGGGCCCTGATCCGGGCGGCCGAAAACGGCAAACAGGTCATGGCCCTGGTCGAGCTCAAAGCCCGCTTTGATGAGGACAACAACATCCAGTGGGCGAAGCAACTGGAGGCCGCAGGCGTCCACGTGGTCTATGGCGTGCAGGGGCTGAAGACCCACACCAAGATCGCCCTGGTGGTACGACGTGAACAGGACCGGCTCAACAGCTATGTCCACATCGGAACGGGAAACTACAACCACAAGACATCAAGCCTCTACACCGACCTGGGGCTGCTCACCTGCCGCAGCGACTACGGCGAAGACCTGGTCGAACTGTTCAACTACCTGACCGGCTTTGCCAAGCAACAGAACTTCCGCAAGCTTCTGGTGGCCCCGGTGACCCTGCGCAATGGCATGGAGGCGCTGATCAGACGCGAAATCGAGCATGCCAACAATGGCCTGGGCGGGCATATCAGGGCAAAGATGAATGCTCTTGTTGATCCCGCCATCATTGCCCTGCTCTACGAAGCCTCCCAGGCGGGGGTGCGCATCGAGCTGATCATCCGCGGCATGTGCTGCCTGAGACCTGGACTACCGGGAATCAGTGAGACCATCAGCGTCATCAGTGTGATCGGTCGCTTTCTGGAACATTCGCGCATCTTCTGGTTTGCCAACGGTGGCGCCAGCGAGCTGTTCATCGGCAGCGCCGACTGGATGGCCCGCAACCTCGATCGACGGGTCGAGGCGGTGACACCGATCGAAGATGCCCACCTCAAGACACAGCTGGAGAGCCTGCTTGAGCTGTACCTCAATGACAGTGCGGCCTGGCATATGGACAGCGATGGTCAGTTCCAGCAACGCCAGCAGGAGGGCGATCCCTTGATTGCCCAGCAGGAACTGATGGCCCGCTGGCGAGGGGGATTGATGGCACCAACCCCGACGGTTGTGTAGCCATCGCTGCTCTGCTCATTTTTTAGTCGGATTCGTTACAGGAAAACTTCCGCTTTCTGACGTTGCCAGAGCACAGGCAGTGCTACATTCCGGCCAAATCCATACGGAGGCTGGGGTGATGGGGACACCTCTGCAATCCGCTCTTGACGTTGTTCAAAGCAACGTCACAGCGCGGAGACCAGCGACCAAGACAACAGGTCAACGCACGAGCTCTAGGCTCAGTGCCGATTCGATCGGCTGGTACCTGAGCACAATCGGCAGGGTTCCACTGCTGACGCCGGCCGAAGAGATCGAACTGGCGCATCATGTGCAGGCGGGCAAACGCCTGCAGCAGATTGCTGCTGCCGAGCGCACCCCCCAGCAACGCCGCCAGATCCGCATGGGCCAGCGGGCCCGCGACCGCATGATGGCCGCCAATCTGAGGCTGGTGGTCAGCGTGGCCAAGAAATACCAGAACCAGGGCCTGGAACTGCTGGACCTGGTGCAGGAAGGGGCGATCGGGCTGGAACGGGCGGTCGACAAGTTCGATCCAGCCATGGGCTACAAGTTCTCGACCTACGCCTATTGGTGGATTCGCCAGGGCATGACCCGGGCCATCGACAACAGTGCGCGCACCATTCGCCTGCCGATTCACATCAGTGAGAAGTTGTCGAAGATGCGGCGTGTGAGCCGCGAGCTCTCCCACAGGCTGGGCCGACAACCCAACCGGCTGGAGCTCTCCCATGCCCTCGACATGACCCCCGAGGAGCTCGAGGAACTGATGGCCCAGAGCGCACCTTGCGCCTCACTCGATGCCCATGCCCGTGGCGAAGAGGATCGCAGCACCCTGGGGGAGCTGATCGCTGATCCGAACAGCAACGAGCACTTCGACTCGATGGATCGCCATCTGCAGAAGGAGCATCTCGGCGGCTGGCTGTCCCAGCTCAATGAGCGGGAACAGCAGATTCTCAAGCTGCGGTTCGGCCTGGAGGGCTCCGAGCCCCTCACCCTGGCCGAAATCGGACGGCTGATCAACGTCTCACGCGAACGGGTGCGCCAGCTGGAGGCCAAGGCGATCATGAAACTGCGGCTGCTCAGCAACACCCGCCAGGCCGCCTGAGCTCCCGGTGGCTACCACGCCGACGCCAATGGCCGCCTGGTGGATGCAGCAGGCCATCGGCGTCGGCAGCGTGGCCCTCTGGCTAGCGCTGCTGGCCGCCGCTGCTCTGCAGCTGCGGCGGTTCACCGCCGAGGCTGGCCCTGGACGACGGGAATGGAGTCGCAAGCTGGTGCACATCGGCACCGGCGCTGTGGTGCCGCTGGCCTGGCTGTTCACGATCGACCGCTGGATCGCCGTCCCGGCGGCAGCCGTGATCACCCTGCTGGCAGCGATCAATCATCGCCAGCGCTTGCTGCCCGCCATCGAGGATGTGGGGCGGCACAGCTACGGCACCATCGCCTACGGCGCGGCGATCACGCTGCTGCTGTTGACGTTCTGGCCTGATCAGCCCGATGCGGTCTGTGCCGGAGTGCTGGTGATGGCCCTGGGTGATGGCTTGGCCGGCCTCGTCGGGCCCCTGCGTCCCTCGCCCAGCTGGCAGGTCTGGGGCCAACGCAAATCGCTGCTGGGCACCGCAACCATGGCGGCCGCCAGCCTGGCAGCCCTGGCCCTGGTGGCCGCTGCAGCGCCGAACGCCCCGGACATCGGCATGGTGCTGCTGATCGCCCTGGTGGCCACCGCCCTCGAGCAGGTGGCCTGGCTGGGCCTCGACAATCTGACGGTGCCGATCGTCAGCGCCTGGCTGTGGTCGTGCTGGCGCTGAGACCTGCGGGAATCAAGCCAGCAACAACTGCTCACAGCGCTGCTCCCAGTCGTGCTGGGTGCCCAGTCCAGCCACGAGCAAACGGTCTGCGGGCTCCTCGCGCAGGCGCAGCTGCCATTGGTGGATCAACTCGGCCCGCTCCATCCAGGTGCTGACCACGGCGTTGTGAATCGCCTCCAGATCCCAGTGACGCTGCCCGGCGGTGCGCTGAGCCCAGCTGAGCAGGTCATCGAGCTGAAACGGCCTGAACCCGGCAAAAGCCGGACCAGCAGCCTGCTCCAGATAGAAAAGATGCAAGGGATCGCTGAGACCGCAGAACTGAAGCAGGTAGCTCATCAACCCTTTCGCAAAGGCTGTGATCAACCTAATCAGGCCATCGAGAGGATCTGTTCAGGCCGAACCGTTCGTTGCACTCAGACAATCAGCACTCACAACTGTTGAGTGCCAGAGTGCACACAACCGCATGCCGACTTAAGCCACAGCAAGGGTTTTGGCGCCCTGAGCCTGGGCCACAGCCGCGGCCAACTCTGACAGCAGTTCGGTGGTGGTCGCCAGATCAATGCAGGCATCCGTGATGCTCTGGCCGTAGGTCAACGCAGACAGATCGGCAGGGATCTTCTGGTTGCCAGCCACCAGATGGCTCTCGAGCATCACCCCCATCACCTGGGTACCGCCGTCGCGCACCTGGGAGGCCAACGCACGCAGCACCTCTGCCTGACGGCGGTAGTCCTTGTTGGAGTTTCCATGGCTGCAGTCGACCATCAGCCGATGGGGCACGGCCGCCTTGAGCAGGACCTCCGACGCCGTGGCAATGGCCTCGGGGTGGTAGTTCGTGCCGCTCTTGCCACCCCGCAGCACCAGGTGCCCATCGGGGTTACCCGTGGTGCTGACAATGGCTGCAGCGCCATCGCCGTTGATCCCCAGAAAATGATGGGGCCTGGCGGCGGCCTCGATCGCGTTCACCGCTGTGCTGACGCTGCCGTCGGTGCCGTTCTTGAAGCCGATCGGCATCGACAGGCCCGAGGCCATCTCGCGGTGGGTCTGGCTTTCGGTGGTGCGCGCGCCGATGGCGGTCCAGCTGATCAGATCGGCGATGTACTGGGGCACCACCGGATCGAGCAGTTCGGTGGCCGCCGGCAGGCCCATCTCGGCCAGGTGCAGCAGCAGGCCTCGCGCCAGCCGCAGGCCGGTGTTGATGTCGTAGCTGCCGTCGAGGTGAGGGTCATTGATCAGCCCCTTCCAGCCCACGGTGGTGCGCGGTTTCTCGAAGTAGACCCGCATCACCACCTCGAGCTGCTCGCGGTGCTGGTGGCGCAGCTGGGCGATGGCGCTGGCGTACTCCTGGGCGGCAGCGGTGTCATGGACCGAGCAGGGCCCCACGATCACCAGCAGGCGATCGTCGCGGCCATGCAGGATCGCCTGAATGCGCTCGCGGGCCTGACGCACGGTGGCTGCACCGGCCTCGCTCAGGGGCAGGTCGCGGTGCAGCAGCGCCGGGGGCACCAGCGGCCGGGTTTCCACCACGTGCAGATCAGATGTGGGCAGCATGGCGGGGGCGGGCGTGAACCTGTGCGCGCAGGGGTCCAGCCTAGAAGCGAAAGGTGACGGCTTTGATGCAGGGCTGCCAGACTGAATTCAAAGAACGCAAATCCGGCAGCCAGCAACCATGCTTCCCTTCAGACATATCGGCGCACCCAAACCCGAGCAATGGTTGGGACTGATCGATGCTACGTACGCCATTGCGATGACCGTGCTGGCACTGTTGTTGCCTGACATGCTTGGCGACTCCTTCAGCCTCTTCGAAACAAAGCAAGATTTTAGTTATTTATTCATCGGTTTTTACCAGGTCGGCCTGTACTTGTTCAGCCTTCTCATTTTGTACGAGACCTGGTGTTTTCACCATTCCATTCTCGTCATATCAAACAACAAAACTCGCAACCAAAATGTTTACACCGGTCTGATACTTGGGATCGTTTGCCTTGTGCCTGCTTGGGCAGGGGCCATTTTCAAAGATATTGACACAAACCATTTTTGGATCGAAGGCAGACTTCATGCAACCCTTGCAACCTTCGGCTGGCTGCTGATATGCTTGATGTATCTTCTGCTCTATCTCATGGCACGTAGCGGAGAAAACTTCCGCTCACTGCCAGACCTCAGGATGATCAGCAAAGAAGCCAAGATTCGCAGCATTTTTTTTGCGTTTAACGTAGCTTTTCACGCGATTCGCATTTTTGACAAACGCTGGCCTTTTGTTCCTGCCGTGTTGATCCTCGCGGTTTATGTGCTGGTCAGCTTTAACCAGGACCGGGTGACTGGAGTCCTCAGAGCGATCCCCAACGCCCTGCGCCAGCGCTGAGGATCTGCGTTCCAATGACCAGGGATGAAGCGGATGTGACCAATGACGGGCAGGCCTCCGTCGACAATGGGACCCATCTGATCGCCCGGGACCCCTCCCCGCCAGCCTGCCGCGATGTCTGCTGCCAGCACCTTTCTTGCCGAGTACCGCGTCGCCGCTGCCGAGCGCGCCGCCCTGGGAGTGCCGGCCCTGCCGCTGACAGCCGCTCAGACCAGCGCCCTGACCGAGCTGCTGGCGACGCCCCCCGCTGGCGAAGAAGCCTTTGTGCTGGACCTGCTCAGCGAGCGCATTCCGCCGGGCGTTGATGAAGCGGCCTACGTCAAGGCCAGCTGGCTGCTGGCGGTGGCCAAGGCCGAGACCACCAGCCCTCTGGTGAGCCCGGTGGAGGCGGTCAGGCTGCTGGCCACCATGATCGGCGGCTACAACGTCGGCGCCCTGATCGAACTGCTGGGCAGCGCCGACCAGGCGATCGCCGCGGCCGCTGCCGCGGGCCTGAGCAAGACCCTGCTTGTGTACGACGCCTACAACGAGGTGCTCGAGCTGGCGACCGCCAACCCCTATGCCCAGCAGGTGATTGATAGCTGGGCCGCGGCCGAGTGGTTTACCGCCAAGCCCGAGCTGCCCGCCGTGATCACCGTCACGGTGTTCAAGGTGGAGGGCGAGACCAACACCGACGACCTATCGCCGGCCACCCACGCCACCACCCGTCCAGATATTCCGCTGCATGCCAATGCCATGCTCGAAACGAGGATGCCTGGCGGCCTTGAGCAGATCCAGACCCTGAAGGCCAAGGGCTATCCCGTCGCCTACGTGGGCGATGTGGTGGGCACCGGTAGCTCGCGCAAGTCAGCGATCAACTCGGTGCTGTGGCACACCGGCGACGACATTCCCCATGTGCCCAACAAGCGCTCGGGCGGGGTCATTCTTGGCGGCAAAATCGCGCCGATCTTCTTCAACACCGCCGAAGACTCCGGCGCCCTGCCGATCGAGT
>CAZJIF010000073.1:0-9104 GCA_964546045.1 uncultured Klebsiella sp. | reverse complement strand
CGGCAGATCGCCGGGATGTCCCGCCACCGGATCGGCCGGGGCCTCGAGCAGTGGCGGCAGCGGCCCGGACTCTGGCAACGGCTCACCCCGCTCCATCAGATGGGCCAGCAGCCAGTTGACGGCGGTGGCACGGCGGGTGCGGCGGGGGTAAAGCTCGCCGATCCGGTAACCGCCAAAGCCCAGCTGCTGCTTGAGCAGCTGCTTGTGCTCCCTGGCGATCGAGCGGGTCAGGGCCACGCTGGGGGGGCGCTGGGCGATGAACTGGGGCTCTACGGGGAAGGACTCCCGCCAGACGGCGCCTGTCGCCGGGCCCGCGCTCCAGATGCCGGAGCCATCGGGCCCGTACCCCAGGCGCGGCCAGATCAGCTCACACACGAACTGGTCACTGACGCGGTCGGCCAGCACCGCCTCGAGCAGCGCACGGCTCAGGGGATAGGCAACGGGGGCGGCGGCGTCCTGATCGGGGGCCATCGGCCTGGAGTCCCAGAATCAAGCCACCATGATCACCGCCCCATCGCCACTGCTGCTGACCAGGCCGATGCTGCTGAGCGGCAACGGCACGCCGCGCAGCCTCAGCTGCCGCGTGCTGCAGTCGCCGCTGGCGGGGGTGAGCGACCGCATCTTCCGCTCGCTGGTGCGGCGCTGGGCCCCCGAGGCGTTGCTGTTCACCGAGATGGTGAACGCCACCAGCCTGGAGCTGGGCCACGGCAGCTGCAAGGTCGAGGAGCTCTCCAGTGAGAGCGGCCCGATCGGCGTGCAGTTGTTCGACCACCGCCCCGCCGCCATGGCCGACGCCGCCCGCCGCGCCGAGGCGGCCGGCGCCTATCTGATCGACATCAACATGGGTTGTCCGGTCAAAAAGATCGCCAAGAAAGGGGGCGGCAGCGGCCTGATCAACGACCCGGATCTGGCCGCCCGCATCGTTGCGGCGGTGGCGGCGGCGGTGCAGGTGCCGGTCACGGTCAAGACGCGCCTGGGCTGGTGCGATGGCACCGATGCGATCAGCTGGTGCCGCCGGCTCGAGGGGGCCGGTGCCCAGCTGCTGACCCTGCATGGCCGCACCCGCGAGCAGGGGTTCAAGGGCCGCGCTGACTGGGGCGCCATCGCCGCCGTCAAACGCGCGCTGCACATCCCCGTGATCGCCAATGGCGACATCTGCACCCCCGCCGATGCTCTCGACTGCCTGGCGCAAACCGGCGCCGATGGGGTCATGGTGGGCCGGGGCACCATGGGCGCCCCCTGGCTGGTGGGCCAGATCGCCGCGGCCCTGGACAGCCGGCCGATCCCGCCAACCCCCACGGCCGCTCAGAAGCTGGCCCTGGCCCGCTGGCAGCTGCAGGCCCTGGTGGCCGACCGCGGCGATCACGGCCTGCTGATCGCCCGCAAGCACCTGGGCTGGCTGTGCACCGGCTTTGCCGGCGCCCCCCAGCTGCGCCACAACCTGATGCGCGCCCCGACGCCGGCCGAGGCGCTGGCGCTGCTGGATGGGGCTCAGGGCAACACCTGGGGCCAACCCTGGCGAATCAGCAGCAGCGAGAAATAGGGCTGCTCGCTGGCCGGCACCTGGGCTGCCGGCGCCAGCAGCTGCTCGGGCCAGCCCACACGCTGGGCAAACAGGGCCCGATCGAGCAGGCCGCGCTGCTCCAGCAGGGGCCGCACCCAGCTCCAGCGGTGGCCCAGCTTGAGCAGGGCAAGGGTGGTCTGGGCAGCAGCAGCCCCGCCGCCCGCCGCCCAATCGAGCAGCGCCCCCAGCTCAGCAGGGGCCTCGGGGGTGGGACGGATCAGCAGTCCCTCTCCCTGCAGGGCCAGGGGCCAGGGCTGACCGGCGCCCGCAGCCGCCGCTGCCGCCGCCACCGAGGTGATCCCCGGAATCACCCGCACCGAACAGGCCGGATGGTGCTCGGCCAGGGCCAGCAGCACGTAGCTGCAGCTGGCAAACAACGACGCGTCGCCTTCGCACAGCAGCACCACCGCAGCCCCGGCCGCCACCTCGGCCGCCAACCCCGCGGCGGCCGCCCGCCAGGCGGCAATGCGGGGCTGGGCCTCGGCCACCATCGGAAACACCAGGGGCAGGCGACGCTGGTGCGCAGCAATCCAGGGCGCGGCAATCGTGGCCGCCATGCCTGCCGCGCCCTCTCGGGCAATGGGGTAGGCCACGACGGTGGCCGCCTCGATCGCCCGCACCGCCGCCACCGTGAGCAGCTGGGGATCACCGGGCCCCACGCCCACCAGGGTGAGCTGGCCCCTGGCGGGACTGGCACCGTGCACACCGGTCTGCTGCATGGATGGTTCGACCATGCCCCTACGGTGACAGCAGGCTTTGCGGCGCCCAGCCCCACCTGCACCGATGGCCGAACTCTGGGCGTGGTTGCTGTTGCTTTGGCCGCTGGCGGTCAGGCGACGGCCCGAGGCCGACTGCCCCATTTGGGTGCGCCGCAGTGTGCTGGTGGTGCTGGTGGTGCTGCTGGGGCGCTACCTGCACTGGCGACTGACCGCCAGCCTCAACCTGGCGACGCCGCTGAGCGCCAGCCTGAGCTGGCTGCTGCTGCTGGCCGAAGCCTGGCTGCTGCTCACCGGGCTGGTGCCGCTGCTGCTGAGCTGGCGCCGCTTCGACGACGGCCGCGCCGCGGCCGATGCGGCCCAGGCCCAGTGGCAGGCCGGCAGCTGGCGCCCCCAGGTCGATGTGCTGGTGCCCACCTGTGGCGAACCCCTGGCGGTGCTCGAACGCTGCCTGGTCGGCTGCACCGGCCTGAGCTACCCGCACGTGACGGTGTGGGTGCTGGATGACAGCGGCCGCCCCGAAGTGCGTGCGCTGGCCGAGCGCCATGGCTGCCGCTACCTGAGCCGGCCCAACCGCCAGCACGCCAAGGCCGGCAACCTCAATGCCGGCCTGGCGGCCAGCAGCGGCGAGCTGGTGGCGGTGTTTGACGCCGACTTTGTGCCGCAGCGGCACTTTCTGGAGCGCACGATCGGCCTGCTCAGCGAGCCCGCCGTGGGCCTGGTGCAGACCCCCCAGGTGTTCTTCAACGCCGATCCGCTGATGCGGAACCTGGCGATGGAGCGCTGGATGCTGCCCGATGAGGACAACTTTTACCGCTGGATCGAGCCGGTGCGCAGCGCCTGGGGGGCAGTGGTGTGCGCCGGGACGGCCTTTGTGGCCCGTCGCCGGGCCCTGGAGCAGGTGGGCGGCTTCAACGAAGCCGCCCTCAGCGAGGATTTTGTAACGGGGGTGGCCCTGCTGGGGCGCGGCTGGCAACTGCGTTATCTGGGCGAACCGCTCAGCGCCGGGCTGGCGGCTGAAACCCTGCTGGATTTCGTGCGCCAGCGGCAGCGCTGGGCCGCCGGCACCCTGCAGAGCCTGCGGCTGGGGCAAGGGCCGCTGCGCCAGGCCGGCCTGAGCCTTGGCCAGCGCCTGGCCCTGCTCGAAGGCTGCCTGCACTGGCTCAACCACCTGCCCAGGCTGCTGCTGCTGTTGATGCCGCTGGCCTACGGGCTGCTGGGGGTCACACCGATCCTGATCAGTCGCCAGGGGGTGCTGGGGGCGCTGCTGCCGCTGTGGGCCGCGCTGTTGCTGAGCATCGGCTGGCTCAACCGCGGCAGCCGCCACGCCGTGCTCAGCGAACTGCCCAGCTGGGTGCTGACCATCCCCCTGGCCACCACCGTGGCGGCAAGCCTGTTGGGTCGCTTCGGCGGCTTTCGCATCACCCCCAAGCAGCAACCGCGCGAGCGGGGCGGGGCCAACCCGTTGCTGACCGTGCCCCTGCTGGTGCTGCTGGGCCTCAATGGTCTCAATCTGCTGAACGTCAGCCGCGGCCTGGCTGCGGGCCGCGGCGGCGCCGATCCGTCGCAGCACGTGGGCCTGGTCTGGGCCCTGCTGACGTTGCTGGGCCTGCTGGTGGCGCTGCGGGCCTGCTGGGACAGCGCCGACCCCGAACCGGTGCCCTGGCTGGCTGTGCCGATGCGCTGCACCCTGGCCAACCCCGACGGCACGGCCTGGACCGCCATGTCAGGCAGCGCCACGCCATGGAATGCCCAGGTGGAGGCGATCAGCGAACGCGGGATTGATCTGCTGATGAGCAGCGCTGCCGAGGCTGCCGGCGCAGCCCATTCACCAGTACCACGGCACTGCCAGGTCCAGCTGCTGCCCCTGGGCTCTGGCGCACCAGGGCTGCCACCGCTGAGCGGACACCTGCTGCCGCCCTGTCCCGACGCATCACGGCACAGCCGCATCAGCGTGCGCTGGTCGGCAGGAGAGCCGCAACAGCTGCTCCAGCGCTGGCTGTTTTGCCGGCCGGGGTGCTGGCAGCTCAGGCCGGCACCGTTTGAGCCGCGAGCCCTGCTCGCCCTGCTCAGGCGACTGGTGACCCCAACGCGGAGCCTGGGGCCGGGGCGTCGGAGCCTTGTGCGCCAAGCTCCGGGCAGCGGCGCGCGTTGAAATCGCAGCGTTGAATCGCCGGTTTCTGCCAGCTCAGGGGAATCTCGAGCAGATCGCGGCAACCGGTGATCGCGATCACGGCCAGCAACAGCGCCATCAGCACCGCTGCACTGATGTGCAGGCGTCGCAGCCGCAGGCTGCGCTGAATCTCGGGGCGGGCAGCGGTGGTCCCCAGCAGCAGGCCTGTCAGCAACATCCCGGCCCAGTAATGGGAAGCCCAGAACGCCCCGGTCAACGGGTTGTCTGACAGACGCCAGATCTCGCCTTGACTGCCCAGGCCCAGCAGGCCCGCCCAGCACAGCACCGTAAACGTGGCCCGCCACAGGGGCCGGCGCACCCGCCACAGGGCCACCAGGCTGACCAGGACCCCGAGCCCCACCAGCAGCAGCAGCGCCAGCCGCGGCAACCCACCGCCAAAGGACGCCGGCGCCGCGCTGAACGCACTGACAAACGACACCAGCAGGGCGATCAGCACCGCGACCACCACCCCGGCCGTCAGCCAGCGCCCATGGTCGCTGTGCTCGGCAGGGACCTTGGCGGGCTGCTGGGTGATGCCCAAACGCCGTTCGCGCACCAGGATTCCCAGGCGCACCGTGGCACCGACGACCGGATACACAAACAGGATCACCAACGCCGGATGCACCAGCGCCAACCAATCAATACCCGTCACAGCAGCAGATCCTCAAAGCTGAGCGTTGTTCCTAGATTGCATCGCATTGACGGCAATGGCGACCGGTGAGTCATCTGGCGCTTTACAACGCATGCGGCAGCGGCCGGCCCAGCCCGGTGTTCCAAACCAGCGACGCTGAACAGATTCAACAAGCGCTGGCACAGCGCGGCATTGCCTTCGAGCGCTGGCCCGCCAAGGCCCAGCTGGCAGCTGACGCCGATCAAGCCGCGATCCTTGCGGCCTACGGCGCCGAGATCGCGCGGGTGCAACGCAACGGCGGCTACGCCACCGTCGACGCGATCCGCATGACACCGGATCACCCCGACCGGCTGGCGCTGCGGCAGAAATTCCTGGCGGAACACACCCACAGCGAAGACGAGGTGCGGTTCTTCGTCGAGGGTCAGGGCCTGTTCTGCCTGCACCTCGGCGACGAGGTGCTGCAGCTGATCTGCGAGCAGAACGACTGGATCGCCGTGCCCGCCGGCACCCGCCACTGGTTTGACATGGGGCCGGAGCCCCGGTTCTGCGCCCTGCGCTTCTTCAACAACAGCGAAGGCTGGGTCGCCGACTTCAGCGGTGATCCAATCGCCACGCAGTATCCCAGCCTCGATCAACTGAACGTCCAGCAAGCGACAGCATGAGCCGGCGTGCACGGCTGACGTTGCAGGTCGTCGTCTGCGTGATCGCCCTGGCCGTGCCCGGTCAGCTCGCCCGACATCTGGGCCTGCCCGAAGCCGCCCCCGTGCTGAGCCTGGCCAGCCTGGCCGCCCTGGTGGCCGCCATGCGCGTGGGCTGGCAGCAGGCCCTGGGGGGCAGCGTGGCCCTGGCCCTGGCGTCGATCCCGGCGGTATTGAGCCAATCGAACACCCCGGGGGCAACGGCGTTGATGGCCGTGACCGCCGTGCTGCTCGGCCTGGCCTCGCGCTGGCAGCAGCAACCGGCCTACTGGTTTCTGGTCGTGAGCCTGTGCATGCTGATCACCAGCACACCCCTGCCCCAACCGGTGACAGCAGTGCTGCTGGCAAAGCTGGCCGGCTTGCTGCTGCTCAGTTGCGGACTCACAACCCTGCTTCAGGGTTGGTTCATGACCGTGGTGCCCAGCAACGGCGAGCCCACCCTGGCCGTTCAGCACAGCTGGATGCGCAGCCTGGCCTATGGCGCCCTGCTGGCGGTGACCACCCTGCTGACCACCCCGATCGCCCTGGCCCATCACTGGCACACCACCGGGCTGTGGCTGATCCTCAGCCCTTTTCTGGTGCTGCGGCCCTACGTCAAGGATGGCTGGACCCCCACCCTGCACCGCGCCCTGGGAACGATCGCCGGGGTGCTGCTGGTGCATTTGCTGGCCCTGGCCATGCCTCCGACGCTGCCGTTGCAGATCCCAGCCATTCTCCTGGGCATCGCCACGGGCCTGGTGGCGAAGCGCCACGGCCACCCGACCCTGTTGATGCTGCTGCTGACCGCCACGATCGTGCTGTTTAACAGCCAGGACGGCACGCTGCTGATGATGGCGGACAAGCGCCTGCAGGCCAATGCCATCGGCATCGCCATCGCCATCGGCGTGATGGCCGTGGCCGATCCCGCCGAACGCAGCCTGTTACGGCGGCAGCGGGCTTAAGCCGCCGCCAGCCCTACGGCATGCATCCGCAGCTCGTCGTCGCGGGTCAGAGCACCGCGCAGGGCATCGGCCTCCACCACCGCCAGCTCTTCTAAACGGGCCACGGTGACCTCTCGGCCAAAGCGCGCTTCGGCCAGCAGCCAGTAAAGGCCGAAGTGGCGGGCTTCACTGGCCAGCAACGCGCCATAGAGCTCGCGCAGTTCGGGATCAGAAGCCTGGGCTGCCAACAGGGCCATGCGCTCGTGGCTGCGGGCCTCGATCAGCCCAGCAACCAGAAAGCTGTCGAGCATGCGCGCGGGCTCGTCGCGACGCACCGCCTTGCTCAGACGGGCGCCATAGCCGGGGGCCTGCAGGGGCCGCAACGCCAGGCCGCGGCGCGCCATCAGCTGCAGCACCAGCTCAAAGTGCTCCAGCTCTTCGCGCGCCAGGGGGCTCAGGGCTTCGCCCAGGCCAGGTTCGGCCGGATAACGAAACATCAGCTGCAGGGCCACGCCGGCGGCCTTGCGCTCGCAGTGGGCATGGTCGATCAGCAGCAGATCAGGGCGGGCGTTGGCCGCCTGCAGCCAGTCCTGAGAGGTCGGGGCCGCCAGCCATTTGACCCGGGCCACGGGAGTGTCCAGCAGGGCTGTCATCGTTGCTGCCGCAGCCGCTCCACAATCCCCTGCAGCGCCAGCCGGTAGCTGGCGGGGCCAAAACCGCTGATCACCCCCAGGGCCTTGTCGGCCAAATACGACTGCTGGCGAAAGGGCTCGCGGGCATGCACGTTGCTCAGGTGCAGCTCCACAAACGGGATCGCCACCCCCAGCAGGGCGTCGCGCAGGGCGATCGAGGTGTGGGTGAAGGCACCGGCATTGATGAGGATGCCGTCGACCTCACCGCGGGCGGCATGGATCCGGTCCACCAGCGCACCCTCATGGTTGCTCTGAAAGGTCTCAAGGCTGACCCCCAGGCCTGACGCCTGCTGCTGCAGATCAGCCTCGATCTGCGCCAGGGTCTGGGCGCCATAGAGCCCGGGCTCGCGCAGCCCCAGAAGGTTGAGGTTGGGCCCGTTGAGAAGCAGCACGCGCATGGGGCCCATCGTAGGCAGCCTGACCAGGGGAACCCCTGCTGGTAAGTTCTTGCGGTGTGGTTCGGGTCGGTGCCCGAGTGGTTAATGGGGGCGGACTGTAAATCCGCTGGCTCTGCCTACGTTGGTTCAAATCCAACCCGGCCCACCTTCCACATGCCCTTGTAGCTCAGCGGTAGAGCACTCCCTTGGTAAGGGAGAGGTCACGAGTTCAAGTCTCGTCAAGGGCTTTTCCAACAACCCAGGCCAAGACGACACACCGCTGCAGCGGCTGCGGTGCATCCTGGAGGCAGATCAATGCGGCTCCGGTGACGTCGTCCCTGCTCAAGCGCCTGTTCGGCAAGCCGCTTCCCCGCTCGGAAGCCGACAGCGAGCGGCTGCCCAGCGCGGTTGCCCTGCCGATCCTGTCGTCGGATGCCCTGTCCTCGGTCGCCTACGCCACCGAGGCCGCCCTGGGGGTTTTGATTCTGGCGGGCAGCGGCGCCCTGGGTCTGTCGCTGCCGATCACGGTCGCGATCATCGTGCTGATCGCGGTGGTGGTGCTGTCGTACCGCCAGACCATCGAGGCCTACCCCGAGGGTGGAGGGTCCTATGTCGTCGCCCGCGAAAACCTGGGGACCGCTGCCAGCCTGGTGGCGGCGGCCTCGCTGCTGGTCGACTACACCCTGACGGCGGCGGTCAGCCTGATGGCCGGGACCCAGGCCCTGTCGTCGCTGCTGCCGGCACTCCTGCCCTATGAGGTGCCCGTGAGCCTGCTGCTGCTGGTGCTCGTGGGCTGGGCCAACCTGCGCGGGGTCAAGGAGGCGGGCCGCGCCTTTGCCCTGCCCACCTATGCCTTTGTGGTGATGGTGGCGCTGCTGGCCCTGTTCGGCGTTCAGAACCTTGTGTTGGTGCATGGGTTCACCCCCGACCCTGCGCCGCTGGTGCGGGCGGCCGAGCCCCTGGGCCTGTTTCTGATCCTGCGCGCCTTCAGCTCAGGCTGCTCGGCGATGACCGGCATCGAGGCCATCGCCAACGGGGTCAAGGTGTTCCGCGAACCCGCCGCCCAACGGGCCCGCAACACGATGCTGGTGATGGGGGCCATGCTCGCCGCGATGTTCTTGGCGGTCAGCAGCCTGGCCTGGCTGTATGGGATTGCCCCCGACCCCGACCGCACCGTGATGGCCCAGATCGGCGTGCGGGTGTTCGGGGCCGGCAGCCCCCTGTTCTGGGCCCTGCAGATCACCACCCTGCTGATCCTGACCCTGGCGGCCAACACCGCCTTTGCCGGCTTCCCGCGGCTGGCGGCGATGCTCGCCAAGGACCAGTTTCTGCC
>CAZJIF010000072.1:5758-9122 GCA_964546045.1 uncultured Klebsiella sp. | reverse complement strand
CTCGTTCTCCTCACTCATGATGAAGAACTCACGCACCTCCCCGGGGGCGAGCACATCACTGAGGCCTTCGACCCGGTTGATCGACACCTCCTGCAGGGGCATGAAGGCGGCGGTCTTGGCACCGATGTCGATCATGGCGCCCTTGGGCTCCATCGCAAACACGGTGCCGTTGACGACGTCACCGGGCTTGAAGTTGTAGTCGTATTTGCTCAGCAGCGAGGCGAACTCATCGAGGGTGAAACCCACGTCATCGCTGCTGCGGCCGGCGTTGCGGCTGCTCGAGGCATCGGCGGCAGGAACCTCTTCCAGGGCGGCGAGGTCCAGATCGGCTGCCGCTTCAGCGGCCAGGTCCAGATCGGCCTCGGGGCTGCTGATGTCGGAAGGGGTCACGGTCATGGAGCAATGGCGGTCTGCCAGGGGCAGTGCGAGCGAACGGAACGACCTGCCGCCAGCAGATCACTTCCAATCCATCAATCTACCAACCGGACCTCTCAGCATCGGGCCCAGTGGCGTGGAAGACGATGCTGAGCCCTGTGGTTAGCCCGCGGCGACCAGGGCGGCCTTGGCCCTGCTGGCCCGGACTCCACCCAGGCCTTCCAGGGTGGCGACAAAATCGCTGATGCTCTGAAACTGCCGGTAGACCGAGGCAAAACGCACATAGGCCACCTCGCTCATGGTGCTGAGCTGCTGCAGCACGAGCTCGCCGATTTCGCTGCTGCTGACCTCACGCCCGTTGCGCTGTTGCAGCTGCAGTTCAATGTCTTCGACCACATTGGCCAACCTGGCCGGCTCAAGACCGGTTTTTTCGCACGCCCGCAGCAGGCCATGCAGAAGCTTTGAGGGATTGAACGTCTCGCGGGTTCCGTTGCGCTTCACCACCGTGATCGGAACGGTCTCGACCCGTTCGTAGGTGGTGAAGCGAAAGTCGCAGTTCAGGCACTCGCGGCGCCTGCGCACACTGCGCCCGCTGTCAGCCGCCCGTGATTCGAGAACCCGGCTGTCTGTGTGTTGGCAGGAGGGACATTGCATCCCCAGAACAGCGGGTGATCTCAATCAAGTGTAAACACCTCTTTTCACTTTGGAAAGGGCTGATCGTTGCCAAGAAAAAACCCCCGCCATCGGCGGGGGTCACGTTGGGCAAACCGATCACTGGTTGGCTTCCTATTTGCCAATCTTCGGGGGATCGCGGAAGGCGATCGCGAAGAAAAGGGTGGAAATGGCCAGAGCCAGAATCAGGATGTAAGCGAAGCTCTCCATGGGATCTCCTGCAGATCAGCTGAGGGTGGAGCCGGCCGGGGGCACGAAACCCTCGGGAAGGCGACGGGTCGAGCGGTCGCCCAGTTTCTGGAACAGGCCGAATTCGACTTGTTCGCCCAGATCCGGATCGATGCCTGCAAACACGTCGCGGTAGAGGGTGCGGGCGCCGTGCCAGATGTGACCGAAGAAGAACAGCAGCGCAAAGGTGGCGTGGCCAAAGGTGAACCAGCCTCGGGGTGAGCTGCGGAAGACACCATCCGAGTGGTAGGTCTCACGATCGAACTCAAAGGCCTCACCAAGCTGAGCCTTGCGGGCCAGGCGCTTGACATCGGCAGGATCAGTGAAGGTCTGACCAGCCAGGGCGCCTCCGTAAACGGTGGCCTTCACACCTGTCTGCTCAAAGGCGTACTTCGCTTCAGCCCGGCGGAAGGGGATGTCAGCACGGACAATGCCGTCCTGGTCCTGCAACACCACAGGGAAGTTCTCGAAGAAGTTGGGCAGGCGACGCACCTCAAGCTCTCGACCATCCTTATCAGTGAAGGAAATGTGGCCGACCCAGCCTGTCGGCAGGCCGTCGCCATTGACCATCGGGCCGACGCGGAAGAGACCACCCTTGGCAGGGCTGTTGCCCACGTAGTCATAGAAGGCGAGCTTTTCGGGAATCGAGGCCCAGGCCTGCTCTCTGGTGGAACCGTTGTCGATTGCCGTTTGCACGCGGCGGTTGATTTCGGTTTTGAAGTAGCTCTGATCCCACTGGTAACGGGTGGGACCGAACAGCTCGACCGGGGTTGCAGCCGCTCCGTACCACATGGTTCCGGCAACGATGAACGCTGCAAAGAACACTGCTGCGATGGCCGAAGCCAGAACGGTCTCGATGTTGCCCATGCGCAGGGCTTTGTAGAGCCGTTCGGGCGGACGGGTCGTGATGTGGAAAATGCCAGCGATGATCCCGACGATGCCGGCAGCAATGTGGTGAGCCACAATGCCGCCCGGATTGAAGGGGTTGAAGCCTTCAGGGCCCCACGATGGTTGTACGGGCTCTAAGTGTCCTGTTAAGCCATAGGCGTCGCTGACCCACATCCCTGGTCCGAAGACGCCGGTCAGGTGGAAAGCGCCAAAGCCGAAGCAACCAAGGCCCGCCAGCAGCAGGTGGATGCCAAAAATTTTGGGCAGGTCGAGGGCAGGCTCACCGGTGCGGGGGTCCTGCCAGATCTCCAGATCCCAGTAGGTCCAGTGCCAGATCGCTGCCAGGAACAAAAGGCCACTGAAAATGATGTGAGCCGCGGCGACGCCCTCAAAGCTCCAGAAGCCGGGGTCAACGCCGGTTTCACCGGTGATGCTCCAACCGCCCCAGCTGCCGGTCACGCCGAGACGCGCCATGAAGGGCATCACGAACATGCCCTGGCGCCACATCGGGTTGAGCACCGGGTCAGAAGGATCAAAGATGGCGAGCTCGTAGAGCGCCATGGAGCCGGCCCAGCCGGCCACCAATGCGGTGTGCATGAGGTGCACGGCCAGCAATCGGCCCGGGTCGTTGATCACGACCGTGTGCACCCGGTACCAGGGCAATCCCATGGGGAGACGCTTGGGGTGGGTTGGGCGATCGTAAGGGTCACGACCGCTCTGACGCGGCGGTGGTCACAGACCGCAACCAGCGGGCCGTCGGCACGCCAGCACAATGGGGTCACTCGCAGCGTCTCCCATGCCCGTGATTCGGTTTGTGCGCGAAGGCCGTGATGTGGAGTGTTATCCAGGTGAGAACTTGCGCGAGGTGGCCCTGCGCGCCGGCATTCAGCTCTATGGGTTGAAGGGCGCCCTCGGCAACTGTGGGGGCTGCGGTCAGTGCATCACCTGTTTTGTCGAGGTGCCCGACGAGCCGTCTGCGGTGGCGCTCAGCCCACGCACCGCCGTCGAGGAGCAGAAGCTCAGACGTCGTTCCCAGAGCTGGCGACTGGCCTGCCAGGCTCTGGTTAACCAGTCGTTGCGGGTGATCACCAGGCCCCAGGTTGGCCTGGGTGACCGCGAGGGCTTGCTGGCAGCATCGATGGCCACGCCCCTGCCCCTGGGGCCGACAGCGTGGCCCCAGCCCACCGTCGAGGCCGAGGCC
>CAZJIF010000072.1:0-5658 GCA_964546045.1 uncultured Klebsiella sp. | reverse complement strand
GGTGATGGCGAGGAGCCGTCCGCAACGAGCGGTGACGTCTCCTGATTGCAGCCCGGTCAGCGGTGATACCTTTCCTGGACTTCCCCCAATGCCATGGAAACCAACGACCTCGGCTTTGTCGCCAGCCTGCTGTTTGTGTTGGTTCCGGCGGTCTTCCTGATCATCCTGTACATCCAGACCAGCAGCCGGCAGGGGGGCTGAACCAGCCCCGTCAGCGTCCGCGCTCGGGTTCGCGCACCAACAGCACCGGTGCCGGAGCGTGCACCCTGATGAAATCGCTGACCGAGCTGCCCAGCAGCCGGTCAATGTCGACCAGGCTCTTGGCGACCACAGGCCGACGGTCCTGGGATGCGATCACCAGCAGATCAGCTCGCACGTCTTCAGCGGCGCTGCACACCGTGCGGGCGATGTCGCCCACCTTGTGCAGTGGTTGCAGGGTGACGCCAAAACTGCGGGCCCGCTGCACAGCCTTGTCGAGCACCTCGTCGGCGGCGGTCTTGCCGCCGCGGCTGGGGGCCAGGTCCTGGCGGGTCACGTGAACGCCTGTCAGGCTGCCGCCGGGGATCGCAGCAACCAGTTCGCAGGCCAGCCGTAGGGCGTCATCGCCCACGCCGGTGCCATCGACGGTGACCATCACCCGGTTGATGGCCCTGATGTACAGGTCATCGCGCACCAGCAGCATCGGCCGGGTCGACAGTTGAAAGACGTATTGGCTGGCGCTGTTGCTGAGCATCGCCTGCAGCCGGTTCATGCCCCGGGAGCCCATCACGATCAGGTCGGCATCCAGCTCGTCGGCCACCTTGAGCACGGTCGTCTTGGTGTCGCCCTGGCGGATCACGGTGTTGACGGCGATGCCGTCCAGACCCATGCGTTTGATCGCATCGCCCAGCAGCCCTTCGGTCCGTGCCAGATGGTCCTCGACATCGGCGCTGCTCTGTTCGCCGACCACGTGCAGCAGGTTGACCCGTGCCTGGGCGGCAGGCGGGATGGCACGCAGCATGCGCACCATCTCTTCAACGTGACCTTGGCCGGAATCGGCGATCAGAAGGTTGCGGAACACCAGGATGCAGGGGAGCGCGGTGGCAGCCTATGGCGCCCGACCAGCCCCGGTCCGCCGTTTGACAACCATGGTCACTGAACGATCCGAACACGTGTTTGCTTCTGGTTGCTGGTCGTTGCAGCGGCGGGTGCTGCCCCAGCACACCGACCATGCCGGGGTGATGTGGCACGGTGCCTACCTGGGCTGGCTTGAAGAGGCCCGGGTCGAGGCGTTGGCCCAGGCGGGCCTGGCCTATAGCGATTTGTCGGCCCGGGGGCTCGAGCTGCCTGTGGTGTCACTGGCGATCGACTACCGCCAGGCGCTGCGGCATGGCGATCTGGTGCGGCTTGAGAGCCAAGTGTTGCCCCGTCGGGGGGTCCGGTTGCCGTGGCGGACCCGGTTCGTGACGGCTGGTGGCGTGCTGGCCGCCGAGGCGCGCGTCGACCTGGTGCTGGTGGATCTGGCCAGTGGCCCAACCCAGCGGCGCCTGGCGCGCCAGCTGCCCGCTGACCTGGCGGAGGCAGTGGCCACCCTGGTACGGGGGCCGCAGTAGCTTCAGTACAGATGTACTGATTGCTGTGGTCAGGTCCTGCAGGGCTGGGCGGGTTTGTGGCAGCCGGGCGTGGTCGGCGCAGGAGCGACAGTGGTGGTTGCTCTGGAGCGCGATCCCAGGTCTCGGTTACACCAGGTTGTGTCAGCTCTGGGAGCTGTTTGGCAGTCTGGAGGCGGCATGGGCGGCGCCGCGCCAGCGCTTGGCGGCGGCGCCGGGCATCGGTCCCACGCGTCTGGCCGCCATTGATCAGCTCCGCCAGCAGCGCGGGGACGATCCTTTCGGCAGCCTGCGCTGCACAGGGGTGTTGCTTCCCGGGGATCGGGCCCTGCCTGCGGCGGTCAAGGCCCTGGACCAGCCTCCACTTCATTTGTATTGGCAGGGCCAGGGCCCGTTGTGGGCGCCGTTGCGCCGGGGCCAGGCGGTGGCGGTGGTCGGGACCCGCCGACCGTCGCTGCATGGTCTACAGACGGCTTCGGCCATTGGTGGTGCGCTGGCCCAGGCGGGCTGGCCCGTGGTCAGTGGTCTGGCCGAAGGCATCGACGCGGCGGCTCATCAGGGCTGTTTGCAGGCAGGCGGACGCCCCGTCGGCGTGCTGGGCACCCCCTTGAATCGCGTCTATCCCAGCCATCACGCCCGGCTGCAGCAGCAGGTGGCCAGCCAGGGACTGCTGATCAGCGAACAGGCCCCTGGCAGCCGGGTGCGTGCGGGGCATTTTGCCGTCCGCAATCGTTTGCAGGTGGCCCTGGTGTCTGCTGTTGTGCTGGTCGAATGCCCCGACGTCAGTGGTGCCCTTCACGCTGCCCGTCTGGCCTGGGACCGGGGCCTGCCCCTGTGGGTGGTGCCGGCCGATGCTGCCAAACGATCGGCTGCGGGCAGCAACCGCTGGCTGGCGGCGGGTGCGGCACCCCTGTTGGCCACCAGCGACCTGATCGCGGCGCTGGGTCCTGGCCCCTTGGCGGCCGGGTCGGCCGGGGATGGGGGGCTGACGCCTGCTGACCGCACCAGTGCAGCCAGCAACCCTGGCGCCAGTGCTGCGGATCAGGCGTTGCTGGCTGCTCTGGGCAGTGGTGCCTCACTCGAGCAGCTCTGCCTGCATCTGGGCCAGGCGGCTGCGCAGCTCATGCCGCGGCTGTTGGCGCTCGAGCTGGCCGGGGTGCTGCGGGCCGAGCCAGGCCTGCAGTGGCGACCAACCTGATGACGCCACCCCCCAGCCGCCAGTCGCCACACTGGGACCAACCCAGGCCCTCCGTGGCAGACCTGCAGATGAACCCCACCACCACGGGCCGGGTCCTGCTCGCCTGGCGCCGGCAGCAGCTGGCGGATCAGCCGCGCTCGCCCGCCGATCTGCAGCCGAGCTTGGATTGGCTTCTCGATCTGGGGGCAGGCGTGGGCCGGCAGCAGTTGCAGCTGCTGCAGCTCAGCCCTGATCAACCCGTTGTCCTGCAGCGCAGCCTCGACGAGCTGGCGGCGCTATGGAACTGCCATCTTGGCGAGGAAGTTCCGTTGCAGTACCTGCTCGGTCTGTGCCCCTGGCGCGATCTGACCCTGCAGGTGGGGCCTGGGGTGCTGATCCCTAGGCCCGAAACCGAGCTGCTGATTGAGCTGGCCCTGCAGCTGGTTCCGTCGCCGCCGCAGCTCTGGGCCGACCTGGGCACGGGCAGCGGTGCCCTGGCTCTGGCCCTGGCCCGTGCCTGGCCCCACAGCCGCGGCCTGGCCGTCGAGCTGTCGGCGGCAGCCCGCACGGTGGCGGCGGTCAATCTGCGGGTGGCACCCCATGTGCAGCTGCTGTCTGGCAGCTGGTGGCAGCCGCTGGCCCCCTGGTGGGGTCAGCTGGGGGTGGTGGTGGCCAACCCGCCCTACATCCCCACGTCGGTGTGGGCGCAGCTGGAGCCCGGAGTGCGCGAGCACGAGCCGGCCCTGGCCCTGGCGGCTGGGGGCGACGGCCTGGAGGCGATCCGTCAGATCGCTGCTGGTGCCGTCGTTGCGTTGCGCCCAGGCGGCCGGCTGCTGCTCGAGCACCATCACGACCAGTCTGAGGCTGTTTTTGAGCTGCTGGCCAATGCGGGGCTGGTCGCGCTGGCGCGTCATCGCGATCTTGAGGGGGTCTGGCGCTTTGCCAGCGCCCAGGCACCGCCGAACGATCACCAATGACGACGTTTCTGGAACCCGATGCTCTCGTCGCTCGCCTGCAGGCGGGGGCGGCCGTGCTGTTTCCGACTGACACGCTGGTGGCACTGGCGGCTTTGCCCGAGCATGCCGGCCAGATCTGGCAGCTCAAGCAGCGTCCGCCTGACAAGCCCCTGATCCTGATGGGCGCCAACCTGCATCAGCTGCAGGAGGTTGTCGGTGTGCAATGGCCGCCCGAGGCCCTGGAGCTGGCGCTGCGCCATTGGCCGGGTGCGCTGACGCTGGTGTTGCCGGCTGCTGGCCCGCTGGTGCAGCAGCTCAACCCGGGTGGCGCCAGCCTTGGCCTGCGGGTTCCAGCCTGTTCGATGGCCCAGGGGCTGCTGCAGCTCAGCGGCCCCCTGGCGACCACGAGTGCCAACCGCTCTGGGGAGCCAGCGGCGACCACCGCCGCCGAAGCTGCGTGTGGCCTGGGTGTCCAGGACGTGCCCTTGCTGGGGCCCGTGCCCTGGCCTGCACCCAGCGCCCAAGCCAGCACCGTGGTGGGCTGGCAGGCGGGCCGCTGGCAGGTGCTGCGGGCCGGCAGCGTCAGCGTGGACTGAGCCATGCCCGCCTTGATTCTGACTGTCTTGTTGGGGGTGGCGGTGGCCCATTGGCTGCTGTCACCGCTCACTGCAGCGCTCAGCCCGCTAGCTCAGATGCAACCAGTCCCGTGGGTGCTGGCGGGGTTGCTGTTGTGGCTGCTGGCTGGTCAGGGGCGCCCCAGACCCTGAGTTTGGGCAGGGGCCGTGGTGCGCCCAGGGCCGTGAGTAGCAGGTAGGTGATCAAGCCACTGCTGATGGCCTGCAGCCCAGCATTTCGCCATTGACTGACGCCTGCCATGGGGTCCTGCGTGCCGCGAGCCCCAACGTTTTCAGGTCAAACGTTGGACTGGTGCGCTGCTGCACAAGCTTGCAGCGGCAATGCCGCCTCTGGCGCTGCGCTGATCGGCTGATCCAGCCTTTGTTGGCACAGCCATTGAAGCCGCACCATCGCCTGTGCTGGGCTCAGCAGCGCTGGTTGCTGGTCCAGCAGGGTCTGCAGTTCACGGCTGCGGGCCATCACCAGGGCCACCGCCTGCTGGATCTGTTCATGGCTCAGTTCGCCGGTGTAGCTGCGCCAGCGGCCGTTGGCAATCGGCTGGTCGAGAGCATCGATGCCCAGGCAGCGCCCGAACAGGGCGGCATCGAAGCGGCCCAGGGCCGCCACCATGCCCATGGCATCGGCCACCAGCTCGTCGAGCAGGTTGAGGCGCATCTCGCCCAGCAACCGCCTGGTGGCCAGATGGGTCAGTTCGTGCTCAAGGCGCAGGGTGCTGGACGCTTCGAGCCAGGCCCCGTCACTGAGCCTGCCGGGCACATGGGCAGCGCTCACCGAGCCATAGGGCGCCTGGTGAAGCACGATCAATCGGGCCCGGCTCTGGCGGCCAAACTGCCTGATGAGGCCCCAGTGAATCAGGCCGCTGATCGCCTGGGCATGGACGCCATCGGCCAGCGCCACGGGTTCACCCCGATGGGCCAGCGCGCGCACCAGCAGCTCAAAATCGGCCCAGCTGGGGGTCTGCAGCACCGGCATCGCCCCGGCGGGATGGGGGGCGATCCACAGCGTCAGCGCCTGCGGTTGCTGCCAGCAGGGCGGCGGCCCGGCGTCCGCCAGGGCGTCGGTGTCGAGCTGTTCACCCCGCAGCACGGCCTGTCTGTACAGGTCGCTGTCGCTGATGCCAGCCACCTGGGGCAGCCGCAGCTGGGGCATGGCGGCCAGCAGCGCCTCGAGCAGTGGCATGCCCTGCAGGCGCTCGACGCCATGGTCGGCCAGCAGCGCCTGCCACCACCCCAGCTCGGCCGCAGCGGCCAGGGGCAGCGGCGGCCAGGGTTCCCAGGCCTTGGCAAACCCCTGGCAATAG